>JBKPJA010000106.1:0-7335 GCA_046730515.1 Actinomycetota bacterium | reverse complement strand
AGGTGTACCCCGAGTTCCATCCGTACGCGGGCTACACCGGCGACCTCTCCGTTGCCGTCGGAGATGCGAACGGCGACGGCTACCCGGACATCATCACGGACGGCGACGGCGTCCCTGTCCGGATCTTCTCGCTGCTCGGTTCGGAGGCGGTTCAGTTCGCCGAATTCGGCGCGTTCGACTCGAGCGTCAGAGGCGCCATCTCGCTCGCTGCCGTCGACACGAACCGGAACGGCACCTCCGAGATCGTCGCGGGCACGCCTACCGGGTACGGCGGCGAGGTTCGGCTGGTGTACGGGTTCCGCGATTGCCCAAGCCAGCCCGACGGATGGCATGTGTACAACCCGTCGCAGTCCGAGCTCTACCTGCCGCCGTACCAGTTCGGAATCTCACCGGGTTTTGTACGGCCGCTCGTCCGTCCCGGCGATCCGTCGCTGCAGCGTGACCTTTCGCGTTGGGATCAGAGCGTCGCGGACATGAACACGTCGCCGTTGCCCTGGCACCTCGTCGAGACGTTCAACGAGTGGGGAGAGGGCACGGCGATCGAAAGCGCGCAGGAGTGGTCGACGCCGTCCGGGTACGGCGCGTACCTCGACGCCCTGCACTCAGTGCGTTAACCAGGAAGGTCGCGCAGGGCCTCGTTCAAGCTGACGCGCAGATCCGTCGCCTCGCTGCGCCAGCCGATGATCAGCGCGCACGCGAGGTGGTACGTCCCTGCGGGGAAGTCACGCGGACGCGTGCCGGGGACGACGATCGCGCGCGGCGGCACGTGGCCGCGATGCTCGACGGGCTCGGGCCCCGTAACGTCGATGATCGGCACCGTCCGGGTGAGCGACACGTTGGGGCCGAGCACCGCTGCCGCGCCGACGCGCACGCCCTCCGTCAGGATCGCCCGCGAGCCGATGAAGGCGCCGTCCTCGACGATCACGGGCTGCGAGCCGGGCGGTTCGAGCACACCGCCGATCCCGACGCCGCCGGCGAGATGGACGTCGGCGCCGATCTGCGCGCCCGACCCGACCGTCGCCCACGTGTCGACCATCGTTCGCGGGCCGACCCAGGCGCCGATGTTCACGTAGCTCGGCATCATCACGACGCCCGGCGAGAGATACGCGCCGTAGCGCGCTACTCCGGGCGGGACGACACGGACGCCGAGCTTCGCGTAGTCGTGCTTGAGCGGGATCTTGTCGTGATACTCGAACGGCCCGACTTCCTGTGGCTCCATCTCGCGCAATCGGAAGTAGGCGAGGATCGCCTCCTGAGCTTCCGGGTTGACGCGCCAGCCGTCGCCGTCGGGCTGGGCGACGCGCACGTCGCCGCGGTCAAGCGCGGCGATCAGTTCCTCGACGCGTTCCGCGTTCACAGTACGGCGTCGAGTATCGCCGCCGCCCGACGGCACTCGTCCTCCGTCGGAACGAGCGCAATTCGCCAATAGCCCTCTCCGGCGCCGCCGAAGAACGAGCCCGGCGAGACGATCAAGCCGTGCTCCAGCATCCGCTCGGCGAAGCTCTCGGAGCTCTCGGTACCCGGGACCTCCAGCCAGAGGTACATCGTCGCCTGACTCCCCGCGACGCGGATCCCTTTCCGTTCGAGCACCGACAACAGCACAGCCCGCTTGCGTGCGTAGATCGCACGCGTCCGTTCGACGTGACACTCGTCGTTCCACGCGACAACCGAAGCGCGCTGCACGAACTCCTGCGGCGCCGTGCCGACGGACGGCCGGAACTGCTTCAGCGCCGAGATCAGCTCCGGTTGCGCGGCTACGAACCCCGAGCGATAGCCAGTCATAGACGACCGCTTGCTGAGGGTGTTGAAGACGGCGACGTTGCCTCGTTCACGGACCTCGAGCGCGGAATGAGGCGGCAGCTCGAACCAGAGCTCCGTGTATGCCTCGTCGGCCGCCAACAGAAGGTCGTGTTCACGCGAAAGCTCGGCGAGCTTCGTGAGGAAATCGAGCGGAGCGACCGCGCCGGTCGGATTGTTCGGGTAGTTGATCCAGACGATCGCCGCGCGTTCCCACGTTTCGTCGTCGACGGCGTCGAGATCCGGCAGGAATGCGTTCTCCTCGAGCAGCGGCAACTGCTGCACCTCGGCGCCGGCGAAGGTCGCGCCGCGGTCCGGCACCGGGTAGCCAGGCTCGGTCGTCAACACCAGCCGGCGCTCGGAGTCGCGATCGACGAGGACCTGCGCGAGGAGGAAGATCGCCTCCTTCGAGCCGTACGTCGGCACGATCTCCGTCTCGGGATCGAGCTCGACGCCGAAGCGCCGCCCGCACCACCCGGCGACCGCCTTCCGCAGCTCGGGAAGGCCCTCCGCGAGCGGATAGCCCATCCGCTCTTCGAGGGAGTCGACAAGCGCCTGCCGGATCGCTGGGTCGGTCGCCTCCATCGGATCGCCCTTGCCGAAGTCGATCAGCTCGACGCCCTCCGCAGCGAGCCGGCGCTTCGCCTGCTCGAGCTTGACGAAGGGATACGTGCCTGTGGCGCGGAGGACGGTGGAGAGCTGCATTGCTCCATAATGATGACCGTGGTCCCACGCCAGCCGGATCCCGCGCTGGAGCGCGGGTTCATCGCAGCCGTGCTGGCCCAGGGAGTCGATCCAGACGACGAGCTGGCCGAGCTGCGAGAGCTTGCGCGCACCGCACTCGTCGAACCGATCGGCGAGGTCGTCCAGCGTCGGCCGCAGCCGGAGCGGCGCACCTACCTCGGCAAGGGGAAGCTCGAGGACCTCAAGCGCGAATACAAGCAGGCCGGCGCGGAGGTGCTGCTCGTGGACGACGAGCTCGACCCCTCGCAGCAGCGGACGCTCGAGGATGTCCTGCAGGCACGGGTCGTCGACCGGACGGAGCTGATCCTCGACATCTTCGCCCAGCATGCGACGACCGCCGAGGGCAAGCTGCAGGTCGAGCTCGCCCAGCTCGAATACAACCTCCCGCGCATGCGCGGCCTCTGGCAGCACCTTGAGCGCCTCGGCGGGGGCGTCGGCACGCGAGGCCCAGGCGAATCCCAGCTCGAGACCGACCGTCGTCTTGCCCGTCGCCGGATCACGTTGCTTCGTCGCCGCCTCAAGGAGCTTCGGAAACAGCGCGACATCCGCCGCAAGGGCCGCCGTCGGGCGGAGACCCCGACCGTCGCGCTGGCCGGCTATACGAACGTCGGCAAGTCGACGTTGCTGAATACGCTCACGGGCGCAGAGGTATCGGTCGAGAACCGGCTCTTCGAGACGCTCGACCCGACGACGCGCGGCTTCGACTACGACGGGCGGCGGTATCTCGTCACCGACACCGTCGGTTTCATCAGGCGGCTGCCCACGCAGCTGATCGAAGGGTTCGCGGCGACTCTCGAGGAAACGCTCGTCGCCGATCTGCTGTTGCACGTCGTCGATGCGACCGCCTCCGACCACCAGCTCGACGAGCAGGTGCGCGCGGTGAACGCCGTTCTTCACGAGATCGGTGCGGACGAGCTGCCTGTCGAGGTCGTCGTGAACAAGATCGACGCGGCCGACCTTCTGTTGCGACGGCGGATTGCGAATCGTTTCCCAGACGCGTTGCAGGTCTCGGCGCTGTCGGGCGAGGGCGTCGACGCGTTACGGGAGCGCATCGCCGAGCGCTTTGCGGATCGCTTCGAACCGGTGCGATTGCTGCTTCCCTACGAGGAGGGCGGCAAGCTCGCCGAGCTCTATGCGTTGGGCGCGCCGATCGACGAGCGTGAAGATCACGCGGACGGCGTGCTCGTGCGGGCGAGGCTTCCGCGCCGCGAGCTTCGCCGGTTCGCGGAATACGTCGTCGCCGAAGCAGAGGCGGACTCAGCCGCGCACGCCCGTTGATCGAGCTGGCATTCCGCCGCCTGCGTCCTGACGCAGTGCTTCCGGAGCGGGCCTACGAAGGCGACGCGGGGCTCGATCTCGTCGCGTGTGAACGCGTCGAGCTTGCGCCGGGCGAACGTGCCGTCGTCGGCACCGGCATCGCGGTCGCCATTCCGGAGGGGCATGCAGGGTTCGTCCAGCCGCGTTCGGGTCTCGCTTCGCGGCACGGCATCTCGATCGTGAACACGCCCGGCCTCGTCGACGCCGGCTATCGCGGGGAGCTGCGCGTGATCCTCCTCAACACCGACGCCGACGAGCCGTTCGTCGTCGAGCCTGGGATGCGCATCGCGCAGCTCGTGGTCGTGCCGGTCGCGTCGGTCGATCTCGTCGAGGTCGATGAGCTGCCCGACACCGACCGGGGCGTGCGCGGCTTCGGGTCCTCGAGGCACTGATGGAACCGCGCATCCGCGTCTCGGCGATCCTGCAATGGCGCGAACGCGTCCTCCTGTGC
The DNA here is from genome assembly GCA_046730515.1 of Actinomycetota bacterium. GTDB lineage: Bacteria > Actinomycetota > Thermoleophilia > Gaiellales > Gaiellaceae > 3-1-20CM-4-69-9. Next base: position 3,026 of record JBKPJA010000106.1, on the reverse strand, counting down.
CGCCATGAGAAGGCGGAGAAGGAGTACTGGCTCCTGCCGGGCGGAGGCGTGAATTCGGGCGAGAGCCTGGTCGACGCCCTGCACCGCGAGCTGTCGGAGGAGATCGGCATTGACGACGAGTTGCCGCTGGAGGGGCCGGTTGCGATCGTCGACTCGATCGCGCCGGTGCGCAGCTTCGCGCCGAAGCACGTCGTGCACATCATCTTCGCGGGTGATCTCGGCGGCCGTTCGCTCGAAGCCGTCACGTCTCGCGATGCTGCCGTGCGCGGGCACCGGCTCTTCGCGGTCGGCGACCTCGACGGAGTGGTGCTACATCCGCCGATTCAGCGCTTCCTCCAGCGGTGGCAGCCGGGAGACCCCGCCGTCTATCTCGGCGCTCTGTGGGCGCCTTGATGCACATTCGGCGCAGTTTCGCCACACACATGCGCGACTTTTCTGGGTAACGTCGAAGCCGAGGGTGGTGGGGTGGTGCCCCACCCGGGCGGGGGCGCGCGCGCGTACCCAGAAGCTAGAGGCGGCCGCCGCGGTCGCGCGCGCGGCTTGCCGACACTTGATGGGCTTCGGCCTCCAACTCGTCCGGCAGCTGTTCGAGATCAGGCGGGTCGCCGCCCGTTGCATGCCCGAGCGCCTGTGAGAGCACCCAATCCGCGAACCACGGATTGCGCGGGAGCAATGGCCCGTGCAAATACGTGCCGACCACGCCGCCCACACGACAACCCTCGTAGCCGCTCTCGCCGTCATTGCCGAAGCCTGCGATGACGCGGCCGAGCGGCTCGGCATCCGGATCGAGCCGCGTCCGGCCCGCATGATTTTCGAAGCCCGCGAGCGTCCGTCGCATCCCGGGCTCGAGCTCGCACTCCAGCAGGACGTCCCCGATCATCCGCCGCTCGCCGGCCACGGTCTCCAGCGGCAAGAGGCCGATCCCCGGCAGATCCTCGCCGTGGAAGCCGCGGTAGGACCGCCCAAGTAACTGATACCCGCCGCAGACGGCGAGCACGGCGGCCCCGTCGGCAACCGCGGCGATGACGCCGTCGCGCTTCGCCACGAGATCCGGCGCGACGAGCGCCTGCTCGCGGTCCTGGCCGCCGCCGACGTACAGCAGGTCGAAGTCCCAGGGACGAAGCGCGTCGCCGACGCTCACGCCACGCACCTCGAGCTCGTGACCCCGCCAGTCCGCTCGCTGTTCGAGCACCGCAATGTTGCCGCGATCGGCGTAGATGTTGAGGTAATCCGGATAGAGGTGTGCAACACGGATCTTCACGCGGCCCGCTCCCAATAGGGACGCACGAAACCGCGTTCCGACACGATCTTGCGCAGCGCGAGCATCGCGGTGTAGGTGGGGAGGGCGGTGAGCTCGTCGCCCACGGGCGTGAGCTCGAGGCCGCGGTCGAGCGCCCGCTCGAGGACGGGGACGACCTCGATCGCCTCCGCGTCGAGCCCTGCGTACTTGAACCGAAGCGCGAGCTCGGCGGCGCGGTCGCCGGTCGCGATCAGCTTTAGCAAGCCCGGGAGTAACGGTTCGAAGTCGACATCCCAGATCCACGACACATCACGTCCGTCCGCAGTGTCGTCGTTGAGCGCGATCACGACGACTCGAGGCGGCCCTCCGTCGACGATCGTGCGCACCGCCTCGTTCGCGCCCGCGGGATTCTTGATGAGAAGCATGAGCAGCCCGCGATCCCCGAGCGGGATGCGCTCGAAGCGACCAAACGCCGCATCGAAGCGCTCGAGGCCCGAGACGATCTCGTCGAGCGGCGACCCGAGCGCACGCGCCAGCGACGCGGCGGCAAGCGCGTTGTAGACGTTGTAGAGACCCGGAACGCGCAGTCGCACTCTTTGCGTTCCGTCCGGAAGGTCGAGCGTGAACGACGCACCCGACAGGCCGGCGAGCTCGATCTCCCGCGCGCGCACGTTCAACGGTGGGCGGCCGTGTCCGCAGGACGGGCATGTGTACTCACCGAGATGACCGACGTAAGCAGCCGAGAACATGTACGGCGTGCCGCAACGCACGCAGTACTTGGAGTCCGCAGCGTGTTGGAGCGACGGCTGCGCGTGACGTCGATCGTCGACGCCGAAGACGAGGGCGTCGGTCCGTTCACGCGCGAGATCCCCGACCTGTGGATCGTCGCCGTTCACGACGAGCGCGGCGGAGGGATCGAGCATGCGTACTGCGCCGCGCCAACGCTCGGCAACGTGTTCGAGCTCGCCGTACCGATCCAACTGGTCACGGAAGAGATTGGCGAGACACACCGCGCGCGGTCGCACGCGCGAAACGACCTCGGGGAGCGCAGCCTCGTCCACCTCGAACAAACCGAGCTGCGCGTCGCGCGCATTGAGCAGTGTCGACGCGACGCCGGAGACGAGGTTCGCACCCGAGCTGTTGTGCGCGAGCCGATAGCGAGCCGCAAGGATCTCCGCAGCCATTGCCGTAGTCGTGGTCTTGCCGTTCGTCGCCGAGACGAGAGCGGAGCCGAGCGGAAGACGCGCCGCGAGTCGGTCGACCGCGCCGGGGTCGAGCTTCCAGAGCAACTTGCCGGGAACGGTCGTGCCGCCCCCCGTGCGCGCGAGCCGCGACAGGCTCCCGGCAGCACGCGCCGCGGCAACTTCCACACCGAGAGGAACCGGTAGACGCACGTTCGCGAGAGGCTATCGACCGCGGTTCCTACCCCGGATGGGTGAATCGATCGAGTGTTGCCCGAAAGGGGGATGCCCGGCTTCAGGAGCCGACCTAGCTTGCGGTTTGCGCCAGGCGGGCGGCGACCGTCCCGCGGTCCCTTCCTTCTTGGCTGCGGCCCCGCGCGACGCGGAAGAAGGAGCGACTGACAAGAGAGATGAGCTCGGTTCCCACCGACATCGCCCTGACGGCCGAACCCCGCCACGGTCGGGACGACCCCTTGCCGCGCAACGCGAAGATCTATTACGGACTCGTCGCGATCATCGCCGCGGCGGTCACGCTTCCGTTTCTCGGACACATCCAGGATGCGCAAGGATGGACGGCGTTCGTGATCCTCGCGTCCGCCGCCGCG
>JBKPJA010000105.1:0-10812 GCA_046730515.1 Actinomycetota bacterium | reverse complement strand
GGAGGTAGAGGCGCTCATCGATTCGTTCCTCACCGCGTCGAAGTGCCAGGCGCTGATCTCGACCCGAGTCCGACCGTCGTGGGCGACGACTCGCCGGCTGATCTACGGCGAGATCGAAGAGCTCGGGAAGAGTGTCCTCGCGATGACTCGTGACGAAGCGGGGCAAGTCCTGCACAAGGCTCGCACTAAGGCTCCTGGTCTAATCGCGCTCGCAGATGGTTGGCCAGCCGTTATCGGGCTTGCCGCTGACGCGTCTCTCGCGCGCGTCCCAGCCGAGACAGTCGAGAGTTCGCTTTACGAATTCTTCGCTGAGGAGCTGTTCCAGGAGGCCGATTCTCAGGTTCGTGAAGGGCTCGCCCTCCTTTCTTTTGCGCCATCAATCACGTCGGAAATCGCAAGCCATCTCCTCCATGAAGCGTTCGAGCACACGGTCGACGGCGGGATGCGCCTCGGTTTCCTCGAACGCACCACGGCTACCACCTTTCAGATGCACAGCCTGATCCGTGACTTCTTGCGCCGGCGATCGACCGCTAGCGCTTCCGATCGCGAAGTCGCGCTTAGCTCGGTCGTATGGTTCCTGTTCGAGCGCAACCTCTTCGACGATATCTTCGTTCTAACGCGAGATTTCCCGGACTCCGAGGCTCTTAACACAGCAACCGATGCAGTCCTAACGGAACTTCTGACGGAAAACCGTCTTGAGTCTGTGACACCGTGGCTCGACCATGCCGTCGCATGCCGCATGAATACTCCAGCGGTTGATCTTGCAACGGCCGAATTGACCTTCCGTGCCGCTCGGTACGCTCAGTCGGAGGCAGCTGCGATCCAAAGCGCACGCGACCCCGACTTCAGCCAAAAGTCGCGCGCACTGTATCGAGCTGGGCAGGCGGCTTATCACCAAAATCGCACAGAAAGGGCTCTAAAACATCACAGTGCCGCCCTCAAAAGTGCTCACACCGAAGTCGACCGCCTAAACGGCCTCTGGGGGCTACTGACGGCGACGCTCGAACTCGAGAGGGATCCATCGGAGCTGTTCCATCAGCTTGAATCGCTTACCACGACGCCGCTAAGCCGGCTTCGACTGGCGAACGCGAAGCTCAGCTATGCCTTCCGCGGCACTTCAACCGTTACAGAAGGGATAGCAGAGGCAGAGGCTGCGCTCCCTCTACTGAACCGCGTCGATGACCCTATGGCCAAGACCGCCTTTCTGAACGGCTATGCGATGAATCTTGTGCTGGCTGGGAGATATGACCTCGCAATGCAGGTCGTAGAAGAAGAACTTGCACTCATTCGCGACTATAAGCTCGATTTCGCTTCGCCGCACGCCCTAACGTTTCGCGGTGCAGCTCAAACTGGCATAAGGCGTTTTGCGGAAGCTCAACGTACCTTCAATCAGGTCGAACGGCTCGCTCGCGCCTCCCAGGATGACTTCAACATCGCAAATCTTGCCGTCCATCGTTCGAGACTACATTTGTGTCAGGGAAACCTTTCCGCGGCCATTTCGATCGCGGAGGGCGCGCGATTGGACGTAACAAGCGGGATACGCGGCGAACTCGTCGCAGCCCGGGCTCTCGCCGCGGCAACAGCAGGGGACGCCAAAAGTGCGCTTCGACTAGCGGCTGAGGTCCACGACTTGACGCGATCGCTAGAGGCGCGCGAGCTCGCGGAGTGGACCAATGTCGTTGTGAAAATCCAATGCCAGCCGGACCGCGCCGCGCAAACTGCGCGAGCCAAATTCAGTGACTCAATGCGCGTCGGGTGCTTCCACGCGTTCGTCTGCGCCTATCGCACGTTTCCAACAATCTTGCATGTCCTCAACACTCGAGGCCATCACATCAACGATCTGACTGACGTTTTGAAGCGTGCGCGAGATGCAACGCTCGCCCGACTCGCAGGTATTGCAATTGAACGGGATCAGATTGGCGATCTATCAAAGCGCGAGACTGAAGTCTTGCGTCTAGTTGCCGAAGGCCTGCCGAATCGGCGTATTGCTGAGCTTCTGTTCATCAGCGAAGTGACTGTAAAAGTCCATCTGCGCAACATTTTCGAGAAGCTCGGTGTCCACTCGCGAACGGAGGCGGCTCTCGTCGCGGTCAGTCACCTCGAGACCCTGTGAAGCCTCCCATCGACCGCTGAACGTGAAGTTCGAACCAACGCCCAGTCGATAGTCATCGGTCGCTCCTGCGAGGATCGCCTCAAACGCGGCGACGACACTGGTGTCGAACTGGCTTTCAACCGCCTGAGCAAGCCGGAGTCGCGCTACGCGACTCGGCATCGCGTCACGGTATGGACGATCGGACGTCATAGCGTTATATGCGTCCGCGACTGCAATGATTTGAGAGATGATCGGGATCTCATCTCGGCCGAGACCGTCGGGATAGCCCAGGCCGTCCACTCGCTCATGATGATGCCTCACGACTGTTGCGATCTCGGCGTAGTCCTCAACCTTCGAGAGGATTCGCTCGCCGATCTCGCTGTGCCTTTCCATCACGCGCCGTTCCTCGAGAGTGAGGGCACCCGATTTCTCCAAGAGACCAGGCGGCAGCCCGACTTTTCCTATGTCATGCACCAATCCGCATAGGTGTGCTAGGCGCTGATCGCTCCCTGAGAGGTCCATTCGCACAGCGATGTCTCGCGAGTAAACGGCGACAGCTGCTGAGTGGCCAGCTGTGTACCTGTCGCGAGCATCAAGTGTCGCAACCAGCGCAGTCGCGAATGAAAGACTCGCTCGTTCAAGCCGCTGGTTCGCGCTCGTCACATCCGCGGTCAAATCTCGCTGTGTCTGATAAAGGGCGTAGAGCCGTTGCGCGGCGAGTGCTGGGACGAGAAACAGAGGAAGCGTCCACGGTGAGACTTCGCGATATACGAGGACGAGCAGACCGGCAAGTGGTGCGTACAACTGGATTGAGACAAGCGTCATCGGGGCAATTTGGCGAACGATGTCGCCCATAGCTCCGTTGCCACGTACTCGCCTCATAACAGCTGCGAAGACGACATCGAGGCCCTCGAGGAGAACAGCGGCAAGGGTCGTTGCTAGTGCTATTCCGCCTACTTCGGATGCGATCGCGTGCTGCGCGTGAATCGCCGCGAGGCCGGCGGTGCCGCCCGCGATTCCGCGTGTCGCGCTGTACGACGCCCATTTCAATAGACGGCGGTCGATGGGGCTCCACAGGTCGACCACGTTCGGCGCCGCCGCGACAAGCATCCCCGCGATCGGTCCGAATAGCGTCGCTCCTAGGAGCGCTGGCATCAACGAGTTCGAGACCACCGTCGTTGACGTGATACGAACGCTGTTTCGTTCTGTATAGATGCCGACGCCGCATAAGGCGAGGACAACTGACGCTGGGCCTACTCGGTAACCCGCCCCCAGGAGGGCGACCGCGTAACCGAGACAGACCAAAACGGCAGTGCCGACGTATGCCTCGAGAAGCCCACATCCTGCCGAAATCCGATCCAATCTTGCCGAAACTGTCATCAAATCGTTGAAATCCTCCCCCAAAAGGGGTATAAGACCCTTGCCGTCAGTCCCCGAAGGGAGTCCGATTTGCGTAAGACTCTTCTTGCGCTCGCGCGTGCCTCATTCGCAGGCGCGGTCCGAGAGTGGTAGAGCCCGCGTAGCTTCGATTTTCCACAGTATGTGGGCATCCCCCTGTTGAGGGATTTCCACAGAGGTGGAAAACCGGCCTGCTCGAGTGGTGCCTGCGCCGCCTAGATCGAGCGCGCGTTAGCCGATTAGCCCGCGGCGGAATCCGACGGCGACTGCATGCGCTCGCGACCGCGCCTGGAGCTTGGCCAGCAGGTGGCGGACGTGCGACTTGACGGTTTCCTCAGAGAGAAACAGGCGGTTCCCGATCTCGCGGTTCACGAGACCGTCGGAGATCAACTGGAGTACCTCGATCTCCCGCATCGTCGGCTCCTGCTCCAGCTCGCGGAGCGGGCCGGCGAGCGGAATGACCTCGGCCTGCCCGTTCTGGCGCCTGGCCGCGACGGCCTCGAACCGCCGCTGGTGGTCCATGTAACGGGAGAGGATTTCCTTGCGCTCGGCAGCGTCCATGGCCCTCTCATCGGCGGTCCCGGACTCCCTCTTTAGGGGGACCTACCTCGACTCAGGGATTCGCTGGGACGGCCCGGAGGGCTCGGTCGGAAACGCCCGCTCGTCCGCCGTGTCCGGTGTATGCCGCGTCGCGACTGTTGCTCGCTCGAGCGTCGCCTGATCCACGTTCAGCGGGTGGTGGCAGGCCGCGAGGTGGCCCTTGCCGTAATCCACGAGCGGCGGCTCCACCTCCCTGCAGATGTCCGTCATGTACCGGCAGCGCGGATGGAAGCGGCAGCCGGACGGCGGGTTGACCGGGCTCGGCACGTCCCCCTGTAGGACGATCCGCTCGCGCTGCTCGCTGAGATCGGGATCCGGAATCGGCACCGCAGAGAGCAGCGCCTCGGTATACGGATGGATCGGCCGGACGTACAGCTCCTCCGCCGGCGAAAGCTCCATGATCTTCCCGAGGTACATCACGGCGATCCGGTTGCTGACATGCCGGACGACGCCGAGGTCGTGAGCGATGAACAGGTACGTCAGGTGGAACTCGCTCTGGAGATCCTCGAAGAGGTTCAGGATCTGCGACTGGATCGAAACGTCAAGCGCGGATACAGGCTCATCGGCGACGATCAGCCGCGGCCGGAGGGCGAGGGCGCGGGCAACCCCGATCCGCTGGCGCTGGCCACCCGAGAACTCGTGCGGAAAGCGGTTGTAATGCTCCGGCGAGAGGCCCACCGTGTCGAGCAGCTCCTGAACCCGGCGCTTGCGCTCATCCCGCGACCCCGTCCCGTGGATCTTCATCGGATCGCCGATGATCTGCCCCACCCGCTTGCGCGGGTTGAGACTCGCGTACGGGTCCTGAAAGACCATCTGCATGTCGCGCCGCAGAGGTCGGAGCTTGCGCGCGCCGAGCTTCTCGATCTCATGGCCCTCGAAGACGATCACTCCGTCCGTTGGCTCGAGCAGCCGGACGATGCAGCGTCCGAGAGTCGACTTCCCGCAGCCCGACTCCCCCACGAGCCCCATCGTCTCGCCTTCGGCGATCGAGAACGTTACGTCGTCCACCGCATGGACGCGCGCAACTTCGCGCCCCAGCACGCCCTTCCGGATCGGGAAGTACTTCTTGACGTTCCGAACGTCGACGAGCGGACCGCCGTTCGTGCTCACGCTGCGGCGACCTCGCCTTCGATCGTCTCGTCGCGGTGCGCACGCTTGTAATCGACGTCGAGCCAGCAGCGGTCGAGATGCCCCGGGTCGTCGACGCGGTTCTCGAGCGGAGGCTCCTGCATGCACTTGTCGAACGCGTGCGGGCAACGCGGACGGAACTTGCACCCCTGCGGCAACTGGATCAAAGACGGCGGCGCGCCGGCAATCGAGTGCAGCCTATCCGCCTTCGGACGGTCGAGGCGCGGGATCGAGCCGAGCAGCCCCCACGTGTAGGGATGCTGCGGGTCGTAGAACAGCTGCCGTTTCGAGCCGCGCTCTACCACGCGTCCGGCGTACATGACGATGATCTCGTCCGCGATGTCCGCGACGACACCGAGGTCGTGCGTGATCAGGATCACCGACGAGTTGAAGTCGTCCTTCAGCTTGTCGATCAGCTCGATGATCTGAGCCTGGATGGTCACGTCGAGCGCGGTCGTCGGCTCGTCGGCAATGAGGATGTCGGGATTGCACGCGAGCGCCATCGCGATCATCGCGCGCTGCCTCATGCCGCCGGAGAACTCGTGCGGATAGTTGTCGACGCGGTCCTCTGGCTGCGGAATGCCGACCTGCTTCAGGAGCTCGACGGTACGCTTCTTCGCCTGCTGCCGGTCGACGTCTTCGTGGGTCGTGATCATCTCGACGATCTGGTGGCCGACCTTGTACACCGGGTTCAGGGACGTCATCGGGTCCTGGAAGATCATCGCCAGCTCGGCGCCGCGGTACTTGCGCAGCTCGTCTTCGTCGAGCTCGAGTAGGTCCTGGCCCTTGTAGTCGATCGTCCCTTCGAAGCGGGAGTTCTTGTCGCGCGTGAGACCGAGGAGCGTGAGCGCGGTCACGCTCTTGCCCGACCCCGACTCGCCGACGATACCCAGCACCTTGCCCCGGTCGAGCTCGAAATCGACACCGTCGACCGCGTGCACCATCCCGTCGACCGTGGCGAACTGGACCTTGAGCCCGTTGACGGTTAGTAAGCGTTCGGCCACTACGTTGGACGGATGCGCGGATCAAGCCACGCGTAGACGAGGTCGACGATCGTGCTGAAGAGGACGATGAAGAATGCGCCGTAAAGCGTCACGCCCATGATCGGCGGGAGGTCGAGATTCTGGACGCCTTCGGCCGCGTACTGCCCGACGCCGTGCAGGTCGTAGACCGTTTCCGTGAGGATCGCACCGCCGCCGAGCACAGCGGCGAAGTCCAGACCGAAGAGCGTTACGATCGGGATCAGCGAATTGCGGAGCACGTGCAGGATCAGAACGCGCCGCGACGACAGCCCCTTCGCGCGGGCCGTCCGGACGTAGTCCTCGTTGATCGAGTCGAGGATGTTCCCGCGCAGCACGCGACCGTAGAACCCGATGAAGAGTACGGCGAGGGTGAACCACGGCAGGAGCAGGTGGAAGACCCACTGCACCGGGTCACTCGTGAGTGGGACGTAACCGCCGTCGGGAAACCACGTGTTCTTCTCTGCGAGGTAGTAGCGCAGGATGACACCGAGCCAGAACACCGGCATGGAGATCCCGATCAGCGCGAGCACCGTGATCGCCCGGTCGGAGAACCGACCGGCGGTCACCGCAGAGATCGTCCCGACTAAGACGCCGAAGAAGAGCCAGATAATCCCTGCTCCGATCGCGAGCGAGAAGGTCGCAGGCAATCCGGCGATGATCTCTTGACGCACGTTCGTGCCGAAGAAGTACGAGTTCAGCTTCCCCTCGAGCAATCGCGAGACCAGCTTGTACCACTGCACGTAGAAAGGCTTCTCGAGGCCAAGCGTCTGGCGGATGTTCTGGATGTTCTGCTGCGTCGCCGTGCGGCCCGCGATGCGCACCGCGGGATCGCCGCCGGGAATCTTCACGAAGATCAGATACGTGATGAAGCTGACCGCCACGAGGACGAGGATCATCCCGATCAGCCGGCGAATCGTGAACGCGAGCATTAGTGCTCGATCCTCACTTTGGCGCGCGGATCGAGTGCGTCACGCAGTCCGTCGCCGAAGACATGGAGCGACAGCACGGTGAGCACGAGTGCGATGCCGGGCGCGATCGCGAGCCACGGGGCGGTCACGATCGTGTCCTGCCCGTCGGCGATCATGTTCCCCCACGACGGGTTCGGCGGCTGCACGCCCGCGCCAAGGAACGAGAGCGCAGCCTCGGTGAGGATGTTGCTCGCGACGATCAGGGTGAAGAGCACGAGCGTCGAGGATGCGAGGTTGGGGAGGACCTCGGCGAACATCACCCGCAGCGGCGACGCTCCGCCCGCCACTGCCGCTTCGATGAACTCCTTCTCGCGAAGCGAGAGCACCTGACCGCGCAGCGGCCTGCCGACGTATGGGATGAGGACGTACGAGATGACGAGCGTCGGGATCCAGAGGCTGCCCGGGCTGATGTTGATCCCGAAGTGGTGGAAGCCGTTGATCTCGAGCGCAGAGCCGAGCGCGATCCCGAGCAGGATCACTGGGAATGCCCAGATCAGGTCGAAGAAGCGCGAGATGAGCCAGTCGGTCGCGCCGCCGAAGTAGCCGGCGGCCAATGCGAGCGCCACGGCAACAAACGTGCAGATGATCGCCGAGCCGATGCCGACGATCAGCGAATTGCGGCCCCCGTAGAGGACACGGACCATGATGTCACGGCCGTTCTTGTCCGCGCCGACGACGAACCGCCCACCGGCGTGCCACCACTGCGGCCCGATCGGCACGCCTCCCGGCGTGAGCACGATCTGTCCGTGGACGACCTTCTCGCCGCCCTTGCTGATGATCGGCACCGTGCGGCCGCCGGTCTTGACCGTCTCCCCGATGTGGTTGTCGTTCGGACCCGTGTGCGCAATGTGGTGCGCGTAGACGGGGGCGAGCGCGCATGCAAGGACGATGAAGACGAAGATCCCGAGAAAGGCGAAGGCGACGTAGTTGCGACGCAGGCGGTACCACGCCAAGAGCCACGGGCTCTTGCCCGTGATTGTGCGGGTCTCCCCGATCGCCGCTAGCTCAGCTGCGGTGTCGAGCGTGAGTTCGGTGCCGGGCTCTGTCGTCGCCACTGGCTCTCGACCGCGTAGCCTCTCAAACCGGCGCGCGGAGAGGCGGGGCGCCCTGTGCGGGCGCCCCCTGGAGCCTCTCCCAGACGCGTATTACTTGGTGCAGATGGTGCCCCAGTCGAAGTTCGCTACCACGTGGAAGTAGTAACAGCTGAGGTCCATTCGCGGACTGAAGAAGTCCGTCTCGGTGCGGTTCACGTAGTTCGCGACCGACGCGGTCCTAACCGAGTAGTCGTAGTCGAGCTTAGCCCAGGCCTTGTTCGTCTCAGGCGTATTCACCTGGGACGGCGGCAGATGCTTGAGCCGGTCGATCTCGGCGTTCAACGGCTTGATGTCGACGTTGCCGTCGTTGTTGTTGCCTGTTTCGTGGATGTTCTCGCCGTTGAGCAGGACGTCGAACCAGTCGGTCGGATACGGGAAGTCCTGCAGCCAGTCGAGGTACCCGATCTGCGCCTTGGTCGACTGGCTCCCGATGGTCGGGAAGTACGAGCTCTGGCCGAGCAGACGGGTCGTCGCCTTGAAGCCCATCTTGTTCAGCTGGCCCGTCAGGTACGTGACGATCGACTTCGACGGATCGACGTTCTCGCCGTAGACCTTGATCGACGTGCCGGCCATCCCGGACTGCTTGACCAGCGACTGCGCCTTCGTCATGTCGTAGTTGTAGTAGTTGATCTTCTTGTACTGCGGATAGTTCGGCGGCAGGAAGTTCTGCGTCGTCTGTCCGAGACCGCCGAAGAACTGCAGTAGCGCATTGCGGTCGATCCCGTAGTTCACAGCCTCGCGTGCGAGCAGGTTGTTGAACGGCTTCAACCGCTGGTTCATGAAGAAGTACCACGTGCATGCGCAAGGCGAGAGCTTGATCTGGTCCTTGTACTTGCTCTCGAGCTGCGCGAGCCGATCGCTCGGCAACAGGTTTTCGTCATAGTCGGCGCCGCCCGAGATGACCGCCTGCGCCGCGGCCGAAGGATCCGGGATGATCGTAACCTCTAGCTTGTCCGGATTCCCGGACGGAACGGTGGGAATCTGGTTGTTCCAGTTCGGGTTCCGTACGACGAGGATCGACTTGTTCGGCTTGTAGCTCGTGATGTAGTACGGCCCCGTCGATGGCGGCGGCGGGTTCTGCGTGAGCTTGTTCGGCGTCGTCGAGGGAACCGGAGTGCTGAATGGCAGCGCGAGGACGTAGAGGAAGTCCGATTCGGGCTTCACCAGCTTGATCGTGATCGTACCGGCGGCGTCGTCGGGGACGATTCCCGCGATGTGGCCGCTGTGCTTCTTTGCATAGCCGTTTGACCCCTCCACCCCGACGATGTTCGAGTAGAAGCCGACACCGGGTGAGTTGTCCTTGAAGTCGCGCTCGATCGCGTAGCGGAAGTCACTCGCCTTGATCGGCGTGCCGTTCGAGTACTTCAGCCCCTTGCGCAGTGTGAACGTGTACTGCGTTCCCGACGAGTTCACCTTCGGCAGGCTGTCCGCGAGACCGGGGACGATGGTCGCTCCATCCGGCCCGGCAACATGCTTGTAGACGACGAGCCCGTCGTAGACGTTGAAGAAGATCTGCCACGCGGCGACCGTGTAGGCCTGGCTCGGATCGAGATAATCCGGCGCCAGCCACGCTCCCTTGAGAACCGCGAATGTCTTGCCCTTGTTCGATCCAGGAGTGCTGCTGGCGCTCTTCTTGCCGCCGCCGCCGCATCCCGTGATGAGGAGTGCGGCAAGGGCGATGCAGGCGAGCGCGGTGAGCGCCCGCTTAGCTCCTTCCCTATGTATCAATGTGTACCTCCCGGCGTCAGAGTTGGACTGCACGGAGAGAAGTCTGGCCTTGCTGCGCGCTGCATTCTTACTGACGTTTCCCGCTCGACGCGAGTTAGTACCCTCTGGTTAGGGCTTTGTTGCGCGGGTTGTAATCGAACATACGTTCGCCTATCCTTTCTGGCGATGCAGCTTCGCCTGGACGCCGCCGACCGACTCGTCGAGCTCGTCGAGGAGCGGCGAGGGCCCGTCGCGGCGGACGAGGCGGCGCGACGGCTGTTCGCCTTGCGCTCGGCGCCGTTCGGCTTCGCGCGATCGTTGCTCGACGACGTCGTCGGAGAGGATGCACGGCTCGTGTGGCGCGGTGACTGTGTCGCGCTCGCGCGACCGCTCGGCGCCGACCTACCGCTCGAGCGCGCAACCTATGTCGTCGTCGATCTCGAGACGACGGGGCTGCGGCCCGGCACGGCGCGCATCTGTGAGATCGGCGCCGTGCGCGTGTGCGAGCTCGAGCTTCGCGAGGAGTTCCAGACGCTCGTTGACCCCGGCGTGCCGATCGGCGCTGCGATCGAGGCGCTGACTGGGCTCCGAGACGCCCAGCTTCGTGGAGCGCCAATTGCCGCCGTCTCGGTCCGGCGGCTGCTCGACTTCGCCGGCGACGCGGTGCTCGTCGCGCACAACGCGCGTTTCGATCTTTCGTTCCTCGACCGCGAGACGGAGCGACTCGTCGGCGCGCGGCTCGCCGGTCCTGTCGTTGACACCGTCGGGCTCGCGCGCAGGCTGCTCGCGGGACGAACATCGCG
>JBKPJA010000104.1:0-16174 GCA_046730515.1 Actinomycetota bacterium | reverse complement strand
GGCCCGGCACCGCGCAAGAAGCCGGCCCGATCGCGTAGTGCACGAGCTCCTCGCCGAACGGCACGTCGAGCTCGACGAGCTCCGACTCGCGTCGCTCGGCGCCGAGCCCCGGGACCGCGACGAAGCAATCGAGATTGCGTGCAGTCCCTCGCCGTGCGTCCCAGTAGATCCCGTGGCCGCCGCCGAGCAGGCCGGTCATCACAGTCTCCGCTACGCACGACGCGAGCGAGGCGGCGACGGCTGCGTCCGCCGCGGAGCCGCCCTCCTCGAGGATCTCGACTCCCGCGGCGGTCGTTGCCGGATGTCCCGCGGCCACTGCTGGGCGCATGTGCTCTTTTTTATCGCCCCGTCGTCCCGCTAGGTTGCCGCTGTGAACGTCTCGGGGCAGGTGCCGCTCGTGCATGCGCGCGGACTCGTGAAGCGATTCGGCGATCTCGTCGCCGTCGACGCGATCGACTTCGACGTCAATCCCGGCGAGGCATTCGGCTTTCTCGGGCCGAACGGCGCCGGCAAGAGCTCGACGATGCGGATCATCGGCTGCGTGTCCCATCCCTCGGGCGGCACGATTACCGTCCTGGGACGCGACCCCACGCGCGACGGCGCGTACATTCGCGCGCGCCTCGGGGTTGTCCCGCAACAGGACACGCTCGACTTCGAGCTGACGGTCCGCGAGAACGTCTTCATCTACGGCCGGTACTTTGGGCTGCCTCGTCGGGACCTCGGGAACCGAGTCGACGAGCTGCTCGAGTTTATGCAGCTGAGCGACAGAGCGAACTCGCGTGTGGAGCCGCTCTCGGGCGGGCTCAAGCGCCGGCTCACCATCGCGCGCTCGCTCGTCAACGATCCGGAAGTCCTGCTGCTCGACGAGCCGACGACAGGGCTCGATCCGCAGGCTCGCCACGTTGTCTGGGACCGGCTTTTCCGTCTCAAGCAGCGCGGGGTGACCGTGATGTTGACCACTCACTACATGGACGAGGCTGAGCAACTCTGCGACCGCCTCGTCGTCATGGACAAGGGAAAGATCGTCGCGGAGGGTTCGCCGCTCGAGCTGATCGGCCGTTTCTCCACCCGCGAGGTCGTCGAGCTGCGCTTCACGGCCGACGAGCATCCCGCACACTTCGCCGACCGTGTCGACGGACTGGCACGACGCGTCGAAGCGTTGCCCGACCGGCTGCTGCTCTACACGGACGACGGAGACCACACAGCCGCCGGCGTGCACGAGCTCGGGGTGCGCCCGAACAGCGTGCTCGTGCGCAGATCGACGCTCGAGGACGTCTTCCTACGGCTGACGGGACGCACGCTCGTCGACTGATGAACGTCGCCCTCGCGTTCCGATCGTATGAGTTCTGGGTTGCGCAGTACCGGCGCGTGTGGCGTGGAAGTGTCGTCACGAGCATCGTCAATCCCGTCTTCTATCTGAGCGCGATCGGAATCGGGCTCGGCACGCTCGTCAACAAGGCGCACAGCACTCCGGGCGGCGTCACCTACCTCGCGTACGTCGCGCCCGGTGTCCTCGCCGCGACGGCGATGCAGGTCGCAACGACCGAAGCGAGCTGGCCCGTGCTCGGCTCGATCAAGTGGACGCGGAGCTACTACGCGATGCTTGCGACTCCGCTCGGTATCCGCGACGTGGTCGTCGGCCACCAGCTGTGGATGGCGACGCGCGTTGTCTCGAGCAGCGCGGTGTACCTCGGCGTCATCGCCGCCTTCGGCGGCATCCATTCGTGGCTCGCACTGTTTGCGCTCCCGGCATGTCTTCTCATCGGATTCGCATTCTCGGCGCCCATGGCGGCGTACGCCGCGACGCGCGAACAGGACAGTGCGTTCGTGGCCGTCTTCCGTTTTGCGGTCGTCCCGATGTTCCTGTTCTCAGGAACGTTCTTCCCTGTGTCGCGCCTGCACACGCCGCTGCGCCAGATCGCATACGCGACGCCGCTCTATCACGGCGTCAGCCTCTGTCGTGGCCTCACGCTGGGGACGATCGGCTGGAGCTCGGCGCTCGGACACGTCGCGTATCTCCTCGCGGTCGGGGTCGTCGGCTTCGCGTGCGCGCTCCGCACCTATCGCATGAGGCTCGCAACGTGACTGCGATCGCGCTGCCGCGGCTCGTTCCCTTCTTCGAGCGCAACTACGCCGCGCACCGCGGGCACTGGTTGATCATTTTCTCCGGCTTCTTCGAGCCGCTCTTCTACCTTTTCTCGATGGGGATCGGGCTCGGGCACTTCGTCGGGAAGGTGCCGGGCCCGAACGGCGAGCTGATCTCGTATGCGAGCTTCATCGCGCCGGCGCTGCTGGCGACCGCGGCGATGAACGGCGCGATCTACGACTCGACAGCGGTCTTCTGGAAGATGCGGTACGCGAAACTCTACGACGCGATCCTCGCGACGCCGGTCGGTCCGGCGGAGGTGGCCGTGGGGGAAACGGCCTGGGCGCTCTTCCGCGGGCTCCTCTACGGCATCTGCTTCCTCACGACCGTCGCGGTGCTCGGGCTGCTGCATTCGACGCTCGCCGTCTTCGCGCTCCCGGCCGCGCTCCTAATCGGGTTCGCGTTCGCCGGCGCCGGAGTTGCGGCGGCGACGTTCATGCGAACCTGGCAGGACTTCGAGTTCGTCAACCTCGTCCAGCTGCCGCTCTTCCTCTTCTCGGCGACCTTCTATCCGCTCTCCGTCTATCCGACGGCGATCCAGTGGATCGTGCGCTGCACGCCCCTCTACAACGCGATCGCCCTCATGCGCTCCCTGACGCTCGGGGCGGTCGGCTGGTACCAGCTCGTGAATGTCGCCTACCTCCTGATCATGGGCCTGATCGGCCTGCGACTCGCCGGCCACCGCGTCGACAAGCTGCTCCTCACCTAGTGCCGCTTCCAAGTAGCGGCACTATCGTTGCTACCCTGGGTAAAACCGCAGCCGCGGCATCTCGTCAGCTTCCGACGGATGCGGCGACTGACGACACGGAGGTGACATGAGTCTCACGAAGGAAGCGAAGCAGGAGATCGTTCGCGCGCACGGAGCCAACCAGGAGGACACCGGCTCCACGAAGGTGCAGGTCGCCCTGCTGACGCGGCGGATCAACGACCTCACGCAGCACCTGCGCGAACACCCGAAGGACCACTACTCGCGGCGCGGGCTCCTCAAGCTCGTCGGCCGCCGGCGGCGGTTCCTGAACTACCTCCAGAAGAGGGACCTGGAGGGATATCGGACACTCATCAAAGAACTGGGGCTGCGTAGGTAGTCCGGAAAGGATCGCCCAAGCCAGACTGAATCTGGCACGGGACTAAATCAACATAGGGAGACTGGAGATTCGAGCGAGCGCCGGCGTCGACGCTGACTCGAGTCCCCACTCTCCCGCAAGAGAGTTTGGAGGACAGACATATGGCAATTGCCACCGAGCGCCGGGCCGAGGTCAGTGTGACCGTCGGCGGGCGGGAGATCAGCTTCGAGACGGGCAAGCTCGCGAAGCAGGCTGACGGCGCCGTCGTCGTTCGCAGCGGCGAGACGATGGTGCTGGCAACGGCGATGGGGCGGCAGGAGCCGCGCGAGGGCGCGGACTTCTTCCCGCTCACCGTCGACGTCGAGGAGCGCATGTACGCCGCCGGCAAGATCCCCGGCGGTTTCTTCAAGCGGGAAGGGCGGCCGACCGAGCGCGCGATCCTGACCGCGCGGATGATCGACCGTCCGATCCGTCCGCTGTGGCCGAAGGGCTACCGCAACGAGACGCAGGTGATCTGCACCGTGCTCAGCGCGGACCTGATCACCCCGCACGACATCCTGTGCATCAACGGCGCGTCGGCGGCGTTGATGATCTCCCCGCTGCCTTTCCTCGGTCCAGTAGGCGCGGTTCGCATCGGCCGCATCGACGGCGAGCTCGTCGTCAACCCGACGCTGCAGGAGTCGGAGGAGGAGAGCGAGCTCGATCTCGTCGTCGTCGGCACGCTGGAAGGGCTGACGATGGTCGAGGCGGGCGCGAACGAGGTTCCCGAGGACCGGCTGCTCGAGGCCCTGGACCTCGCCCACGAGGAGATCAAGAAGATCTGCGAGGTCCAGCTCGAGTTCCAGCGCGAAGCAGGCAAGGCGAAGTGGCTCGACGCGGAGCTGACCGAGGAGATCGAGCGTGACTACGGCCACGCGATCAGAGATCGCATCCGCACGGAGGGACTGCGCGCTGCCGACGCGGTTGTCGAGGAGCTCCTGCCGGAGCTGAGCATGATCTCGACCGAGGATGACGTCCTCAAGCAGACGCAGCGCAAGATGAGCCTCGCCATGGTGCTCGAGCGCAACCGCCTCGAGGCGACGCTGCAGCCGGTGCGTGAGCAGTTCGAATCGGACCTTCGCGTCCTCACGGATGCCGAGCAGGACTCGAAGGAGCTCAAGTCGGCGAAGCGTCAGCTGCTCTTCGACCGGATCATCGAGACCGTCGATTTGCCGTTCCCCGTCGGTCCGTCGGTGGGCGAAGGCGAGCCCGCGACGACGAAGGACTCGCTGACGAGGTCCTACGTCAAGAAGGCGGCGGAGGCGATCTACAAGGAGCTCGTGCGGCGGAAGATCGCCGTCGAGAAGCTGCGTCCGGACGGGCGCGCGCCGGAGGAGATCCGACCGATCGAGTGCGAGGTCGGCGTGTCGCCGCGCACGCACGGCTCGGGCCTCTTCACGCGCGGGCAGACGCAGATCATGACGCTCCTCACGCTCGGCACGGCGAAGGAAGGACAGCGCGTCGACGACCTCTCGCTCGAGACCGAGCGCCGCTACATGCATCACTACAACTTCCCGCCCTATTCGGTCGGGGAGACGGGAATGATGCGCGGGCCGAAGCGGCGCGACATCGGCCACGGCGCGCTTGCGCAGCGGGCGCTCGAGGCGATGATCCCGCCGGCCGACGTGTTCCCGTACACGATCCGGCTCGTCTCCGAGACGCTCGAGTCGAACGGCTCGTCGTCGATGGGCTCGGTCTGCGGCTCGACGCTCGCGTTGATGGACGCGGGCGTGCCGATCAAGGCACCCGTATCGGGCATCGCGATGGGGCTCGTGAAGGAAGGCGACGACTACGTCATCCTCACGGACATCCAGGGCGCTGAGGACCATCTCGGCGACATGGACTTCAAGGTCGCCGGCACGAACAATGGCATTACCGCGCTGCAGATGGACATCAAGATCACGGGCGTCACGCGCGAGATCATGGAGAAGGCACTGCAGCAGGCAAAGAGCGCACGCGCGTTCATCCTCGACAAGATGCTGCAGGCGATTCCGGAGGTGCGCCACGAGCTCGCCGCGCACGCGCCGCGGATCACATCGTTCAAGATCGACCCGGAACAGATCGGCCTCGTCATCGGCAAGGGCGGCGAGACGATCCGCTCGCTCGAGGCCGACTACGACGTGCAGATCGACATCGAGGAGGACGGCACGATCCTCATCTACGCGACCGAGGGCACGAAGGCGGACGCTGCGATCTCCGCGATCCAGGCGCTGACGAAGGAGCCCGAGGTCGGCGACCAGTACACCGGCAAGGTCGTGAAGACGACCCAGTTCGGCGCGTTCGTCGAGCTCAAGAAGGGGACCGACGGGCTGCTGCACGTGTCCAACGTCGGACCCGGTCGAGTGGGTCACATCGAGGACGTGATCCAGCGCGGCGACATCCTCGACGTGCTCGTGCAGGAGGTCGACAAGGCCCGTGGCCGGATCGGTCTCAAGCTGATCCAGAAGCACGAGGACGGCCGCACGGTCAGCCCAGAAGAGCTGATCGAGCGCGCGAAGAACGCGCCGCCGCGCGAACGTGACGAGGACCGCGGTCCGCGCTCGGAGGGTGATCGCCGACGCGGTGGCCGCGGCGGACGCGGCCGCGGAGGCGGACGCGAGCGCGAACGGAGCTGAGCGGGAGCAGCTCACCGGGATACGAGCGCCTGGCGCGGGGACGCGTCGGGCGCAGCCTCTTCGTGGAGGCGGGAGTGGTGCTAGTCATCGTTGCCGGCGCCGCTATCGCGATCTACTTCCTGACCGTCCATCCGACCCACAACTCGCGGCCACTGGGCGGTGAGAACATCAACGTGTCGCCGATCGTCGGCGCGCAGACCGAGGCGAGCATCACAGTCGACCCCGCGAACCCGCGCGTGCTGCTGGTCGGGACGAACGACGACTCGCAGCCGCTGCTTCGCGCGTACGAGTCGACGGACGAGGGGCGCCGCTGGGTGTCGACGCTCGGCCCGCCGATCCCCGGCGAGTCTTCGTGTACTCGGGGACATTCGGCGGTTGCGATCGACCGCGCCGGACGCGAGTACGCCACGTACATCGTCGCGACATACAACACGCGGCCGTCGACGCCGGTGTTCTGCAGCAACGACAGCTCCACGCGGCTGCAGATTGCCGTGCGAGACGGACCGCACGCGCGCTGGCACGCCGGCACCGTGCCGGCGCCGTCGTACAGATACGGCTTCGACGACAAGCCGGCGATCGCCGTCACCGCATCGGGACGTGTGTACCTCGCCTGGTCGCGGCTCTTCTCCGACAAGTACGAGACGACGGTTCTGAACCACAGCGACGACCACGGGAAGACGTGGTCGCAGCCCGCTGTCGTCTCCCGGTCGCTCCAGCTACCGCAGCTCGTGACGCTTGCGACCCGCGGGAAGACGCTGTACGTGGCGGGAGTTGACGCACGACGCGGTATCTGGATCACGCGGACACTCGACGGCACGCACTTCGAGCCCCTTCGCACCGTGACCGCGTTGCGCGCCAATCTCGCTTCGGGCTGCAGCATCGCGTCCGGACACCCGCTCGCCGAGCAGGCGAGCCAGTGCACCGGGCCGAATCCGACCATCGTCGTCAGCCGCGGACGCGTCGTCGTCACCTACGGCGACATCACCTCTCACGCGGCACAGGCGGTGTACGCGATCGGGCTCGATCCGAGCCTCCACCGCGTTCTCTTTCGCACGGCGCGTGTCGGCCTACCTGCCTCGTCGACCGCGAACCAATTCTGGCCGACAGCCGCCGTGGATCCGACCGACCAGGTGTTCTGGCTCTGTTACTACGACACGTCCGGAAGCAGCAACAAGCGTCGGGCGTGGTTCACGTGCTCCGCCTCGCGGAACGGACGGGTCTGGGCCGCGCCGGTCCGCGCGTCGTCGCAGGATTCGCTCGCCGACTCGATCCTCGCAGACGCCTATTCGTACGGCGGCTACGTCAGCGTGGTCGCGGCGCACGGCGTCGCACATCCCGCCTGGATCGACACACGCGCCGCAGCCGACGACGAGGAGGACGTGTTCACCGCGGCGATTCCGACGACGCGGGTCCTCCACTGATGCTGCGGCTCAACCATGTCACGTTTGCCTGTGAGGACTCGCGCCCGCTCGCCGAGTTCTGGGCTTCGGTACTCGGTTACGAGACCGAGCTGAGCGGCGACGATTGCTTTGCGCGCGGGGAGGGACGCCCGGCGCTCTTCTTCAAACGGATGCCGAAGTCGCCGACGATCGAGTTGCCCATCCATCTCGATGTGAACGTGCCCGATCGCGCGGCGGAGGTGCAGCGGCTGCTCGGCATCGGGGCGCGGCTCGTCGAGACGAGGACGACCGAGATCGGTGAGTTGCACGAGGAGTGGACCGTCATGCGCGATCCGGAGGGGAACGGCTTCTGCGTACAGGCGCCGCCGGGAACGACGCGGCCGTATCTCGGCAATGTCACGTTCTCGTCGGCTGCGCCGCGCAGGCTCGGCGCGTTCTGGTCGGAGGCACTGGGCTGGCCCGAGCAGGACGTGCCCGACGATTTCTTGCAAATGCTCTGGGACGCGGGCCTCGACCGCGCCGAATACGAGGCGTACTACTCAACGCTGAACCCGGACGGGACGCGGCCCCGCTTCCTCTTCCAGCGCCGCGAGAAATCACGGCCGGACCACTATCCGATCCACCTCGACTTCTGGGCGGACGACCGCGAATCGGAGATCGAGCGGCTCGGGAGCCTCGGGGCCGCGGTCGAGCAGACGAAGAGGGCAGGCGACCGCACCTGGACGATCATGCGCGACCCGGAGGGAAATCCGTTCTGCGTCGAAGAGCTCCGTCCGCGGAGCTGACGACCCACCCCTGCGCGCCTCCGCGCCGGAGGATCTCGTCGAGCACGCGCGCTGCGTCGTCGCGCTCGACAATTGCAACGATCGAGCCACCGAAGCCGCCGCCTGTGAGCCGTGCGCCGATCGCTCCGGCCGCGAGCGCTGCGTCGACGAGTCGGTCGAGCGCCGGCGTCGAGACCTCGTAATCGTCGCGGAGGCTTGCCTGGCTCTCGGCGAAGAGCGGGCCGAGGGCGGTGAGGTCGTGCCGCTCGAGCGCGTCGACCGCCGCGCGGACACGCTCGTTCTCGGTGGCGACGTGGCGGACGCGCCGGGGATCTCCGTCCTCGAGCTCCCGACGGCGCTGCGCGTAGCCGGAGGCCTCGAGGGTATGACGCTCGCCCGAGTCGACGACGAGGATCGCAAGCTCCTGCGGGAGGGCGACCCAGCGATGCTCGAGCGTGCCGCAGTCGAGGAGGAGTGCGTGTCCCGCGCGTGCGAGGAGCGACGCCGCCTGGTCGAGGATTCCCGAAGGCACTCCGGCGGCCCGGTGCTCCGCGCGGCTGCACGCGAGCACGAGTTCGAATGGCTCGAGCTCGAAGTCCGCGACTGCGCAGAGTGCGAGCGCCACCGCGATCTCGAGCGCGCCGGACGAGCCCAGGCCGGCTCCCTGCGGAAGATCAGCCGAGATCGTGCCGTGCAGGCCGACATCGGGGCGACCGAGCTCCGCCAGTTCTGCCGCCACAGCTTCGACGTGCCGCTCGGAGCCCGGCCCGACGATCGCGATGTTGTCCGCTCGTTCGAATGTCACCGTGATCCCGAGCTGGGCCGCAACCGGCAGGACGAGACCGCCGCTGTAGTCGGTGTGCTCCCCGATCAGGTTGACCCGCCCCGGCGCCCAGAGCCTCGCGCTCATGCGATCCTCAGCGTCGTCGCATGAAGGTCGCATTCATCGGCGCGGGCTCGACGGTCTTTGCGAAGACGCTCATCGGCGACCTGCTCAGCTTTCCAGAGCTCGCGGACGATCTGACCCTCGCGCTGATGGACGTCGACGACGAGCGACTGCAGACATCGGAGGTCGTCGCGCGCCGTCTCGCGGGACCGGGCGTCCGCGTCGACGCTACGCTCGACCGCCGCGAGGCGCTCGACGGCGCCGACTACGTGGTGACGATGATCCAGGTCGGCGGCTACCGGCCCGCGACCGTCGTCGACTTCGACGTGCCGAAGCGGTTCGGCCTCCGTCAGACGATCGGGGACACGATCGGCATCGGCGGAATCATGCGCGGGCTCCGGACTGTTCCCGTGCTCCTCGACATCTGCCGCGACATGGAGGCGCTCTGTCCCGATGCGTGGCTCTTGCAATACGTCAACCCGATGGCGATCGCCTGCTGGGCGATTGTGCGGACGAGCTCGATCCGAACTGTCGGCCTGTGTCATTCCGTCGAGGGAACCGCTCGCGACCTCGCGGCCGACCTCGGCCTTCCCGCCTCCGAGCTCGAATACGTGTGCGCCGGCATCAACCACCTCGCGTTCTACCTCGACCTTCGGCACCGCGGCGCCGACATGTATCCCGAGCTGCGACGCGTGCTCGAGGACGGCCGTTTTCCGGAGTGGAACCGCGTGCGCTACGAGTTGTTCAAGTACTTCGGCTACTTCAGCACCGAATCGTCCGAACATCTCGCCGAATACGTCCCGTGGTTCATCAAGCAGGCGCGCACGGAGCTCGTCGACGAGTTCAACATTCCGCTCGACGAGTATCCGCGTCGCTGTGAGGTGCAGATCTCGGAGCGGGAGGAGCTGCGCTCGTCGCTCTCGGACGGCAGCTCGCTGACCGGCGCGCGAAGCGACGAGTACGCGGCCGGGATCGTGCACGCGCTCGAGACCGGCGGCTCGTTCGCGTTCAACGGCAACGTCATGAATGAAGACCTGATCGACAATCTCCCTTATTGCTGCGTCGAGGTACCGTGCGTGGTGGGTGAGGGCGGGATCACCCCGCAGCCGGTCGGCTCGCTGCCGCCGCAGCTCGCCGCGTTGATCCAGACGAACGTCAACGTGCAGGCGCTGACGGTGGAGGCCGCGCTGACGGGCAGGCGCGATCACGTCGACCACGCGGCGATGCTCGATCCGCACACTGCCGCCGAGCTCCCGCTCGCCGAGATCCACGAGCTGGTCGGGGCCCTGCTCGAGGCGCACGGGGCCTGGGTTCCGTCGCTGCGGGGATAATGCGGCCCGTGCAGAAGTACGTCGTCTCCGAGCTCGACAGTGGCGAGCGGGTTATCTCCGAGCGGGTTCCGAGCGTCCGCTCGGTGGCAATCGGCTTCTGGATCGGGGCGGGGTCGCGTGACGAGACAGACGCCAAGGCGGGCGTCTCCCACTTCATCGAGCACCTGCTGTTCAAGGGCTCGCAGCGCTACACCGCTCAGGAGATCGCCGAGATCTTCGACGGCCTTGGCGGCGAGCTGAACGCGGCGACCTCGCGCGAGCACACGATGGTCTATGCACGCGTCCCGGACGACCACGTGCAGCAGGCCCTGGACGTGATCGGCGACATGGTGTTCGCGCCGACCTTCAAGGACCTCGACGCCGAACGGGAGGTCGTGCTGGAGGAGATCGCGATGTACGAGGACACGCCGCAGGAGCTCGTCCACGATCTTTTCTCCGAAGCGGTGTTCGGGCGCCATGCGCTCGGTCGTCCCGTCATCGGCACTGCGGAGGTGATCTCGTCGGTCACGCGGCGTGTGCTATCGACGTACCACCGTCAGATGTACATCGGCGGCAACGTCGTCATCGCGGCCGCTGGGAACATCGAGCACAACCGGCTCGTCCATATGTTGGAACGCTCGCAGTCGGAACAACCTCCGCCCGGCGGCGGCCCCCGCGTGCGCAGGCCGCTCGTGAAGGCGCCGCCTCCGGGCTTCCGCTTCGTGCGCAAGGACACCGAGCAGTACCACGTGTGCCTCGGCGCGCCGGGAATCGCGCGCTCGGACCGGCGCCGCTTCGCTGCGTCGTTGCTGGACGCGATCCTCGGCGGCTCTGCTTCATCGCGCCTCTTTCAAGAGATCCGCGAGAAGCGCGGCATGGCCTACTCCGTCTACTCGTTCGCGTCGCAGTACACGGACACCGGGCTCGTCGGCGTGTATATCGGAACGCGCGAGGAGAATCTCGCGCCCTGCCTCGAGATCACGGGCGCGCAGCTCGCGGACATCGGCGCCGGCAACGTCCGTCCCGCCGAGCTCGCGCGTGCCAAGGAGAACCTCAAGGGTCGCATCATGCTCTCGATGGAGTCGACGTCGAACCGGATGAGCCGGCTCGGCAAGTCACTGATCACGGATAC
Organism: Actinomycetota bacterium; assembly: GCA_046730515.1. Lineage (GTDB taxonomy): Bacteria > Actinomycetota > Thermoleophilia > Gaiellales > Gaiellaceae > 3-1-20CM-4-69-9. The sequence goes on along the minus strand of JBKPJA010000104.1, from coordinate 4,818 downwards.
GGAGCTGCTCTCCTTCGAGCGGATCATGGCGGAGATCGAGGCCGTCGACGCCGACGAGGTCGCGGAGCTGGCAAGCCTGCTGCTGCAGCCCGAGAAGCTGTCGATCTCGGGCATCGGGCCCACGGAGCGGGTGTTCCGCGCAGCGGTGCGGCGTCTGAATCCGTCCGCGCTCGCGCGCGCCGCGTGAAGCTTGTCCTGAACGGGCGCAGCGGCAAGGTCGGCCGCGCGCTCTCGCCCGCACTCGAAGCTGCAGGACACGAGCTCGTCGAGGTCGACGACGCGGAGGCGATGGTGGACTTCACCGTGCCGGACGCGGTTGAGCCGAACGTCCGCGCCGCGGTCGAGCGCGGGATTCCATGCGTGATCGGGACGACAGGTTTCGACCACGCGCGTGTGGACGAGCTCGCGCGCCAGGCGAACATCGCGTGCTTCCACGCGCCGAACTTTGCGATCGGCGCGGTGCTGATGATGCGGTTTGCGCAAGAGGCGGCGTCCCATCTTCCGCGCGCGGAGATCGTCGAACTGCACAGCGAGGCGAAGCGCGACGCGCCGTCCGGCACCGCGAAGGCGACCGCGGAGCGGATCGGCGGTGCGGAGATCCACTCCGTTCGCTTGCCGGGTCTCGTCGCGCATCAGGAAGTGCTGTTCGGCGGCGAAGGCCAGCTGCTGACAATCCGCCACGACGCGTTCTCGCGTGAGGCGTACGTGCCGGGCGTCCTGCTGGCGCTCGAGAAGCTCCCGGAGCTCCCGCCGGGCTTGACCGTCGGCCTCGAGGCGCTACTCGACTAACCCAAGGGTCAGACCCCGAGGGTCTGATCCTTTTTGTGAATCACCGCGCGTGAATCACCACCGGCCGGCACGGCTCGCCCGTCACGTCCTTCACCGGCTGCCCATGCGTGTCCTTCAGCGTGATCGTGAGGGTGCTCGTCGTCACGACCACCTCCCCATAGCTGTACGTATCCGGCGACACACACGTCATCCCAACGCCTCGCGGCGGCGGCGGCTTGAAGAACAGACCGCTGATCAAGATCCCGGCGCCGCTGCTTCCTACGGCGGAGTCGATCTCCTTCGCGAACGTCATCGTCGCTACCGGCCCGGTCACGACCTCCGTTATCCCCGAGTCGATCGGCCCGCCGGGCTCGAGCGTCTGCAGCCGCGCGTCGTTCACCATCGTCGCGTGCGTGTCCGTCGTGAGGAAGACGACGTTGCTCACGTTCGCCTGCAGGAACCGAAGCAGTTTCTCCCGCTCCGCCGCATATCCCTCCCAGCGGTCGTACGGCAGCGCGTAGAACTGCTGGATCGGCACCTCGTTCACGACGACCTTGAACGTCACGTTGGCCTTCGCGATCGCGGCGGTGAAGCGGTCGTACTGCCGCGCGCCCAGCATCGTGCGGGACGGATCGTCGATGCGCGCCACGCATGCCGAGGGCGGCGGCTTCGCCAGGGACGGGATCAGCGCAGCGAAGGCGTTCCGCACCGGCTGAGGACCCGTGGGCGCCAGGTCGGGCGAGCCGTTCGGCCCGTTGCACACCCCGCCCGCGGTTGCCTTCGCAGACCTGAACGACCGCTCGTCGGGGAAGAACAGCTCGAGGTTCCGTCCCCAGCGGAAATTGCGGTACAGGCCGTCACTCGAGGTGTACGTCACGGGTGCGTAGTCACGGAATGCTCGCACCCCCGGCGCGTAGACGGCGGGAAACTCCTCGCGCGAGAAGTCGTTGATGAACTCGTGGTCGTCCCAATGGCTGTAGAGCCCCGTCGCCGCGCGCAGTCTTTGCAATGCGGGCATTGAGAGGTTCAGCCGGTACTTCGCCCGCTTCGCCGCCAGCGTCAGCGCGACGGGAGTCTTCGGAACCTCGCTGTCGGAGTAGATCGTGTCGCCGAGGTTGACGTTGAAGTCGTTGTGCTCGGCCGCCATCTGTGCGTACGCCTCGAAGTGGTTGTAGAAGGGCGTGTGAGTGCCCGGCGCAGGCGTCGCATCCGCGTCTCCGGAGAATGCGAAGCGGACGGTCGCCGCGCGGGCAGGTTGCGGCGCCGTCTCCAACCTGCCGACCGCGCTCCTCTGCGCTCCATGCACGAAGCGATAGAAGTAGGGCCGTCCCGGCCGAAGCCCGCCGATGCGGACGTGGATCGTGTCATCGGCCGACGCGAGTGCCCGAGCCGTCTTCCCGACCACGATCCACCGGAAGCGCGCATCGCGCGCAACCTCGACCCTGACCACGGCAGGTTGCGAGGCATGTGCCCACAGAAACGCGCCGGTGGATTGAATCTCGCCGGCGTCCACACCGAGCGTGAAGAAGGGCGCCGCGGCAACTACGAGGAGGGCGGTGATCACAGGCGAAGACTAGAATCAGCCCCGGTGCTCGGCGAGGTCCTAACGGCGATCGTCACGCCGTTCGACGCGGACGGGGCGGTCGACTACGAGCGGTTCGCCGAGCTCGCCCGCCACCTGCTGGACAACGGTTCCGACGGGTTCGTCGTCGCCGCTACGACGGGCGAAAGCCCCACGCTGACCGACGACGAGCGGCTCGAGCTCTTCCGCGTCGCAGTCGACACCGTCAGCGGCCGCGGAACCGTCGTCGCCGGCACGGGAACCTACTCGACGGCTCACTCGATACACCTCACCCGCGAAGCGCACGAGATCGGTGTCGACGGCTTCCTCGTCGTCACGCCGTACTACAACAAGCCGCCCGCGCGTGGCATCGTCGCCCACTTCAAGGCGATTGCCGCCGAGAGCGACAAGCCGATCATCGTCTACAACATCCCCGGCCGCGTCGTGATCAACATCGAACCGGAGACGATCGTCGAGCTTGCTGAGATCCGCAACGTGCGCGCGGTCAAGCAGGCGAACGAGGAGCTCGAGCAGGCACGCCGGATCGTCACGGAGACCGATCTCGATCTCTACGCCGGTGACGACAACCTGATCCATCCGTTCCTCGAGCTTGGTGGGATCGGCGGTGTCTGCGTGCACACGCACGTCGTCGGACCGCAGGTGAAGCGGATGATCCGTGCGTTCCGCGACGGCGATCCGCAGGCGGCGAAGCGAATCGACCAAGAGCTCGCGCCGGCCTACGAGCTGCTGAAGGTCCAGACGAACCCGATTGCGATCAAGGCGGCGCTCAACCTGCTCGGCCACCAGGTCGGCGGCCTGCGGCTACCGCTCGTCGACGCGAGCGAGAACGAGACCGCACTCGTGCGCAGCTGCCTCGAACGGCTCGGAGTCTTCGCCGCGGTCTAGCCCCGGCCGTCCCGCAAGCGCGAGCCCGATCTCGTCCAACGTCTCGAGCAGTGCGAGCTCGACGTGCCGCGGCGGCAATGCAGGCCCCTCCAGGACGAGGAAGCCGATCAGCGCGCTCGTCTCACGTCGCAGCGGCAGCGCGATCGCGATTCCCTCGTGACCGAGCTCGACCGCCGAGGTCACGATCACGTCGCGTCCGGACTCCGCCTCGCGCACGAGCCAGCTCATGACGGCGCTCTCCGCCGGCCCCTCAGCGAGCGACAGCCCGATCGTGCCGCCGAGGCCGTCCTCATCCCAGTCGACGAGCGCAGCCCACGTCACCGGCCAGGCGCGCGACAGCCGATCGTTGAAGTCGAAGAAGAGCTGGGCACGATCGGGCGCGTGCAGCGCTCGCCGCAACGACTCCGTCAGTCGCTCCCCCCGCACCTGCGCGAGCGAGCGGAGGAGGACTCCGACCGCCGCGAGCACGGCGCCGGCAATTGCGAGCCAGGTCGCGTGCAGTCCGAGACCGGCGAGCGCGACCACGAGGCCGCCGAACGCGACGAGCTCCGGCCGTTCCTTCAGGTCGCGTGCACCCGGCAGGGCGGCGAGCCGGTAGGGCGTCGATGCGCCGCGGACCTGTGCAAGTTCGTCCGCCGTGAGCACGTCCTCCGGCGACCGGCCCCGCTGCACGGCGACGAACGCCTTCGCGACGACCGGATGGAACTGCGTGCCGATGTTGCGCTCGATCTCCGCGAGCGCGTCCTCCTCACTGAGGCCCGCGCGGTAAGGACGGTCTGTCCGCATGGCGTCGAAGCTGTCGGCGACGATCAGGAAGTGCGCGGCGAGCGGAAGATCCTCGTCGCGGACACCGTAGTAGCCCCGGCCGTCGACCCGCTCGTGATGCAGCTCCACCGCGCGTGCCTGCGTGGCGACGAACGCGAAGCGCTGCAGAAGCCGCGCCGAAAGACGCGGATGTCGTCGCATCGCCGCCCACTCCTGACGGTCGAGGCGATCCGCTTTGCGGAGGACGGTGGAATCGACGGCGACCTTACCGAGATCGTGCAGCCGTCCGGCCCAGCGCAGGCGGTCGATGTCGGAGAACGGAAGCCCGAGTGCGCGCGCCAACTGGTCGACGTAGCCAGCCACACGGATCGAATGGCGATACGTGGACGGATCGCGCTCGTCGACGATGTTGGCGAACGTCTCGAGCGCTCGTAGCGTCTCGCGCTGCAGACGCGCTAGGCGCAGCTGCGCGTTGTGGATCGCGAGTGCGATCGGCACGACGACGACGATGTTCCAAGGGTGCGCGAAGGCGAGCAACGCGACGATCGCACCGAATCCAACCTCTCCTGCGCTCGCCGCGAGTCGCGGTTCGAAGCTCTCGCGGCGAAGCACGACGTCCAAGAGCAGCGTGCGCACCGTCGCGAAGGCGACGCCGAGCGCGACGAGCGGGATGAGGCCGCTCAACAGCTTCAGGTGGCCGACGTGCCCGCCAGCGAGACGAAACGCCACTCCGCCCGCCGCCGTCGCGCACGCGTAGGCGCTCGCGCGGAAGAGCGCCGTCCGCAACGCTTCGGTTCGGAGAGCAGCGCCTGCGATGA
>JBKPJA010000103.1:0-24510 GCA_046730515.1 Actinomycetota bacterium | reverse complement strand
AAGCAGGCGGTCGTCATCACGGGCCTCGATTACCAGACGCTGCGGAACTACGCGGTCGTCGCTCGCCGGTTCGATATGTCCCGCCGGCGGGACAAACTGAGTTTTCAGCATCACGCAGAGGTCTGCGCCCTCTCCCCGAAGGAGCAAGACAGGTGGCTCGATCGCGCGGAGGCCTGCCGGTGGACGCGCAACCAGCTGAGACGCCAGCTACGCGCGGAGCAGGCCGGCATCTCGACTGAGATGCGAGACGCAGAGCTACTGCGATTGCTGGTCGAGCCGCTACGCAAGCGGCGCTGGTGCGAGGCTGCCGCGAAGACTTCGTGCGAGCTGGACGTATGGATTGTCCGCGCGCTCGATCACGAGGCCGACTCGGTGCTCGCCGAGGCGGAACTCGCTCAAGCAGCGTCCTAAGGCGAAGCCCTCAGAGATCGAGTGACAGCGCCGCGGTCAAAGCGATCGCGCCTCGTCCCGCGAGCTCGAATTCGCGCGTGTCAACCTCGCGGCGAATCGAGCGGTCGTCGTCCTCCAGATCGGCGAGCGCGCGCTCGACCGTCGCCTTTACCGCGGCGTAGTCCGGAGCGTCCCAAAACGACAAGAGGATGAATTCCGTCTCGCCCATCTGGGTGCGCGAGAGCACGAAGACGCCGCGATTGTCCGGGTCGGCCGTCAGCCCCTGAATGAGGGTCTCGTCACAGTGCCTGAACCACGCCTGCCCGTCCGAAGCGGCGGTCCAGAAGCGCCATGCCAAGACGATCATGCGGCTCCTCTCGCCGACTGTGGCGAGCCACAGTCGATGGACGAAGTGCGGGTGTGACGGCTACCTGTCGCAGCTGTGTAGTCGGCCGTTGCGAACGAGACGCGAAGATAGCTTCCGCGCCCGAGCGATGCGAGCTAGACCGGCCGACGAAGGGCGAAGCTCGCTGCAGAGCACCGCGCTCGCCGCGGGACCGCGCTCCGCGTAACCGGCGCGGTCGTCGTCGCCCAGCCGCCAACCCTCCGGCCCGAGCTCGTAGAGCTCTTGCTCCACGACGAGGAGGTCGGCCTTTTCGAAGAGGCGATTCCAGCCCGCACGGTCATGTTGAACAAACCAGCCGTGGTCTTCCTCCCGTCCACAGGGAACCGTGATCAGGGCATAGCCGTCGTTCGACAGAATTCGGTGGATCTCCTCGAGTGCTTCTGGGATCGCGCCGGCGCGCGGGTCCGCCTCCACGCCGTAAGCCTCTTGGGTCGAGCCGACGTGCTCGAGCGTCGAGATGCAAAGGACGGCGTCGAACGAGCGGCTCGGGAAGGGAAGGCATCTGAGATCACCGATGCGGAGGTCTAGAGCCGGGATCTCGGCCGGAGCAAGGTCGACTCCAATGACGTCAGGCGCCAGCTCGATCAACGCGTCGAGGTACAGGCGTTCCGCATTCGCGGAGCCGAGATCGAGCACGCGCGGTTCACCTCGGTAGCGGCTGAGCACCCACGCTATCTCGACCGCTCGCTCGTCGATCCCCGGTGGGGCGATCAGTCCACGTGCGGGCGCGCATCTCGACCGGGCGCGACGCGCTGCCGCAACGGCGGCCTCGATCGCGTGCAGGCGCCCGAACTCGGCGCTTGCGACGAGCTGGGTGAGCAGCCCGGTCGGCGTCAGCGTCCCCGATGTGAACGCAGCCTCGGCCTCGAGGAGCGCTTGCGGGTCGGCAGCGCGTTGCAACGCCGCGCGGTAGAGAAGGTCGATCTTCTCGCGGGCACGCGATCCGCGCAACAACGACGGCTGATCGCGGTGCGCCGGAACCTGCGAGCTCATTCGGCTCCGTCGGGAAGGCAACGGCATCCAAACATGCTGCGCAGTTCGCGGCGCCGGACGCGCAAGTTCGATTGCGCGGCCAACCTGTTCTTTGCCGACGAATAGTCGGCGCATCGGCAAGTGGTAACGCGTTTCCCCGCTGAGTTGAAGTTCCGAACCTGGAATCGTCGAGGAAACGCTGTTTCACTTGATCGATGGTCGCAGGCGTCCTCCCGCGCGGCGAAGGCTGCGAATCGGATGCAACGGTCACCGGGGAAAACCTCGTCGAGCTATTTGGGCGCCTAAAGGAGGAGATCCGTCACGCGCACGGCGTAGATGTCTCGCACGAATCGGATCGCTGCGTCGTTCGTTGGCGGCTCCGCTCGCTGGCCGAGCGGTCCTGGATCGTGCGATTCGAACGCCCGCTCGAACGCCGGCCGGGTCTGCGCGGAGCCGTTCTCTACCCGATCAAGCTGTGCCTCGGCCGGCTGATCCGATGGTATGTCGAGCCGTTCGCGGCCGACCAGCGGACATTCAACGACTCGGCTCTGAAGCTAGCCGACGAGCTGTTCGAGGAGCTGGACGTCGTCTTCGGGAGGCTCCGGAAGCTCGAGGCAGAACTCGAGGAGCGGAACAAAGATTCGCGCCTCGTTGCGGAGCTCGACGAGCGAATGCGGCGGATCGAACGCGAGCGGAACACGAGCACCGCTGCCGGTGCCGTCGACCGTGCGGTGACCGTGGCCCCTCAGCCGCGCGCGAGAGCGATTCCGGACTACTTCGCGTTCGAGCTCCGGATGCGAGGGCTAAGCGAGAGCGTCCGAGCGCGACAGAGCCGCTATGTCACTTCGCTGAAGCCATACGCGCCCGTGCTCGACGTCGGGTGCGGTCGCGGGGAGATGCTCGCTCTCCTGCGCGAAGCGGGCGTCGGGGCACGAGGCGTAGACGCAGACGCCGACATGGTTTCCCGGGCCGTCGCCGAGGGACTCGAGGTCGAACAGGCCGACGCGGTCGAACATCTCGATTGCCTCGAGGCCGGGTCGCTGGGCGCGATCTTCTCGGCACAGCTCGTGGAGCACCTGCCTGCGCCGATGCTCGTGCGCTTCCTCGATCTGGCGCGGAGGACGCTTCGCCCGGGAGGACTGCTCGTGCTCGAGACGATCAATCCCGTCTCACCGCTTGCGCTTCGTAACTACTTCGCCGACCTCACGCACGCGCATCCGCTCGTCCCGGAGACGTTGATCCTGCTCGTCGAGCAAGCCGGTTTCCGCGAGGTCGAGATCGCGTATCTGAACGAGCCGGACGAACGGCTCGCAGAGGTCGAGCTGCCGTCCGGCGAAGACTTTGACGGAGCGCGAGCCGCACTCGCCGCCGACATCCTTCGCCTCAACGAAGTGCTCTTCGCGCCGCTCGACTACGCCCTCCTCGCGCGCGCTCCCGACGCGTCTTCTCGTCCGCTCGGCCGGTGAAGGTCGCGCACTTCTCTCCTCTGCCGCCGGAGGTGACCGGGATCGCCGATTACAGCGCGCTGCTGCTGCCGGCGCTCGCAGAGCGGGTCGACGTCGATGTCGTCCCTCGCGGGCAGACGAATGCTCCGCCGGGCACCGACGTCTGCCTGTACCAGATCGGAAATAACCCAGACGCGCACGGGTGGATCGTGGATGCGCTCCGCCGGCGGCCCGGCGTCGTCGTCCTCCACGAGTTCGTGCTGCACCATCTGGTCGCGGGCCTGACCCTCGGGCGAGGAGATGGCGACGGGTATCTGGGGGCGATGCAGCGTGAAGCGGGAGTGCCGGGGCGGCTGCTCGCGCACGGCGTCATCGACGGCATCGTGGCTCCCCTCTGGGAGGTCCGGCCCGAGGACTTCCCGCTGGCCGGCGAGATACTCGAGCACGCAGCCAAGCCCGGCGCAGGCCTCATCGTCCATTCGCGCTACGTGGCAAGCCGTGCCGTGGCAGCCGGCTACGGAGGGCGTCTCTGGACGATCCCGCACCCGGCCTGGCCGGCACGATGCATCGATCCGGCGCCGCTCAGCGGACGTCCGATCATCGGGGCGTTCGGCGCCCAAACCGCGAGCAAGCGCCTGCCGCAGCTGCTCCGGTCGTTCGCGCGACTTCGATGCACGCACCCGGAGGCCTCGTTGCACGTCGCCGGTGAGGGAGGCGCGGGAGTCGTCGCGGAGGGCGTCGTTTGGCACGGCCGCGTCGAGGAGGATCGTCTCTGGAGCCTGATGGCCGCATGCGACATCTGTGTCGCGCTCCGCGCCCCGACGATGGGCGAGACCTCGGGCATCGCCGTTCGGGCCCTCTCTCTCGGGAAGCCGCTCGTGGTCAGCGACGTGGGCTGGTTCGCTGAACTGCCCGACACGGTCGCGTTGAAGGTCGCTGCCGACGCGACCGAGGAGAACCTCTTGGCGGTCGCACTCGAGCTCCTCGCCTCGAGCGGCCGCGCTCGCGCTGCCATGGGCCAAGCCGCCGCCCGCTACGCATCGCGGGAGCACGACCTCGGCCGCGTAGCCGACCTCTACGCGTCGGCACTCAGCGAGGTCGTGGCCGACACTGTCGGCGCAGCAGGCTCCGCGCAGCCCGGGTCCGTGCACCGGGCGCGACGACGGATCAGCGAGATCGCCGTTGGCGGCTAACACCGCGGCGGCCGCACCCACGCCCACGCTCAGGCGCTGGGCTGTGCCGCGCATCGGGGTGGGGATCTCCCTCGCCGGGATCGTCGGCGCCTCCGCGATCGTCCAATACGCGTTCGCGCGGCAGGCGAGAGCGCCCTGGATCATGATCGACGAGCTCATCTACTCCGACCTCGGGCGGAGCATTGCCGCACACGGCGAGCTGCTCATCCGCGGCCGTCCGTCGTTGGGCTACGGCGTCCTGTATCCCGCGCTGATCAGCCCCGCGTGGGCTTTCTCGCACTCGATGCCGGCTGCGTATGCCGCCGCGAAGGCCATCAACGTCATGATGATCTCGCTCACGGCGGTGCCGGCGTACTTTCTCGCCCGGCGACTTGCTTCGTCCGGTCTTGCGCTCGTGGCCGCTGCGTTGGCGGTCGCCGTTCCCTCGACGCTGTACGCCGGCACGCTCATGACCGAGAACGCGTTCTATCCGCTGTTCGTTTGCTTCGTGCTGGCGCTGCTTCGCTGCGTCGAGGAGCCGACCAGGGGCCGGCAGCTGCTCGTCGTCGCCCTCTGCGCGCTCGCGTTCCTTACCCGCGCCCAGGCCGTGGTGCTCTTTCCTGCGGCTGCGCTCGCGCCGCTGACGCTAAGGGCGATCGAGCGTCGGCCGTGGCGCTGGCTGCTCGAGTTTCGCCTGCTCTACGGGTCGCTCGCGCTCGCCGGAGCCTTGGCCGCGCTCGCCGGCGTCGCGCGCACCGGGTCTCCACTCGTCGTGCTCGGTGCCTATCGGGCCGTAGTCGCGCAGCACTATGCCTTCGTTCCCACCGCCCGCTGGCTCGTCTACCACGTCGCAGAGCTCGATCTCTACGTCGGAGTCGTACCGCTCGCTGCGTTCGCGATTCTGGTAACGCTCGCGCGCCGGCTCGACGCAGCGGTGCGGGCGTTCGTCGCGGCCACCCTGCCGCTGGTCGTCTTGGTCCTCCTCGAAGTCGCGGTCTTCGCGACGTTGCCGTCGGTTAAGCGCATCGAGGAACGCAACATGTTCTACGTTGCCCCGGTGCTGTTCACGGCGCTCGTTGCCTGGATCGCGCGCCGCGCACCGCGTCCGCCGCTCCCGACAGCGCTGATCGCCATGGTCGTGGCCACCCTGCCCGGGGTGATTCCGTACAAAACGCTCATCGGAGTTCCGGCCAAGTCCGACACCCTGGGCCTACTCCTCTGGTGGTGGCTGGAGAACCACTGGATTCGCGCGGGCGCTGTCGCCGCCGCAGCGGTCCTCGCCGCCGCGTTGCTCGCCGCTCTATTCGTCGCCTTACCCGAGCCGCACGTGATCGTGCTTCCGGCCGCGGTCTTCGCCTGCATTGCCGTGACGCTCGCAGCCGCTGAGCTCGGTGTTAACGGGCTTCGCTCAGCCTCCGCCGGAAGCCTGTACCAAGGCATTACCAATACCCAGCCCGACTGGGTTGATCGTGCCGTCGGAGCGAAGGAAGCGGTCGTCGCAGAGATCTGGTCGGGCCGCGCAAGTGTGTGGACGCTCTGGGAGAACGAATTCTTCAACCGCTCTGTCGGCTCCGTCCTCGAGCTCAATCCGGCCCCCGGCGGTTTGCCCGCGAGCGCGGTCGCGATCGATCCGAACACGGGCGTCTTCCGCCTTCCCAGCGGCGCGGCCGCGCGTGCGAACTACGTGCTCGCGGACTCCTCGATTCCGATTGCGGGGGAGGAGATTGCCCGCGATGCGGGCCGTCAGCTGGCCCTACTCCGCGTCCGGGGGACGGTCAGGGAGACCCAGGCCGTCGACGGGCTCTACGCCGACGGTTGGTCCGGCCGGCGCGTCTCGTACACGCGCTTCCGCTGCGCCGGCGGGCAACTAAAAACGACGATGCAGAGCGATACACGCCTCTTCCGCGGGCCGCAGACGGTTGTCGCCTACGCGGGTGGCACCCGGGTGGCAACGGCGACAGTCCCGCCGTTCGGGACCGAGACGCTGCTCTTGCCGCTCTCGCGTGGCGGATCGGGCCGCTGCGTCGCTCGCTTCGAGATTCGTCGCACCGCGGTACCGGCTCTGGTCGAGGCTGGAAGCGTCGACGGGCGGGCCCTCGGCGTCCGGTTCGTCCGCTTCCGCTACCTCGCGCCATGACGGTAGCTACCGCGGCGACCAGGACCGGCTTCAGCGCCTCCCTTCCAGGTACGGCACCGGCCGCGCTCGCCTTCGCGGTGCTCGGAATAACGGCGCGGTCAGGCGGTGCGTTTCTCTCCTCGACCTGGGGGTGGAGCGCCCTCGGACCGCTCGTCGCCGCGATTTTGGCAGTGTCGCTCGCGGACAAGGTCGAGCTTGACCGCGTCGACCAGGTCTTTCTCGGCCTGCTCGGCCTGGTCGTTCTCTGGACCGGGCTGTCGGCCGTCTGGTCGGAAAGCGTCCCGCGGACCGTGTCGGAGGTCGAACGCGACCTCGTCTACTTCAGCACGGTCGCAGGCCTTCTCCTGCTGACGACGCGGCGTCATGTCGGGGCACTCGCGGGCGGGATCGTCGCGGCGACGACCGGCATCTGTGGCTTTGGGCTCGCGACGCGGCTGCTTCCCGACCGGTTTGGGCTCGCGGTCGGCGACTCGTACCGGCTTGCGCGGCCGCTCGGCTACTGGAACGGCATGGGAATCGTCGCCGCGATGGGGATCCTGATCGCTCTGGCCGTGGCCGTCTCGGCGCAGAGCAAGCCCGTCCGCATGACCGCCTCGGCTACGACGCCGATCTTCGTATCCACGCTCTACTTCACGTACAGCCGCGGTGCGTGGGTGGCGCTGCTACTCGGCCTGGCGGTCGCTCTCGCCCTTCCGCCGCACCGGAAACGGCTCGCGTTGCACGCCGCCGCGCTCACGCCGCTGCTCGGCGGGGTTGTCTGGATCTGCTCGCAGCCTCGTGGGTTGAACGATTCGCGGACTACGCTCGAAAACGCGGTTCGGGACGGCCATCGGCTGGCTTCGCTCCTCGCGGCGGTTGTTCTTGCCGCCGGAGCGGTGCCGCTCCTCTGCGACCGTCTCGTGCCGCGCGTGAGTGTCCCGAGGAGGCTCCGACTGGCACTGCTGGTAGCTCTCGTCCTGCTCGCCCTGGCCGTTCCGGTTGCCGGTCTCGTTCGCGCGGGCGGCCCGGACGCGGTCTGGAAACGCGCGTCGGCGGGATTCCGCGCCTCGGGTTGGTCGCCGAGCACGAAGCCCGGCGATCGGCTCTTCACGGTCTCCGGCCGCAGCCGCGTTGATTACTGGCGCGTCGCCTGGAGGGACGCCGCCGCCCATCCCTGGCTGGGCTCTGGCGCGGGGACGTTCGAGCTCCGGTGGACGCGCGACCGACCGCTCGACGTCGGTGTGCTCGATGCACACAGCCTGTACCTGGAGACGCTCGCTGAGCTCGGGCCGTTCGGGCTTGGTCTCCTTTGTGCGTTCCTTGCCGTGCCGCTCCTCGCACTCCGCCGCGCACGCGCCCTGGCGCTGGGTCCCGCAGCAGCGGGAGCGTATGTCGCGTTTCTGGTCGACGCCGGGCTCGACTGGCACTGGGAGCTTCCGACCGTGACGATGGTGGCGCTGTCGTGCGCAGTCGTCGTCATTGTCTTGGCGCGGCGCCAGAGTGCTACGAAGCGTGTTCGGGCCGTTCCGAAGCTGGCGATCCTCGTCGGCCTGAGCGTTCTCGGTGCGACGGCCGTTGTTGTCCAAATAGGCAACAGAGCAATCGCGGATGCCCGAGGTGCCGCCGCAGGTGGCCAGCGCGGCCGTGCCGTCGCGGACGCGAAGCTGGGCATGCGTCTCGCGCCCTGGTCGGCTGCTCCGTGGATGATCATGGCGACCGTGCAGGAGAGTGAAGGCGAACTCGCCGCAGCTCGCGCCAGCCTCGAGACGGCGATCGCGAGGGATCCGCGGGATTGGCAGGTCTGGTACGAGTTCGCCCAGGTCAGCACCGGCGCCTCGAGACGGGCGGCGATGGACGAGGCACGCCGGCTGAACCCGCTCGGCGTGCGCATTGGGAGCCCCTAAGACAGGCGCGACGGCTGCGGTAACAGTGGCCGGAAGCGCAGTTGTCCGGGCAGTCCGATCAGCCAGCGCAGCTCAATGCGGAAGGGCGGGCGCGGTACCGACAACTCGATTGTCCTGCCTCCGTCGAGCGCGAAGTCCCTACGGCTGAGGTATCGGCCGATGCGCGGTGCTGCGCCGCTTGCTACGAGGGTCCCGACGTCGACGTGGATCAGCGCCCGACCGAGTGCCGGGTCAGGGACGACCTCGATCGCGACTCCCTTCGGATCGACCCTGTCCTTCCACCGGTCATACACGGCTTCGACCGTGCTCTGCCCATCACGTAGGACGCCCTCCTCCGCAGACACCAGGCGAAAGGGCGACGCGACCTGGTCGTAGAGGACGAAGGCATTCGACGCGCCGCGTCGCCTCCCCCTCAGCTCGAACCGTGGATCGACCAGCACCCAGCGAGACGGCGGCGCTGCCGCGATGCGGCCGGTTGCCCAGTCGAGCGAGCCGGAGCTCTGCGCGAGCGGCAGGGGCTCAGGGGCGCCGAGGCCGTAGACCCGCTCGGCGGTTCGATTCCAGAATTCCGTTTCCCACCAGGGTGCCCAGAGCGTCCAGTAGTCGCCGCGGGCCGTCTCGGGCATGAAGGTCGTCGCGTTCAAGAGGGTCACGTCTCCCGCGCGGCCGGCCAACGCGTCGACCCACGAGCGATCTGCCGGAAGCGACGTCATGCGTGCCACAGCCCTTGCCTGGCGGTCGAGCGCACGAGCGGCGAGAGCGGAGGAGAGCCCGAGGAAGAACGCAACGAAAACGACGATCGCCAGCTTGAGCACGCGCCGCGTCGCCGCCGCAGTGAGGAAGGCGACGGCGGCGCCGAGCACAACGCACAAGAGAACCAGCGGACCGCCGAACCCGATCCGGTGCCCGAGGCTGAGAAAGGGCTCGAGGCCGAGCGCATTGCCCGGTAGCGAGCCGGCTCGCAGTAACGAGGCGAGCGGCCACGATGCGAGGACGAGGCCAAGGCCTGCGGTTGTGAGTCCACCGCGGACTAGTCGACGTGGTGTGCTGCACGAGGCCCACAGGAGAAGCGCAATCAACAAGAGCGGCTCGACGTAGACGACGTACCGCTCTTTGAATCCGTAGGGCTGCCAGCTCCCGGAGAGACCGCCGAGGACGAGAAACCACAGCATCGCGGCCCAGGCGACAGCCAGGAATGCTCGCTGGGAAGCCGAACGGCTGTCCGTTTGCCGACCACTGACCAGGACGAGAGCGACCAAGGGCGCGACCCCTGTCGTCAACGCGAGATCGCCGATCGTCCAGCTCGACCAATCCAGGAATCTCCGCACGCTGTAGCTCGCGGACGTTTGCGGGAAGGTCCGCAGCGCCTCGTGGAGCGTGGAGTTCCCGGCGACGACGAGCGTCAGCAGCGCCGCAAGCGCTCCAACCGTGCCGACCAGCACCCAGAGGAGTCGACGTGCCGGCGCGCGCGCGAGCACAACCGCCGTCGGGACGATCGCGAAGAGAATCGCCAACTCGAAGCGCGCGGCTGTCGCCACGACCGCGAGTGCGAAGAGGATGAGTTGGCGCGGCCACGACGGCGACTCGAGCACGAGCGCGAGCATGAACAGCGCCGCGAGAAACACCGGATAGGCGAGGTTCTCCTGCATAAGCGTGCTCGTCAGCGCCAGCTCCGGAAGAACCACTGCGCCGATCGCGGCGGCCGCCGCGCCCAACGGCGAGAATAGACGCCTCGCCCAGAAGTAGACGGGTACCGACGCCGCAGAAACCAGGGCGACGTTGATGAGCTTCGCGGCCGTGTACGTCGCCGATGGCGAGTGGAGCAGCCATGCGGGTGCGATCAGGAGCGGATACGCGTACGTGACGTTGACGTGTTCGCCGCGAATCTCGAACAGCTGTCCGTGGGCGAGGTTCCTCGCAAGCTCCGAGTGGAGGAGCTCGTCGCTGAACAGCCACGGCGTCGAGACGCGGGTGGCGAGCCAGACGCGGACGGCCGCGACCGTGGAGACTCCGGCCACGACGACGCCGAGTGAGAGAACCCGGGGCGGCGTCCCTTGTATCCAACTACCCGGGTGCGGTCGATGAGCGCGCAAGGGCCGAGTGGCCCGTGCGCGCGTCATCTCATTGCACGCCGTGAACGGTGATGTTCCCGGAGGAGAGGGTCCCGCTGCGAGTGAACCCGTCGGCCTGGATGGAGAACGAGTCGTGCCCGACGCCGGGTGACCCGCAGTCGACCGCCACGATCTGGTACGACGTCGGTTGCCCGTTGATGGTCGCGGGGCCCTGGACCACGGCAGTGGGGCAGCCCGCGACGGTGCCGAAGTCGAGTGACGTCACGCCGAGGCACTTGATCTTCGTCTTCGTCGCCGGCTCGTTGACGCTGCACGACCCCGTCGCTCCGGTGTCGTCGAGCTTCGCGCTCAAGCTGAAGGACACCTGTCCCTTGGCCGGGCTGTCGATCGTTCCGCTGCCGGTGACGCTCCCGGAGTACTGGTACTGATAGGCCGCGCTGCTGGCGGAAGCTTTGCTGCTCGGCGTGCCGAAGGCGTTGACCACGGAGAGAGCGCTCCAGACGACGATCGCGGCGACCGCACCGAGTGCGGGAAGGAAACGGGCCCGCCGAAATCGTCGCAGCCTCCGGCGCAGAAAAGTCATTCGCGGCACGGGGCCATACTCAGGCGAATCAGCCGGCGAGAGCAAGAAAGCGATAAAAAAAGTCTGATTACGCGATTGTCGGCGCGCCCGACCCTATGACGTCAGCGCGGGCGTGGCCTGAGCAGGGGCGGTCTCGGCTGTCGCTCCGCCCGCTTGATCTCGTGGCCCGACGCAGCCGCGCCGCGCGTCCTGCCAGCCGACCAGCACCGTGCCGAGCGCTTCCCGACGATTCGGGTTTGAAAGCGCACGCAGTAGGTGCGTGCCGAGCACGATCCCGCGACGAGCGCCGCGCAGTCCCGCCGGCAGCGGCGCATGCTGCTCGCAGACGTGAATGGTGTTGCGCGTCGTGTAGTAGAGGTTGACGGTCGATGCTGCACCACCGGTCGACGCCGCGCCCCGATGCCACACCTTGGCGTCGGGGGCGAAGACGACGGCGAAGCCCGCGCCGCGGATGCGGACGCACCACTCGACGTCCTCGACGTAGGCGAACAGCTTCTCGTCCAGTAGGCCGCACCGCTCGACGGCTGCCCGCGAGACGGCCATTGCCGCGCCGGTTGCGCGACGGACGTCGCGCAAGACGTCGTACTGTCCCTCGTCCTGCTCGCCTGCTCCGGCTTGGCGTCCGTTGTAGCCGCAGCGCAGTCGGACGTTGCCGCCCGCGTACGTCAGAACGTTCGGCTGCTCTGCCGAATACACCTTGCATGCGAGGACGCCGGCGTCGGGGCGTTGCGCTGCCGCTGTTGCGAGGGCGGCGGGAAGTCCGCGGTCGATCCAGGCGTCGTTGTTCACGAGCAGCGTCCAGGCGGCGCCACGTTCGAATGCGCGGCTCAACCCGAGGTTGTTTCCACCGGCATACCCGAGGTTCGTGCCGGCGCGGATCAACTCGAGGTCCGGAAAGCGCCGCTCGACTTCGATGTCGGAGCGGTCTGTGGAGCCGTTGTCGACCACGATCGTGTCGACTTCGGCCAGCGACTCGAGACACCGCAGCGTGTCGGCGCCGCCGTTCCAGTTCAGCACGACTGCGATCAATGCGGTCACGAGCGGCGTACGAAGTGAGCGATCGAGCCTGCCCCGGCGAGCCGCTCGAAGTCCCGATCGAGCGAGATCTCCGCAACGAGTCGCGCTACGCCGGCGGAGCAGTCGCCGAAGCGACCGCGGTCGAGTGCGTCGTGGAAGAGCAGGTGGCCGCCGGATTCGATGGCGTCACGCCAGTGTTCGTAGTCCGCTCGGGCGCCCTCATAGCTGTGGTCGCCGTCCACGAAGAGAGCTACGAGCGGGCGTGGCGGCAGCTCCGCCGCGCGGGAGTCGCCGACGACGAGGTGCACGCGGGAATCGAGGCCGTACCGCCGCAGCGCCGCCCGGAGCTCGGCATCGAGCAGATCGCCGGGAAGGTCGCGGCGCAGCGGGACGTGGAGGTCGTACGACCACAGCTCCCCCTCGCCGTGCATCGCCGTCGCGATGATCAGGGTGCTGCCGCCGCGGAAGCGCCCGATCTCGGCGAGGGTCCCCGGCCCGGCATCGCGCGCTACCCGATACAGCAGCGCAGCCTCGTCCAGCTGCAGCGAGGCGATCCCGTGATTCAACTGATTGCTGGAGAAGAGGAAGGCGAGGTCCTCGAATCCCGACAGCGATCGAGGCCACTGATCAACGCGAGAGAGTCGTTGGTCGACGGGATCCTCGAGCACCGCTGTGTGAATCAGATGACGGCCGACCGACGTGCGCGCGGCGTGCGACACACCCGACTTCAGACCGCGACGCAGCGTCGCTGTCGGCGCGTGGGCAACGGATGTCTGCCGCCGCGGCGCCGCAATCGAACCTCTCATTTCCCGAGTGAAGCACCGGCGGGAATTCGGATTCCAGTTTTTGCGTGCGAAATCGTGGACGTTTATTTCGACGCGGCGTACTTTCTTCGAGCTGTGCTAGGCGAACTTCTGCGATATCTCGTGGCGCCGGCGTTCGCTCTGATTCTGTTGCTTGCGTTCGTGGTCGCAGCTCGCGTGCGGCAAGAGGAAGAGAAGCTGCGTGAGTTTCTTGGGCGAACGGCGGCTTCAGTGGACACAGACGGGGGGCTCGCGGGCGCGATTGGTTCAGGTTCCAGGGAAGTGATTTCTCGATGACTTTGCAGCAAGTTGGAAACGCTGCGGCGGATGCCGTTCGGGTTTCCGAGTTACACGTCGCCGACCCCGTAGATTCGCAACGCTCCGACTTCCAGTGGCATGGGGTCGAGCGAGTCGGCGTCGTCGGGCTCGGCGCAATCGGATCGGGCATCGCCGAGCTGTGCATTTCCGCCGGAATGGAAACGCTGGGGTTCGATGGTTCGGCGACGCTCGCGGAGGAAGCGATCGAGCTCCGTACCTACTGGCAAAGCCGGAGAGAAACAACGAGGTCGGTCGACGGCGCTCCGTCGGTCGAGCACCTGCGGTTCGCGCGTGAACTTCGAGCGCTCCGCGAGTGCGACCTGGTCGTCGAGGCAACGGGGGACGACCTCGCGACGAAACAGAACGTACTGGCAGAGCTCGACTCGATCGTCC
This sequence comes from Actinomycetota bacterium, assembly GCA_046730515.1. Classification (GTDB taxonomy): domain Bacteria; phylum Actinomycetota; class Thermoleophilia; order Gaiellales; family Gaiellaceae; genus 3-1-20CM-4-69-9. The sequence continues at coordinate 10,919 of JBKPJA010000103.1, read as the reverse complement.
ACGCGGATGCGATCCTCGCGACGCACACGAACTTCCTTTCAGTGACGGCGATCGCAGCAAGAACCGCCAATCCGCGACGCGTCGTCGGTTTTCATGTAGCCAACGTCATCTCTCCGTGCACGCTCGTCGAGGTCGTCCGAGGCGAGTTGAGCAACGAAGACGCAGTCGACGTTGTCGTTGCATTCGTACAGCGCCTGGGAAGACGGGCGATCACCTGCGACGACGCGCCTGGATTCGTGATCAACCGCGTGCTGTTCCCCGCGCTGAACGACTGCGTGAGACTCCTCGAAGAGTCGGGAATGACGCCGGAGGACCTCGACGCCGCACTACAGCTCGGCGCCGGTTGGCCAGTCGGTCCCTGTGCACTCATTGACCGGATCGGCATCGATACGTATGTGGACGTCGCCGAGACGTTGTACGCGTCTCTCCGGGAGCCGCGAATGGCGCCGCACCACCGCCTCCTGAGGATGAAGAGAGCCGGCCGGCTCGGATGCAAGTCCGGTCGCGGCTTCTTCACCTACGCGGACGGCGACGCAGCAAGGGTGGTCGGATAGGGCCGCGCCGTGGCGCGATCGCTCGCTCCACCTCTCCCGGCCACGCGTAGGGCTCGCCCGAAGGCGCTTGTCTTGACCTCGCTCGAACGTGCACGACTCCTCAGGCCGGCCTACCGTACTTACGAGCGAGTCCGTGCCCTCGGGAACCGTGACGGCGTTGCGCTCCCGACGGATTCACTGCCGCTGCCACCCGCCAAGCTGCGCGTGCGCGTGGCCGGCACCGCGAATGCCACTTGGTTTCAAGAGAGTGGGCGCTTGGCCAGGGACACGATCCAATCGAGCCTGGAGGGTGCCGGCTCGTCTCTCGAGGACCTAGTCGCCGTCCTCGATTTCGGCTGTGGCTGTGGACGAGTACTCAGATGGTTGAGAGACATACCGGCTGAGCTACGAGGCGCCGACGTCGACCGAGATGCGATCGCTTGGTGCCGCGAGAACCTTCCCTTCGCGAAGTTCGAACGCAATCGGCTCGCACCACCTCTTTCTTACGAAACCGAATCCTTCGATCTCATTTACGCCTTCTCCGTCCTGACGCACCTTCCCGTGAAGTTGCAGCACGAGTGGATGCGTGAGTTTCGTCGGATGCTTCGAAGCGGCGGCTTTCTCCTCGTCAGCACCCACGGCGAGCCCTACGTGAGTCGACTCACTCCTGCCGAGCGGGACCGCTTCGCTCGAGGTGAAGTGGTTGTCCGGTTCGACCAAGTGGCCGGGATAAACCTCTGCTCAGCGTTCCATCCTCGAACATATGTCGAAAAAGGGCTGGCAGAGGGTCTGGAGGTAATCCAGTGGGCGCCGGAGGGCGCGAATGGCAATCCCCACCAAGACCTCTTTCTCTTTCGTAAGCCATCTGTTTCCGACTGCGCGTGAAGGTCTCAGCCGTCGTCATATCGCACGGTCACGCGGCGGAGCTCGAGCAGTCGCTGCCGGCACTCGCGCCACAGGTCGACGAGCTGGTCGTCGTCTCCAACATGCCCGGCAGTCTTCCGCACAAGCTCCCGGCAGGCGCGCGGGCGCTAGAGAACGATTGGCCGTTGTCGTTCGCCGCCAACGCCAACCGCGGCATCGCCGAGACGAGCGGCGAGTTGGTGCTGATCGCGAACCCCGACGCCGTCCCGGAGCCCGATGCCGTCGCAGTCCTGCGCGAATTCATGGCGACGAACCCGCGATGCGGAGTGGCCGGGCCGAAAATGCTCTACGCCGACGGAACGTGGCAGCCATCGCGGCGCCGCTTTCCGACGATCCTCAGCACGGCGGTGCGTCGCACGCCGCTGCGCTGGCTGTTCCCTCCGCTGCGCTGGCAGCGCCGCCACTACCTGCTTGACGAGCGGCCCGACGAGCCGGTGCCGGCGGAGACAATGCTCGGCGCGTTCCTGTTGCTGCGTCGGGAGATGCTTGAGCAGATCGGCGGTTGGGATGCCGGCTTCCGCATGTACTGCGAGGACATCGACCTCAACTACCGCGCGGCCAAGGCGGGCGTTGAGCGCTGGTACGTGCCGCGGGCCGTCGTGCACCACGAATACGCGGCGGTGATCGACAAGCGCTTCCTCACGCGCCACACGCTCTGGCACGCGCGCGCGATGCTTCGCTTTCTGTGGAAGCACCCCGAGCGTCTCCTAGCACTGCGGTGAATGCGTGCACTCACCTGGCGCTCGTCAGCCGCCGAGGTGTGCGCGGATCCACTCCTCGTCGGGTGCCGGACCGTCCGGCGTGAACCTCAACCACGGATGGAGGTCACACGGGAGTTGCGGCTTTGCGACGGCGAACCCGAACAGGTTCGCCTGGCTGGGCAAGAGCCGCGCCACACCACGTACCCCCGGCTCGAGCGCCAGCAGCACGCGCCTCGCGCCCCGTCGGTCGACGTCCAAGATCGACCGCGGCAACTCGAACTCGTGGAACCAGAAGAAGTCGTGCCGTGCATGCGGCGCGTACGAGGCGATCGTCTTCTCCACCTCGCGTTCAGTCCAGCGATAAACGAAGTTCGGTATGGCGGTGTCCCGTAGACCGCCGGCGCAGAAATCGTTGGCAGCGACAGATGCAAGCTCGTAGGCGTCGATCAGCCGGATCCGAATCGCTAGCCGCATCAACGCGCTGTCACGGCTCTCGATCGCGAGGACGCCGCGGCGGGCCACGCGGTAGAGCTCGAGCAGTGCGCGATGGGGCGATCCGCAGTGGTGCAGTCCAGCGCTTACGACCGCCCAGTCGAACGACTTGTCTGGGAACGTGAGCGACTCAGCGTCCTGGCACGCCGAGCGATAAGGCTCGTATCGCACTGACGAGCCGGCGCAGTCGATGTTGGTGAGCGTGACGTCGGAGAAGCCGAGCGTGCGGAAGATGTCGCGGTCGATCGCACCGGCCGCGACGGCGAGCACGCTCATGCTCGTGTCGAGCACCCCGCGATCGATCAGATTCCGGAGCACTCGACCGTAGAACCTGCCCCGCTCCTGGTAGAGGTGTCGGTTCGGTTCGATCCTCCACGGCTGTCGTGCAGCGCCGGACGCGAGAGAAGCACCCGCAGCGGCCCGGTCGGCGCCTCGAACGGCTAGGCCGGCAGCAGACGACGCGGAGTGCAGCTCCGCACGGTGGCGGCGCCTGACATGCGCATCACCGCGCCCGGGGCGAGAAGGGGTGGGGAGGACCGCACGGGCCCTCTCGCGCCGAAGCGCATGCACCGTCGCCGACGTGACCCGCTCCTCAAGCGGCTCCGGAGAGCTCTCGACCGTCGAGCCGCCGGTCTTCATCGAGCCACGGATAGCGCGCAGGTTGCAGCCATCGCGAAGTCATAGCGCGTTCGCCTTCTTTGGTCCAGGAAACGAACGTTGAAGTGCCTGGAAATGGGCACGTTCTTGGCGTGTGATTGACTCGCAGCGCCATGCCGATCCGACTCGTTTAGCCTCGCCTTCGTTGTCTAATTAGACAACAAGTCGTGTGGTCCTTCGTCGCGTCGGTCGAGGCTTCGTCGCCTTCGCCAGTCCACCTGGCCCAGCTGGGTCAGCCGAACTGCTGGATTGCGTCAATCGTGAGGCGTACGCTTCGTCGAACTTCCTAACTGCGGGGGGAGAAGGAGCGAAAAGCTAGTGCGCCGGTTCGTGTCGGTGGCGGTTTTGGTTGCAACCGCGTCAGCGATCGCGGTGTTGACGCCGGCACGTGCCTCGCATGGATGTCCGGTTCCGGATAGCGGGACATGTCTCGGGGTACTCGCAGCTGGGACGTACACCAGCCACTCGTTCCGCCCGAAGTTCAGATTCCACGTCCCTGCTCGATGGGCGAATTATCTCGACATTCCCGGCCTGTACTTGCTGCAGCCGCCCGGTGCCAAGCCTCCTGGGACGTCGATCGAGGGCTACTTCATCGGCCTCGAGACGCGTGTGGCGCCAGAGGCGCGAGACTGCCAGAGCCATGTGAACGGGGTACAGACGACACCGGCCGCGATTGCCGACTGGATGACGAAGCAGCATGACCTCGTCGTCGGTCACCGGCACGCAATCAGCGTCGGAGGGCTGCACGGGATCGCGCTCGACGTGAGGATGGCACGCGGCGCCAAGGGATGCCTGTCCCAAGGGGCGACAACGCCGGCCGCGCCGCTCCTCGTGGGGATCGGGCCCTCGAGCTTCGACCACGAAGTGGCGCCCGGAAGCGACGAACGCCACTACCTGCTTGCGTACAAGGGCGGGACCCTCGACATACAGATGGTCGACACGTCCGGAGGCGCGCACCTAGCGAGCTACACCGCGATTGTCGGGACCTTTCGCTTCTCGCTGTAGACGCTCGCCCGACTGACACACGGGTCGGCCCGGGTCGAGCGAACCTGCTCCGATGGCCCGCTTCTGATCTCAAGCGTCCGCTGCTGCACACCTACGTCTTGGAGGTCGGAAGTGAATCGGGAACCCGATCGTCATCATCTGGCACTTCGAGCTCGATCCGCGATCGTGAGCGTGGCGATGACCTGATCGTTGAGCTCGGAACGCGGGTCGTAGATGACGCGGTAGGTGTCCTCGCCCACTTGCAGCAAAAGCGCCGCCCGTTCCATTGGTCCCTTTTGCTCGTCCCAGTGGAAGGCGTACGTCCACGACGGCCGATCGTGAAGGCTCGTTGCGGTCAGGGCCGTGACCGACCCCGCTCCGAAGCGCTTCTCGAGATACGGCTTGTGGTTCGCGTATTCGTCCTGCGGTGCAATGCCGCCGAACCTGGCCAGCTCGAAGTAGAGCTCCCGACGATCCGGCGAGCTCAGGTGGATGCGCTCCATCTCGCCGCGGTGGTCGTCGACGCGTTGTTCGTTTCGCTCTACCGGTTGGCCGTGTGGTGTCACCTCGGGATAGCTGAACTCGACCCTGAACCGGAGACGCGTGAATCGTCGCCATTCCCGGCCTTCCATCCGGCGCAGTTTGAACGAGGACGCGTCGGGACGACCGCTGTTCGTGAGCGAAGAACACAAGCAGCCAGACGAGCTCACCCAGGAGGGAGATGGACGAGCTCCAAGCGGAGGAGCTTCCGCAGCGCCATGCGCTCTCCGTTCTGCGCGTGCCGTTCCTCGGCGGCCCGCCGGTCGAGTCGACCGAGCCGGTCGAGCCGACGGAGTCAGAGCTTCTGGACGAGTAGCAACGGCGTTCAGCCCCGCGCCAGTCCGCCGCCCAGATCGGCGTCCCCTCGAGGTGCTCCTCGCGCGAGACGGCCGGCACTTCGGCTGCGGCAGGGATGTCTCCAAGACGCGCGACGGTCCAGCCCGCGCTGCTCACATGTGCGATCTAACCCTCGACGGTTGCCTGGACTGCGAGTGCACGCTTGAGGACTTCGATCGCGTCCTCCGTGCGGTACTCCGCCTCGAAGAGCTCGCCGAGCCTGCGGTACGCGGACGCGAGGTATCGACTCGGTCCCTGCTTACTGAGCAGGCCGATGCCCGTTTCGTACAGCTGCCGTGCACGTGTGATGTCGCCGAGCCGGTCGAAGATCTCCCCGAGCAGGACGTACGCGCGTCCCGCGTCGCCCGGATGCGTACCGTCGAGCTGCGCGGCTACGCGCATCGCCAGAGGCCGCGCCCTCCGTCTGGCCGAGCGCCGCGAGCGCGCGCGCCTCTTCGATGCGGTAGTGCGCGACCTGCAACGGCGTCGCGCTGCTGATCAAGAGCGGCCAGCCGTCGCGGAGAAGATCGAGCGCTTCTTCGGCTCGACCCAAATCGTTGTAGAGCGAAGCGAGCAGCTCGTAGGTGAGCGCGAGAAAGTTCGTGTTCTGCCTGGTCCTCAGCAGCTCGAACGCGGCGCGCGCGTGCTCGACGGCGGCCTCGGTCTGTCCCTGCTCTCCGCGGAGTCGCGCCTGTGCCCACTCGACGAGTGACCGAACGTCCGGATCGTCGCTTCCCGCGGCAGCGGCGAGCACCTCTTCGAGCGCCCGCTCGGCCTCCTCGAACTTTCCCTGGTCCGTGAGCGCATAGCTCAGCAGCGCGGCGAAGCGAACGTGCGCGAGGCGATCGCCCTCCTCCTGCGCACGCCGAACGCACTGGAGGAAGACCGTCGAGGCCCGTTCGAGCTCACCGACCGCCGCGTATGAGCGGCCGATCGGGTCCGCAAGATCGAGACGGTCCCACGGTTCCTGCTCCGTGAGCCGTAGCGCATCCTCGAGGAGCCGCACGGCCTCACGGGGACGACCGCTCCGATGGGCCACGTGGCCGAGGCCTATGAGCGCCTCCGCCCGTGTCTCATCGGTCGTTGCGGCCGCCAGGGCGTCCCCATAGAGCTCGTGCGCCAACCGGATGCGATCCGATTGCAACGCGCCCGCGGCTTCCTGCAGCAACCGGCGCTGGTCGCCGGCTGCGATCGGCCCGGGTCGTTGCTCGACGCTAGCCATTTCGCGAGTGGCGTTTCGACCTAGCGGAACGCGTGGCCGCCCCACGGAAGACCGCCGATGAGCATTGCGATCGCCGCAAGGACGAACAACAGACTGACGAGCCTCGCCTTCTTCATTCCAACCCCTTTCGTGGAGTACCGCAGTGGGAATGTCTCCCGCGGTCGCACCCTACGCAGTGCGATCCGCTCGGAATCACTCCGAAGGGTGATTCAGCGGACCTAGTGGAGGTGGAAGAGGGCCGAGTAGATCTCTCGTGCCGCAGGCGCCGCCGCCTCCGCGCCGAACCCGCCGTGCTCGATGAGGACGACGACGACCACGTGCGGATGTCCATAGGGCGCCCAGCTCGCATACCAGGAGTGATCGCTACCCGTCGGCGTCTGCGCGGTGCCGGTCTTGCCCGCGACGGGGACCGGGAACGAGCTGAACACCGCAGCGGACGTGCCGACGTGCGCCGCATCGTAGAGCGCGTGCCGGATCGCCCACACGTCCCTGAGCGGAGCGCGCCCGCGCGGCGGGAATCGCAGCCTTCGCAGCACGCGTCCTGACGAGGTGACGAGCGAGCGGCCGACGTGCGGGCGGACGATCGTCCCGCCGTTCGCGAGCGCGGAGTAGGCCACGGCGAGCTGCAGCGGCGTGACCGCGAGGTATCCCTGCCCGATCGACAGGTTGACGGAGTAACCCTCGTACCAGATCCGCTGCGCAGGGTCGCGGAACGTGCGCTTCAACCACCCGGGAGTCGGCACGACTCCGCTCGACTCGCCTGCGAGGTCGAGCCCCGTCGGATGACCGAGCCCGAGCCGCATCGCCCAGCGCTGCATGTCGAGGGCACCGGTTTGCTGCTGCCGCGCGTAGAACATCGTGCCCAGCCGGTAGAACCACGTGTCGCAGGACATGGACAGGGCCTGGTCGAGGTCGAGGTCGGCGTTGATTCCCGCTTCGACGTTGTGGAAGACGACGTTGCCGACCGTGAGCGAGCCCGTGCACGGGATGATCGAGGACGGCGTGATCAATCCATCGGAGAGAGCCGCTTCCGCGACGATCGGCTTGAACGTGGAACCGACCGGATACAGGCCCTGCGTCGCGCGGTTGACCAACGGCGTCGTCGCGTTGCTCGAGCTGAGCAGCCGCGCGAGGTAATTCGGGTCGTTCGCTGCGGCCGCCTGGTTGAAGTTCGGGTAACTCGCGAGCGCGTAGATCGCGCCCGTCCACGGGTTCATGACCACCGCGGCGCCGGCTCCGGAGTCGTAGTGGCCGTTCGCGTGTGCGCGGGCGATTCCGTCGCGGATCGCCTGCTCGGCGACGCGCTGCAAACGGCTGTCGATCGTGAGCTCGAGCTCGCGATCAGCGCTCTTGCGCGGGATCCAGCGCAGCGGACCGACGACGTCTCCGCGCGCGTCCACCGGCACGAGCGCCCGCGCGACGCCGCCGTTCAGCGAGCGGTCATACGTCGCCTCGACTCCGGACTGGCCGACGACCTGGCCGGCGTGCACTCCTCGGTAGCGTCGCTCGTGCAGCTCGCGTGGGCTGATCTGTCCGAGCAGCCCGAGGAACTCGCTGCCGATCGCGCCCTTCGGATACCACCGCTTCGGGACGTCGATGACCTCGATGCCGCGGAACGGCGAGGCGCGTTCCTCGAGGAAGAAAGCGAGGTTGCGCGGAATCTCCGCGAGCACGACCGCGGGTGCGAACGGATCGCGGACGAGGCTGCGACGCACGTGTGTGACGAGCTTCCAGATCGGAACGTGGGCGAGTCGCGCGAGAGCGCGCAGCCGTCGGCGACCCACCTGAGTCGGGACCCAGCGTCCGTGCGAGGACATCCGACCAAGAGCCGACGGGTCGACGGTCACGCCGAGCTGGCCGGTCGTTCCGACGAGCAACCGTCCCGAGCTGTCGAGGATCGCCGCGCGCGGCGTCGGAAAGCGCACGGTGCGGTAGCTCTGAGCCTGAGCGGCGTGCGCGAAGCGCGAGCCCTGGATGACCTGCAGCGACCAGAGGCGCAGCACGAGGATGCTGAACATGGTCAGGGCGACGGCGCTCAGGACGCCGACACGGAGGTAGAAACCGGCGCCGCGGAAGAAACCGCGCTCCACCGTCGAGACCGGCTCGACGAGTGGGCGGCGAGGGAAGCTACGGGCCGCCACGGACCGCTCTGCCCAGTGGAGCGACGACAGGGAAGAGCAGCGGCCGCTGTGAGAAGTCGGGTCCTTCGCGATGGTCTACGCGCACGCCCTGTGGGCCCTCACTCTCTCGCTGATCGGCCCAAATGTAACGCGGACCCCGCGCGGGCGGAACCGAGAAGCTCCGCCCGACCGAAAGCCGCTAACGCTTGCGTGCGGCTGCCTGGCCGCCGGCGGCCTTCTTCTGCGCGGTCGTCCCGCCCTGGCGAGAGCTGGAGCGCGACGAGGACGACCGGCGCGTACAACCGAAGGAGTGACACGTGCGGGTTACGACTCATCACTCGAACGAGGGAAATGGCTCGCCGTCACTCGAACGGGGGAGGCGTAGCGGAGGCCCGATCACGCACATTCGGAAGGAACCAGAAGCTGTCTGCGGCCTCGCTTTTGCGGCGGGAGGAGAAGGGGAGATGAGACGCAAGAAAATCGGTAAGCGTGGATCGGTGATCATCGCGCTGCTTGCAGTGATCGCAGCGCTTGCAGCGAGCCCGGTGGCATCGGGCGCGTCCTGGGGCGGCGAGGACGCGTTCTACAACGCTCCGGGTGCTTCCTGGGGCGACTCGAGCTAGCGGCAGCTCAAGCACCCCGACGACGAGCCCGATAGAGGCCGTGTGACTGCGCGCGGCCTCGGACTCGTCAGCATGCTCGTCGTCCTCGGGATGGTCGGCGCGCTGTGGGCGATGGACGCGCGCACGAACGGGCCGACTTCCCAGAACGCGCAGCGGATGGAGACGGCGGCAGACCGAATCGCCGCCGACGGAAACTTCATCGGCGCCGCGACCTTCCTCGCCGTCTACCAGGCGCAGAACGGTACGTACGTCGGTGCGGTGCTACCGCCTTCCTTCGGTGTCCAGCTCGTCAGGGTCGACGCGTCGTCGTACTGCTTGCAGACGGCGGTAGGGACGGGCGGCGTGATGCACGCGGTCGGCCCGAACGGTGGCCCGCCGGCCGACGGTGGGTGCTGAGCACAATCCCGATGTGACATTCCGAGGGGCTGGCGGCGTATGAGGACCGTGAACGCGGTCTCGACGTCTCTGCCGGGGTTCGCTTCGGCGCGTCCGGCGTTCGCCTCCGTCGCCGAGGCCGAGCTCGACGCGGTGCACCGGTACCTCTTGTTCCTCACCGGCAACCGCGCCGTCGCCGAGGATTTGACCGGCGAGACGTTCGAGAAGGCGTTCCGCGTCTGGCGGAGGTTCGACCCTCGTCGCGGCACCGCGCGTGCGTGGCTGTGCAAGATCGCGCGCGGAGTTGCGCTCGACCACTTCCGCGTGGAGGAGCGACGCCGAAGGCGCGAGACGCGATACGCGCGCGAGCTACCGGAAGCCGAGGAGCCTGCGTACGGTGAAGGTGCGTTCTCATCCGCGCTCGACGCGCTCTCCCGGGCCGACCGTGAAGTGGTCGCGCTACGCGTGTTGCTCGAGCTCGACGGGCCGACGACGGCGCGCCTGCTCGGAATCAGCCGGACGGCTTGCTCGACGCGGCTCAGCCGCGCATTGAAGCGACTCGAGGAGATGATGAACGATGCCCGCGTCTGAGACTGTCGATTTCGAGCGCGAGTTCGCGGAGGTCGTTCGCGAGTTGCGCGCGATTCCGAGCGAAGCACCGCCTGAGCTGCGCGAGCTCGTGCGGGCGCTCGGCGAGCCTGCGCCTCGCAGTCGGCCGCGCCTTTCGCGGCGCGTGGTGCTCGTGCTCGCACCGGTATGCGTCGTCACGCTCGCCGCAGGGGCTGTTCTGTATTCCGTCGTTACTCCGTCATCGCACCGCCGGGCCTTGCCGGTCACCCTCGCGCCTCGACACGGGGTCCCCGAAAAGGCCCCGGATCGAGCAACCGCTCTCCAAGGTCTCGGCGCGATTCCGGCTCCGAATCCGAACCGCTACCAGAACTACCAAGCGTCGCTGCGCGTCCGCGTGAAGGACTTCGACGCGCTGGGCAAACAGACCGCAACCGCGATGCAGATCACTCAGGCCCTCGGCGGCTACGTCGCCTCCGTGCAGCAGTCGAGGAGCTCCGGCGTGCCGGGCGAGGCGGATCTCGTCCTGCGCGTTCCGGTCTCGCACGTGCAGGCGGCGATGATCAAGCTCTCCGCGCTCGGCACAGTCCTCGACCAGCACGTCTCGATTCAGGACCTCAATGCTGTCGTCAGGGCACAGCGGCAGCAGATCCTGCAACTGAAGATCGAGATCGCGCGCATCTCCGCGGCCCTGCAGCAGTCGCTGCCCGCGGACGTGCGGCTCCGCCTGCAGTTCGAGCTCGACGAGGCGAAGCGGAGCCTGGCGAGCGTCACGGGGGCAAACAAGTCGACGCTCCGCGCAGCGGCGATGTCGCGGATCGAGCTTGCGTTGACGACCGAACAGG
>JBKPJA010000102.1:0-9477 GCA_046730515.1 Actinomycetota bacterium | reverse complement strand
CTTCGTGTGCTCGTCGGTGAGCTTCTGGACGCGCTCCTCCGCGCGCCGCTCGTCGTCGTCGCCGAGCTCGTGGTTCTTCGTCAGCTCCTGGAGGTGCTGCATCACGTCACGACGTACGTTCCGCACGGCGACCTTGCCTTCTTCCGCGAGCTTGCGCACGACCTTCACGAGCTCCATTCGCCGCTCCTCGTTCGGCTGCGGCATCGGGAGGCGGATCATTTTCCCGTCATTCGACGGCGTCAGCCCGAGATCCGACTCCTGAATCGCCTTCTCGATCGACTTGATCGAGCTCGGATCGAAGGGTTGGATCGTGAGCATGCGCGGCTCGGGGACGTTGATCGTGGCCAGCTGCTTCAGCGGCGTCTGCGTCCCGTAGTAGTCGATCGTGATGCGGTCGAGCAGCGCAGCCGAGGCGCGGCCGGTGCGCACCGAGTTGAACTCGCTGCGCGTGTGCGTGATCGACGAGTCCATTCGACGAACTGCGTCGTTGATGAGGTCGTCGGCCGTCGCCATCATCGTCCTCCTTGTGCCGGTGTGGAAATCAGGGTTCCCACGCGCTCTCCGTCGACGACCCGGCGGATGTTGCCGCTCGCCAACCCGAAGACGTGAATCGGCAGGTTGTTGTCCATGCACAGCGAGAGCGCCGTCGTGTCCATCACCTTGAGCCCGCGCTCGATCGCCTGGAGATGGGTCAGCTCAGGGATGAACTGCGCGTCCGGATCACGGCGCGGGTCGTCGTCGTACACGCCCTCCGTGCCGTGCTTCGCCATCAGGATCGCGTCCGCGTTGATCTCGAGCGCACGCAGCGCGGCGGCCGTGTCGGTGGTGAAGAACGGATTGCCGGTGCCCGCCGCGAAGATGACGATGCGCCCTTTCTCGAGGTGGCGAATCGCGCGCCTGCGGATGTACGGCTCGGCGATCTCCTTCACCTCGATCGCGGAGAGAACCCGGGTGTGCGCGCCGCGGTGCTCGAGTGCGTCCTGGAGCACGACGGAGTTCATCACCGTGGCGAGCATGCCGTTGTAGTCGGCAGTCGCGCGGTCCATTCCCTCTGCTGCGGCCGCCATCCCGCGGTAGATGTTCCCCGCGCCGACGACGATCGCGATCTCCACGCCCGCCTCCTGGACGCCGACGATCTCCTCGGCAACCGCGTCGATCGTGTCTCGGTCCATCCCGTACTCGAGGTCGCCCATCAGCGATTCGCCGGAGAGCTTGAGCAAGATGCGCCGGAAGACCGGCTGCGTCCCGGGTGGGCCCGCGATTGTTTCCTCGAACTGGAGGGTCATGTCAGCCGACGAGCGCGAAGCGCTCGAACTCCAGCACTTCTGCGCCCTCTTCGTCGAGCACTTGGCCCACGGTCTTGCCGGTGTCGTGGATCCACTGCTGCTCGGCGAGCACGCGGTCGGCGAAGAAGCGCTTGTTCAGCATTCCCTCGACGATCTTCTCGCGCGCCTGCTCCGGCTTCGACTGCACCTCGTCGGAGTTCGAGAAGATCTCGCGCTCGGACACGACGACGTCGTCGGGAACGTCGTCCCGGCCGACCCATTGCGGCGACGACGCTGCGATGTGCATGGCGACCTTGCGCGCGAGGTCGGGTGAGGACCCGCCGCGGATCTGGACGAGGACGCCGAGCTTGTTGGCCGGTGGATGGGCATACCCTTCGATGTGGGCACCGTCGACGGCCTCGAAGCGAGCGGCCCCCGCGACGACGAGGTTCTCGCCGAGCTTGCCGGACAGCTCTCGACGCTCTTCCTCGAGGGTCTGCGCACCTTCGGGACCGTCGCGTTCGACGGCCTCCAGCACCTTCTTCGCGAAGGCGAGGAACTCTTCGTTGTTCGAGACCGGCTCGGTCTCGCAGCCGACGGCGACGATCGTCCCGCGGCGGCCGTCATCGCTGATGCGGTACCCGACCTTGCCTTCGGGCGTCGTGCGTCCGGCTCGTTTCGCGGCGCTCGCCATGCCGCGCTCGCGCAGGAGCCGTCTCGCCTCTTCGAGGTCCCCGTTCGTGTCCTGAAGCGCGCGTTTCGCGTCCATGATCGGGGCGCCGGTCTGTTCGCGGAGCTCTTTGACGAGCGAGGCACTGATCGCGGTCGTCATTCCGCCGACACCTCCTGCGGCTCGGGCTGCTCGGCGACGGGCTCTTCGCCGGGCGAGACCTGCTCGTAGTCACCCTCCGCAACAGTTGGCTGTTCCTCCGGGACGGGCTCCGGTTCCCGCTGCTGGAAGTCCGCCGGCGTCGCCTTCTGCTGTCCGGCGGCGATGCCGTCCGCGATCACCCGCACGATCAGGTCGCACGAGCGGATCGCATCGTCGTTGCCCGGGATGACGTAGTCGGCCTCGTCCGGGTCGGAGTTCGTGTCGACGAGCGCGACGACCGGCAGGCCGAGCCGGCGCGCTTCACGTACGGCGAGCTGTTCCTTGCGCAGGTCGATGATCAGGATGGCGTCGGGCTGGCGCTTCATGTCGGCGACGCCGCCGAGGTTCTCGTCGAGCTTCTCGAGCTCGCCCTCCATCTGGATCCGCTCCTTCGGGGGGAGGAGCTCGAGCTGTCCTTCTTCCTTCAGCCGGCGCAGTTCGTGCAGCCGGTCGATGCGGGCGGAGATCGTTCGCCAGTTCGTCAGCAGTCCGCCGAGCCAGCGGTGGTTGACGTACGGCATGCCGACGCGCTTCGCCTGCTCCTCGACCGCTGTCTGGGCCTGCTTCTTCGTACCGACGAAGAGCATCGAGCCGCCGCGCTCGCCGATGTTGCGTGCGAACCCGTTGGCCTCCTCCAGCAGCTCGAGGGTCTGCGTGAGATCGATGATGTAGATCCCGCCCCGCTCCGTGAAGATGAAGCGGCGCATCTTGGGATTCCAGCGGCGGGTCTGGTGGCCGAAGTGGACCCCGGCCTCCAGCAGTTCGCGCATGGAGACGACGGACATGGAATTTCCTTTCTGGTTGGCGTTGTCGAGCTTCCGGCGGGGCTCGGGTGGAACCGGCATCCGTCGAACGCCGGCACCCCCACCCGGGCGTCACCGCCGGGTCGTGGGACGTCCGCCTATGGTATCCGCTCGCGAAGTTCGTATCCTGAGCTACATGGCGGTCGAGGGCTCCCGTCCTGCGGCGTTGGGACGGCTTGCGGACGAGCTCCGCGGGTCGTCGTACGAGCTCGCGCTCGAGGTGGTCGACGAGGGCCTGGCCGAGGACCAAATCCCGTCGATGGCTCGGCTCGGCCGCGAGGGGCAACTCGGGGACGTGCCGACGTTCATCGTGGAGCTCGCGCGGGAGCTCGCGGATCCGCAACCCGGCCGGATGCGGCGCGGCGGGGCCCTGGCGGCGCTCGTCCGCGATCACGCGCGCGTTCGGGAGGAGCTCGGCTTTGCGCCGCGGGAGATCGTCACCGAGTTCCTTCTCCTACGGCGGATCCTCTGGCGGTTCGTCGCGCGCCGGATCGCCTCGCTCGACGCGAGCGACGTGCTCGAGATCGAGCGGCGGCTGAACGACACGATCGACCGCCTCGTCACCGAATGTGTCGTCGCGTACTTCGACCGTGCGACGATGGAGCTCGCCGAGCAGGCGCGCCGCGATCCGCTCACGCACCTGTTGAACCATCAGACGTTTTCCGACGGGTTCGACTCGGAGCTGCGGCGCGCGCACCGATACGGCCACGGGCTCTCGCTCGTCTACCTCGACGTCGACAACTTCAAGCAGATCAACGACACACGCGGACATCCGGAGGGAGATCGCGTGTTGCGGGAGGTCGCGCGGTTACTCGGTGACGGTCTGCGCAGCTCCGACCTCGCGGGCCGGCTGGGCGGCGACGAGTTCGCCGTCGGACTGATCGAGTCCGACGAATCCGCAGCCGACGCGTTCCTCACGCGGCTTGCGCGGCGCATCGCGGAGGGCAATCTTCCACCAGACTTCAAGATCAGCGCCGGCCGGGCCCACTTCCCTTCCGATGCGACAAGCGCAGACGAGCTCTTCCGCCTTGCGGACGCGCGGCTCTACGAAGCGAAAGCTAAGAGCGCGCGCGGCTGAGAGCCGCTGTCAGGTCTGCGGGAAGCGCTGACTCGGTCGCGACAGGTTCTCCGGTGAACGGATGCGTGAAGGCGAGTCGCGCGGCGTGTAGGAACTGCCGCTCCAGCCCGAGCTCACGCGGACGTCCGTAGACCGGATCGCCCGCGACGGGCAGATCGATCTCGGCGAGATGCACGCGGATCTGATGTGTGCGGCCCGTCTCGAGACGCACGTCGAGCAACGCGTGCTGCGGCAAAAGCTCCACGAGCTCGAAGTGCGTAACCGCCTCGCGCGGCGCGTCCGTGTCGAGTGACTGCCGGAACGGGTTCCTGCGGTCGCGTCCGATCGGCGCTTCGATCCGGCCCCGCCGCGAGCGCGGCCGGCCGGCGACGAGCGCGAGGTAGTGCCGTTCCAGGTCGCGTCGACGCACCATCGCCTGCAGCCGCTTGTACGAATCCTCGGAACGCGCCACGACCATCAGCCCGGACGTATCACGGTCGAGCCGATGAACGATCCCCGGCCGTGCGGGGTCGCCGCCGCCGATGTCGCGTGCCAGCAACCCGTGCACGAGCGTGCCGCGACCGTGACCGGGAGCCGGATGCACGACCAGGCCGGCGGGCTTGTCGACGACGAGCAGATGCTCGTCCTCCCAGACGACGCGTAGCGCCATCTCTTCCGCGACGAGCACGCCGTCGTCACGAGGCGGCGGCTCGAACTCGACCTCCTCCCCGCCGCCCAACCGGTAACTCTTCGCACGCCGAGTGCCGTCGACCTCCACCGCGCCGTCGGCGAGCATGCGCTCGGCCGCTGCGCGCGACCCTACTTCCGACAGCGCCGCGAGGAAGCGGTCGAGCCGCTCGCCGGCCGCACTGTCAGGAACGCGTCGCTTCACGCACCCGCGGCGGGCGCGACGCGTTGCGATCGGAGGCGACGAGCGTGGCCAGCAGGATCGCGACGCCGACCACGATGAAGCTGTCGGCGAGGTTGAAGGCGGGCCAGAACTTCAGGTCGAGGAAGTCCGTGACGTGCCCGAGACGCACGCGGTCGGCGAGATTCGAGAGGCTGCCGCCGATCACGAGACCGAGCGCGACCGGTAGCACTGGATGCCGCGCGCCCGAGCGGGCAAAGAAGTAGAGCATCCACGCGACTGCGGCGCCGGTCAGCAGGATCACGAGCGATGTCGCACTCGCAAAGAGACCGAACGCGATACCGGAGTTCTGCACGTGATGGATCCAGAGCGGTCCAATCACGTGCACTTCCTCGAACAGACCGAGGCGGCTCGTCACGACCGCCTTCGTCAGCTGGTCGGCGCCGACCGCGGCGAGGGCAACGGCGAGCAGGGCGGCCCACTGCGACCAGCCGGCGCCGAGCTGCCGCTCGGCGACGGAGATCGGCGTCAGGCCATCGGTAGCCGACCCGACTCGAACGTCGGCGCGGCGAGCGGGCTCGGTCATTTCTCTCGCTTGCGTTGGCAGTCGATGCACAGCGTCGCCCAGGGTCGAGCCTCCAAACGCTCTGGCGCAATCGCGTCGCCGCAGGTCATACACGTGCCGTAGGTCCCCTCGTCGATCCGCCCCAGCGCCGCGTCGATCGCCGATAGGACGTGCTCCGAGTTCTCCTCGAGCGTGTAGTCGAGCTCGCGGTCGTACGTGACCGTCGCCGTGTCCGCGAGATGGTTGTCGTACATCGCATCGTCACCGGTCTCGTCGGAAAGGGATCCCGGATTCTCCTCGTGGAGGTTCGCGATCGCAGCCTCGACGCGGCGTCGTTCCTCCACCAACGCGTCACGGAGGCGATCGGTGTCGATGGCGCTCACGAGGATCGCTCTCCCGCCGCCGACGTGAGGCGTCGCTCGACCTCGGCCGGCGCCACTCCCGCCACCTCGACGATCTTGTCACGCTCACCATGGCCGGAAACGACGGCGACAGCGCCACGTGGTACCGCGACGACCTCCGCAAGAAGGTGCACGAGCGCGTCGTTCGCGCGCCCCTTCTCCGGAGGTGCAGCGACACGAACCTTCCACCTGTCACCGTGGCGACCGACCACAGTGGTGCAGCGCGCACCCGGCGAAACACGGACCTGCAGACGCGTCGCTTCCACGCACCAAGTTTAGCCCTATGCCGCCTCCGCCTCCGCTGGCTGCTCGTCGACGATTGCGAGCGCGGCCCGCAGGAGCGATTGCATCCGCCGAACCTCGGCGAGCAGGCGGTCGTGATCGGAACGCGCCCGCCGCGTGATCGCGCGCGCCTCCGCACGAGCCTCCTCGATGATGAGGTCCGCCTCCTTGCGCGCTTGTTCCTTCAGCGTGACCGCCGCCTTCTCCGCCGATACGAGTGTCGTGCGCAGCAGCGCCTCGAGCTCGCGGAAGCGGACGAGGTCCTCCTCGAGCTGGTCGATCTTGTCGGCGAGGTCGGCGCGCTCGCGCCACACGTCCTCGAACGACACCACGATCTCGTCGAGGAGGGAGTCGATCGCGCTCCGCCTGTATCCGCCGAAGAAGGTCTTCGCCGGTTTCAAGTGTCTGATCTCGACTGGTGTGAGAGCCATGTCTCCCCTTTCAGACGCGATCGATGATCGCAAGGATGATGTAGAGAAATGCGACGGCGACGATCGGCGAGAGATCCAGCGGGCCGAGCGTCGGCAGGATCCGCCGAAACAGGCGCAGGTACGGGTCGCAGACGTCGTACAGGAAACGCTGAATGCGATTGAGCCACGGCGAGTACGGCATCGACACCCAGCTGCTCAGAACGTACGCGAAGATCAGGAGCGTGTACACGTAGATGAACACGCGGACGAAACCTTTGATGTTCGAGACAGCGTCGTAGACGAGCGCTACGCCCATAAGGTGCGAGTTCGGCTCCACGAGCCGATTTCCTCGGTTCTCGTGCCAGACTTCAGTCTGGCTCGAGCGTTCAATTACGCTTGGTTGAAGAAGCCGCCGCGCTCAAGCAGTTGCGCCCGCTGCTCGGCGGATACCTCAACGTTTCGAGGCGTCAGCAGGAAGACCTTGTCGGCCACGCGCTGCATGCCGCCGTCGAGCGCGTAGGTGAGGCCGCTGGCGAAGTCGATCAGCCGCTTCGACAGATCCTGGTCGGAGCTCTGGAGATTGAGGATGACGGGGATCGAATCCTTGAACTTGTCCGCGATCTGCTGCGCGTCGTTGAAGCTCCGCGGAACGACAAGGTGCACGCGTACGGGAACCGGGCCCGGGACGGCGCGCGGCCGCGGCCGCAGCACCGCCGTGTGATCGTCCTGCGGCGGTTCGGGATCGGTCCAATCGTCGAACTCTCGCTCACGTCGGCGCGGGGCGAGCCGCCGGACGTTCGGCCGCTCGGCATACGTCCGCTGGAGGTCCTCGTCGGTGACGTAGCCCTCCTCGTCCCACTCGTCCTCCTCCGCGATGCCGAAGTAGACGAGCGTCCTGTTCCAGACGTCCGCGAACCCCATCTCGCGGCAGATGTTACTCGGCGTACAGGACCGACCCCACCCGGATCAGCGTCGCTCCCTCCTCGACCGCGACGCGGTAGTCCTGGCTCGTACCCATCGAAAGCTCGCGCAACCCATGCTCCCGCGCGAGCTCGGCGAGGCGGCGGAAGTGAGGCCTGGAAGCCTCTGGCTCGCCTGTCTCCGGCGGCATCGTCATCAGGCCGCGCACGTCGGCGTAGAGCTCCAGGTACCGAGCGAGCTCCTCAGGAGCGACACCGGATTTCGACTCCTCCCCCGAGAGATTCACCTCGACGAGCGCCGGAATCGTCAGCCGTCTCGCGGCCGACTCGGAATCCAGCGAGTGGACGAGCTCGCACAACCGGTTGACGACCTTCGCCTTGTTCGATTGCAGCGCGCCGATGAAGTGCCAATGGAAGATGTCGCCGTATTCGGCGTGCTTGCGTTGCAGGTCCTGCGCGCGGTTCTCGCCGACGACCTCGATGCCCGCCTCGGCGAGGATGCGCATGTCCGCCGACGAGACGTACTTCGTCGCGGCGACGATCGTGATGTCCGGCCCGACCTCCGCACGTATGCACTCGTAGCGCTCGCGGACTTGGTCAGGCGAGATACGCAATCACTCCCTGGCGGCCTGTAACGCCGTTGTCGTGACGGTGAGAGAAGAAGAGCTCCGGATTGCACGCCGTACAGAGATCGACCCGCTCCACATCGGTTACTCCCGCTTCCTGCAACGCACGTTCTGCGGAGCTCCACAGATCGAGGTTGCTTCCGCCCACGACGTCGCCGAAGCGCGTGCGGTATGCGTCGCGGATCTCGGAGCCGACCTCGTAACAGCACGGCCCGATACCGGGGCCGATCACCGCTGCGAGCGATCCGTTCGCAAGCGCCTTGACTCCCGAGGCCACGATTCCCTCGAGCAGGCCGAGCCTGCCGGCATGGAGGACGCACAGGGCCGGTGTGCCGGTGACGCGTGCAAGCGCAATCGGCAGGCAGTCGGCGGTGAGCTTCAGCATCGGCAGGCTCCGCTCGTCAGTCCAGAGCCCGTCGCCCGGTCGGTCGCGCTCTCTCGCCTGCGCGCGATTCACGGTTGCGGCATGCACTTGGCGGTTCATCGCGATTCGCTCTGGATTCGCGCCGACGTCCTCACATGCGCGTCGCCGGTTCTCGTCGACGTTCGCCGGCTCGTCGGCCGTGAGCAGTCCGAGGTTCAGCGACGCATAGGGACCGGTGCTGACGCCGCCGCGACGTGTCGTGAAGGCGACGACGTAGGGGCCGGGCGCGTCCCAGACGATCACTCGGCGATCAGCTCCCGCGCAGCCGCGAGCTCGGCGGCGCGGCCGTCGAGTATTCCGTTCAGCTTCCGTCGGCGGAGCTCCGCGAGAACTTCGCCGACACGTGGCGACTCGTCGAGGCCGAGCGCGGCGAGATCGTTGCCGTCGATCTCGAGCCGAACCGCGCGGAGTCGCTCGAAGTACTCGCGCAACGCAGGCACGTCCTCCAGCGCAAGCGCGTAGAGAGCCGTGTCCACGCCCGAGCGTTCGACCTCGGCCACGATCTCTGCCGGCGTCGGCTGGTTCGAAAGGCTGTCCCTGAGTTGCTGCACGTCGGAGTGCGCCGCTTCGACACTCCTCGCGACGCGCGCCTGTACGTCGAGCTCGTCGAGCAGGCCTGGCGGGGCGTCAACGGAGAGCAGGCCGAGGTGCCACCCCGGCAGTCCGAGCGCGTAGTGGTGGTTGAGGTCCTGCAGGCGCGCGAGCAGTCCGGGCGCAGGCACGAACACCATCCCGAGCGCCTCGTCGACACCGAGCTGCTGTAGCCGAGCCAACGCACGTTCGGGGTAGTCCTCCGCGAAGAT
The DNA here is from genome assembly GCA_046730515.1 of Actinomycetota bacterium. GTDB lineage: Bacteria > Actinomycetota > Thermoleophilia > Gaiellales > Gaiellaceae > 3-1-20CM-4-69-9. The sequence continues at coordinate 182 of JBKPJA010000102.1, read as the reverse complement.
CGCGTAGAGCTCCTCGCGGACACGCGCGCCTGAAAGCCGCTTCACGAACGGCACCGCGACCAGCGCGAGCGTCTCGGTTTTCGGATCCATCCGGAACCCCAGCCGCGTCTCGTAGCGCGCCGCGCGAAAGATCCGCGTCGGATCGTCCTCGAACGAGCGCTCGTGAAGCACGCGGACGAGCC
>JBKPJA010000101.1:0-21882 GCA_046730515.1 Actinomycetota bacterium | reverse complement strand
AAGGCCCTCCGGTCGCCACGGCGGCACTGAGACGCCGCAGCGTCTCCTCCTTCCCGAGCAGTTCGAGGCTCTCGAACAGGCCCGGTGAAACCTTCGACCCGGTGACGGCGATCCGGATCGGCTGAAACGCCTTGCGCGGGGAGAGCTCGAGCCGCTGCGCGAGCGCGCGGAGTGCCGTCTCGATCTCCACCGCGGTGAACGGCTCGACCTGCTGGAGCTCGTCCCGCGCCGAGGCGACGATCGGTCCGTCGCCGTCGAGGAGCGCGCGATCGGGCTCGATCTCTCGAAAGAGAAAGCCCGCGAACTCCGGGAACTGCCCGAACCGCTCGATCTTCTCCTGCACGAGCGGCGCGGCGCGGCGCACGAGCTCGTCGTCCCAGTCGTAGCCCTGGTCGTGCAGATAGCGCACGAGCTCGTCGGCGTACTCCTCGGGAGGAAGCGCGCGCAGGTACACGCCGTTCATCCAATCGAGCTTTGGGTAGTCGAACGTCGCCGGGCTCGGGACGACGCGCTCGAGCTGGAAGCGATCGATCAGCTCGTCGCGGGACATGATCGTCGTCTTGTCGTCGTAGCTCCAGCCGAGGAGCGCCAGGAAGTTCATCAGCGCCGGTGCGTAGTAGCCGTCTTGGCGGAAGTCGTCGACGGTCACCGAGCCGTGACGCTTCGACAGGCTTTTGCCGTCGGCGCCGAGCACGTGCGAGACATGCGCATACGCCGGCAGGTTGGCGCCGAGCGCGCGGATGATGTTGATCTGCTTCGGCGTGTTCGAGATGTGATCCTCGCCGCGGATCACGTGCGTGATCTCGTCCCACACATCCTCGAGCGGCGAGGCGAAGTTGTAGGTGGGGCGGCCGTCGGAGCGGACGAGCACGAGGTCTTCCAGCTGCTCGTTGGGGAACTCGATGCGACCGCGGACGACGTCGTCCCACGCCGTCACGCCCTCGTCCGGCATGCGGAAGCGGATCGCGCCCTCGTCCTCGTAGGCCTTGCCCTCGTCGACGAGTTGGCGCGCGACCTCCAGGCACTGCAGCTGCCGCTCGAGCTGGAAGGTGACGTCACCGTCCCAGTCGAGGCCGAGCCAGCGCAGCGAGTCCTGGATCTGCTGCGTCGCCGCCTCGACCTCGCGGCTCGTGTCGGTGTTCTCGATGCGGAGTCGGAACTCGCCGCCCTCGTGGCGGGCGAAGAGCCAGTTGAAGAGCGCCGTCCGGACGTTCCCGATGTGCAGGAACCCGGTCGGGCTCGGCGCGAAACGGACGCGTGTAGCCACGCCGTTAGGTTACTGGCGTGCTGTTCGGCGCCCATTGCTCGGGTGGGATCAAGAAGGCGCTCGACAACGCGCTGGCGATGGACGCGGACGCCGTGCAGCTGTTCGCCCAGAGTCCGCGGACGTGGCGCTTCCCGAATCATGATCCCGCCGACCTCGAGCGGTTCCGCCAGAACGCCGCCGAGCACGGGACGCCGGCCGTCGTGCACGCGCTCTACCTCGTCAACCTCGCCGCGCCCGACGACGCGATCTACTCGAAGAGCGTCGACACGATGCGATCGACCGTCGACGCGGCGTGCGCAATCGGAGCGCTCGGCGTCGTCTTCCACGTCGGCTCCCATCTCGGCGCGGGGTTGGAGGTCGGCCTCGCGCGGCTCGTGCCGGCGCTCGCTCAGATCCTCGAGCGCTCCAGCGACACGACGTGGGTGCTAATGGAGAACTCCGCGGGCGCGGGCGGAACGATTGGGCGCACGATCGCAGAGCTCGCGACGATCTTCGACGCGCTCGACCGTCACGAGCACCTCGGCGTCTGCCTCGATTCGTGTCACCTCTACGTCTCCGGAATCGATGCGACAGACCCTGCAGCGCTCGGTTCGATGCTCGACGAGCTCGACGAGACGATCGGCCTCGACCGGTTGCGCGCGCTGCACGCGAACGACTCGAAGGCGCCGCTCGGTTCGAACCGCGACCGGCACGAGAACATCGGCGAGGGGCTGATGGGCGAAGGGCTCGGCGCGTTCCTCGCGGAACCGCGGCTCCAAGAGCTCCCGGTGCTGCTCGAGGTTCCGGGAAAGGACGGCCACGGCCCGAACGCCGACGAGGTTCGGAAGCTGCGTGAGCTCCACGCGCGCTGGACGTAGCTACAGGTGGACGATCCTCGGCGCGGGAGTCGTCGGGCAGGCGGCGGCCTCGGCGGTGGGGCTTGGGCTCCCCGCGATCGCGCCCGCGATCCGTCACGACTATTCCTTGACGCTGACACAGGTCGGCGTCGTACTCGCCGCGCTCAACTTCGGTCTGATCCTGACGCTGCTGCCGTGGGGGATGATCGCCGACCGCATCGGCGAGCGCGCGGTGCTCGCGACCGGACTGACGGCGTGCGGAGCGGCGCTGGTCGCGGCCGGACGCACCTCGTCGTTCTCAGGTCTCGTCATCGCGCTCGCGATCGCAGGTGCGTTTGCGGGTGGGACGCAGTCCGCGAGCGGTCGCGCGGTGATGAGCTGGTTCGGGCCGGAGGAACGCGGGCTTGCGCTCGGCATCCGGCAAACGGCGGTGCCGCTCGGCGGGGCGATCGCGGCGGTCGTCCTCCCCGCGCTCACGCGCATCAGCCTGCGCAGCGCGTTCGACGGGCTTGCGATCGGCTGCTTCGCCGCGGCGCTCGTCGGCGCGACGCTCCTGCGAACGGAGCCGAGCGACGAGCTCGGCGACATCGGGCGGCCCCTGCACGACCGCCGCATGTGGCTGCTCTGTCTGGGCAGCCTGTTCTACGTCACGACGCAGATGAGCATCCTCGGCTTCGTGGTCCTCTTCCTGCACGACGAGCGTGGGCTTTCGACCGCCGCCGCGGCGGCCGTGCTCGCGGCGATCCAAATCGCCGGCGGCGTGTCGCGAATCGTTGCGGGACGTCTCTCGGATCGCGCGCGTGCTCGTGTCCGCCTGCTCCGAAGGATCGCAATCGTGCTCGCGTCGACCGTCGCGCTCGCGACCGCGCTGTTGGACGCGTCGCTCTGGCTCCTGATTCCGGCGTTCGTCGTCGCGGGAACGTTCGCGTTGTCCTGGAACGGGCTCTCCTTCACCGCGGCGGCCGAGCTCGCGGGTCGTGCGCGCAGCGGTGCGGCGATCGGCTTCCAGCAGACGTTCCTCGCCGCAGGCAGCATCGTGACGCCGATCGTCTTCGCGGCGCTCGTGCACGCGTCGTCGTGGCGCCTCGCGTTCGCGCTCGCGGCGGCCAGTCCGCTCGTGGGTTACGTCCTGCTCACTCCGCTCTCCGAGCGGCGGCCCTGATTCGATGCTCGTCGAAGTGTTGCGCGGTTAGCATCCCCACGTGACCGCGGGCGAGACCGATTTGGCCGCCGTCGGTGCGTTGTTGGCGGAACCAGCACGTGCGAAGGTGCTGCTCGCGTTGGGCGACGGCCGTTCGCTGGCGGCGAGCCCACTCGCCGCAGAGGCCGGAGTCGCCGCGTCCACGGCGAGTCGCCACCTCGCGAGGCTCGTGGATGCATCGTTGATCGCAGTCGAGACCCGCGGCAGGCACCGCCACTTCAGCCTCGCGGGACCGCAGGTGGCCGAGCTCATCGAAGCAGTCGCCCGCGTTGCACCGACACAGCCGGTGACGTCACTGCGCGAAGGAACGCGTTCGCATGCGCTGCGCTACGCGCGCCGGTGCTACGACCATCTCGCCGGCCGGCTCGGAGTGGCAGTCTCGGAAGGGCTCTGCGGGCGCGGCGCGCTCAGGCAAGAGAGCGATCCGGCGCGATACGTCGTCACTGCTCGGGGCGCGCGCATGCTTGCGCAGTTGGAGATCCCGGCCGAAGCCGGAACTGTCGCACGCTGTTGTTTGGACTGGACCGAGCAGCGCAATCACGTGGCCGGGCGGCTCGGAGAAGCGCTCCTGTCTCGCCTGCTCGACCTCGGCTGGCTCAGGCGCGACGCCAGGACACGAGCTCTTCACTTCACCGCCCGTGGTTGTGAGGACCTTCCGCATCGCCTCGGCTTGCAACTGCCCTAACCACAAGGAGGACACAACGCGTGAGGAAGCTGAAGCTCGCGATGTACGTCTCGCTCGACGGCGTCGTCGAGGGACCCGACTGGACGGCGCCGTTCTGGAACGACGAGCCCTCCGATCTCCAGGGTGACTACCTCTACTCGAGCGACGCCCTGCTGCTCGGACGCGTGACCTACGAGGGCTTTGCCGCGGCGTGGCCGAACATGGAGGAGAGCACCGGCGAGTTCGGGAAGAAGATGAACTCGATGCCCAAGTTCGTCGCCTCGAACACGCTCGACCAGGCGGAGTGGAACGCTTCGATCATCGAGGGCGACCTCGCGACGGAGGTGAAGAAGCTGAAAGAGGCACCCGGCCGGGATCTCCTGATCTACGGCAGCGGCACGCTCGTCGACCAGCTCACGGATCTCGGCCTAATCGACGAGTACAGGCTCATGATCCACCCGGTGATCGTCGGCCCGGGCAAGCGGCTCTTCGACGTCCACGACAAGCAGACGCTGCGCCTAACGGACGCGACCACGACAAAGACCGGCGTCGTCGTCACGACCTACGTGAGGGACGACGCCTGACGCGTTAGTCCGTTATCCGGGCGACGATCTTGAAGGTCGGCGACGCGGTCGGCAGCTCGTGAAACTCGGGATTGACACAGCCGAGCTCGCCGGACCGCTCTGCGCCGTAGCACTCTTCGATCTCGACGGAGCACATCGGCAGCGGCCTCCGCACCGTACGGATTGCGCCGAACCCGGGTTGCGTCCGTTCCGCGGCGCGCAAGAGATCGAGATCGATCTCCACGTCGAACACCTTCTGCATGCAACCGATGTACGTGTGGCCGAACTCCTCGAACGCATAGACAAACGGACACGAACTCTCGAGACAGGCCGACGGATACACGACCTTGTCGCAGTGGACGCCGCAGCGCCGGCACTCGAGCTCGTCCTGCGGACGCAGCGGGATCGCCGGAGCTACGGTCTCCGCCCGCTCGAACTGTGCCGCCATGAAGGGATTTTCGGCATAGACGCCTCGCTGCGCAAGACTTGACAGGGGGAGGTTCGCGCGCTATTGGAGCTCGCCGGTCAGGCGGCGAACGACATTCAGCACGTCGAACTGCGTGAACGCGACGAAGTCAGGCTCGACCTCGTCTTCGCCCTCCTCCGCGCGATACCACATCGCCTGCACGGTGCGCATGCCGACTCCGTGAGCGCCGCCGACGTCTTGGCGCAAACGATCGCCGACGAAGAGCGCGCTGTCGGGTGCGACGCCGAGCTCGTCGAGCGCCCGCAGGAAGATCTCGGGGCTCGGCTTGCGGACGCCGACGTCCGACGAGAACACGGCGACGTCGACCCGTTCCGCGAGACCCATCTCCTCTAGATCCCGCATGAGGATCCAGCCCGGATCGAACGAGTTGGAGACGATGCCGGTTTTCAACCCGCGATTGCGAATCGAGTCCAGGAGGGCGTGCGTCGTCCCGGCGAGGCGCCGCGCAGGCGCCCAGGCAGCGTGCTCGGCGATCAGGAATTGGTCGAGCTGCTCGTCGTCGAGCTCGACGCCGACGTCGGCGAGCATCCGACGAAGGAGCGGCGGATACTCGATCTCCTCAGGGACATCCCAGTCGAACAGTGAAGGCTCGTTGCGGTAGCGATCAGTCAGCGCCGGCGCGCGGTCCTGGGGCAGGCCAATTGCGTCGAGCCCGGCCCGGTGTCCCGCCTCGAGCAGTGCGTCGTCGGGGACCCAGTCCATGAGCGTGTGGCCCCAGTCGAAGAGGACCGCGTCGAGCATCGTGGAAGTAAGGTAGCCGCGTGGCGCCGCGCAGTCTCCTTTGGGCTTCGCTTGCGCTCGCCCCGATCACGATCATCGTCGACCTCACCACTCATCCGAGCAAGGTCGTCCTCTTCGCGCTCTCCGCCGCGTCTCTCGTCCCGCTTGCGTGGCTGATCGGCGAGGCGACGGACCACACCGCCGAGCACACGGGCGCACGCATCGGCGCGCTCCTGAACGCGAGCTTCGGCAATGCGCCGGAGGTGATCATCGCGCTGTTCGCGGTGGCCGGTCAGCTCCCGAACGTCGTGCGCGGCTCGCTCGCCGGGAGCGTCATCTCCAACCTCCTGCTCGTGCTCGGCGCCGCGCTCCTCGCCGGCCGTGAGTCGCTCATCGACCGCCGCGCCCTGCTCGTTCAGATCGGGCTCGTCGGCATCGCGGTGCTCTTGCTGTTGATTCCGTCGATTCCCGGTTGGCACGGTGATCCGGATCGCCACACGCTCGCCGTGGTCAGCATCGTGCCGGCGGTTGCGCTACTCGTGCTCTACCTCGTGATCACGACGCGCGGCGTGCGCGCCGCGCAAAAGCCGGAATCCGCTCGCGAGGGAAGCTGGCGTCTGCCGGTTGCACTCCTCGCGTTGGGCGCGGCGACCGTGCTGACGGCGTTCGTGAGCGAGATCCTCGTGCACTCGTTGAAGGACTTCGCGGACGCCGCCGGACTGACGCAGTTCTTCATCTCGATCGTGATCGTGGCGATCGTCGGGAACGCGGCGGAGCACGGCGGCGCCGTCGTCATCGCCCGACGAGGAAATATGCACCTCGCAACAGAGATTGCAATATCGTCGAGTGCGCAAGTCGGCTTGCTCGTCGTGCCGATTGTGATGTTGCTCTCCTTCGCGTTCTCCCACCCGCTCACGCTCGCGTTCCGGCCGATCGAGGTCGTGACGATGGCGCTCGCCGCGCTGCTGGCGGGGATCGTCGTCGCGGACGGACGCGTGCGTCGTTGGGAAGGGGCCTTGCTTGTCGCGGCTTACGCTGGCATGGTGATTGCGTTCGGATTCACACCGGACCGGGTCTGAGGGGAGAACATCGTGAACGACACAATTGCCGCCGCCGCAGTCGAAGCCGACGCGCCGTACCGCGGGCCCGTCCTCGCCGCCAAGGACGTCACCAGGCGTTACGGAGAAGGCGAGACAGCCGTCGACGCGTTGCGCGGCGTGTCGCTCGAGGTTGCCCGCGGTCACCTGACGGCGGTCATGGGGCCGTCCGGCTCTGGCAAGTCCACGCTCATGCACATCCTCGCCGGCCTCGACAAGCCGACGAGCGGCGAGGTCACCATCGACGGCACCGAGATCGGGAAGCTGAACGACTCGGAGCTCACGAAGCTCCGGCGCAAGCACATCGGCTTCGTCTTCCAGTTCTTCAACCTGCTGCCGATGCTGACGGCCGAGGAGAACATCGTGCTTCCGCTCTCGATCGCGGGTGAGAAGCCCGACGCCAAATGGATGAAGGAGCTGCTCGACCGCATCGGCCTGACCGACCGCCGTTCGCACAGGCCGTCGGAGCTCTCCGGCGGCCAGCAACAGCGCGTCGCAATCGGCCGCGCGCTCGTCAGCCGGCCCACGATCGTCTTCGCGGACGAACCCACCGGCAACCTCGACTCGTCGACGAGCGGAGAGATCCTCCAACTCATGCGTGAGTCGGTCGACGCGTATCAACAGACGACGGTGATGGTCACGCACGACGCGCGTGCGGCGGCGATCGCCGACCGCATCCTCTTCCTCGACGATGGTCTGATCGTCAGGGAGCTGGGCAAGTCGGAGTCCCATGACGTGATCAACGTCATGGAAGAGCTCTCGGCCTGATGCTGAAAGTCGCGCTGAAGGGCATCCTCGGGCGCAAGCTGCGCGCTGTGCTGACCGCGCTGGCGATCGTTCTCGGCGTCGCGATGATCAGCGGGACGTTCATCCTCACGGACACCATCAAGGGGGCGTTCAACACGATCTTCACGGTGTCGTACAAGAACGCGGACGCCGTCATCAGCGGCAAGACGGCTTTCACGAACAACGGCAACGGCTCTCCGATCCAGGCGCCGAGCCTGCCGGCGTCGCTGCTCGTGAAGGTGAAGGCACTGTCCGACGTGCAGGCAGCTCAGGGATCGGTCACCGACGACCAGACGAAGCTCGTCGGGCGAAACGGCAAGGTGATCAACTCGCACGGCGCGCCGAATCTCGCATTCAGCGTCGACCCGAACTCCGACCAGCGCTTCAACCCGCTCGTGCTCACGTCCGGCCGCTGGGCGCGCACTTCCGACGAGGTTGTCATCGACACCGGGACTGCGGGAAAGAGCCACTACGCCCTCGGCGACTCGATCGGGATCGAGGCAAAGGGGCCAGTGCAGCAATTCCACATCGTCGGAATCGCGAAGCTCCCCGGCGTGGCGATCGGCGGCGCCACGATGGCGATCTTCGAGACGAGCACGTTGCAGCAGCTTCTGCACCGCATCGGCCAGTACGACCTGATCCGCGTGCAGGCGAAGACCGGGGTGCCGACGACGAAGCTGATCGGCGAGATCCGGCCGATCCTCCCCGCGAGCGCGCAGGTCCGCAACGTCGCCGCTCAGGTGAAGGAGGACAAGAAGAGCATCAACGGCTTCACGACGTTCATCCAGGATTTCCTGCTCGCTTTCGCCGGGATCGCGCTCTTCGTCGGGAGCTTCGTGATCGCCAACACGCTCTCGATCACGATCGCGCAACGGGTCCGTGAGTTCGCGACGCTGAGGACGCTCGGGGCGACGCGGCGGCAGATCTTGCGCGAGGTGATCCTGGAAGCGCTCGTGATCGGACTGCTCGGATCCATCGTTGGTCTCTTCCTCGGGCTGGGACTCGCGGAGTTGCTCAACCGCGTCTTCAAGGCGGTCGGTATCGACCTCCCGACAGCGGGAACGGTCTTCAAGGAGCGCACGGTGGTCGTAAGCCTGGTCGTCGGGACGGTGATCACGCTGCTCGCGAGCCTGCGGCCCGCGCTGCGCGCGACGCGCGTGCCGCCGATCGCAGCGGTGCGCGAGGGCGCCGAGCTGCCGCCCGGTCGCTTCGCGCGCTTCACGCCGATCCTGTCCGTGATCACACTCGTGGTCGGAGTCCTGCTCCTGACGTACGGCGTCCTTGCACACGGGCTCCCGACACGGAATCGCCTCTTCGATCTCGGCTTAGGGGTCATCCTGCTCTTCTTCGGCGTCGCCGCGAATGCCGCGCGGCTCGTCCGGCCGCTCGCGTCTGTGCTCGGCTGGCCCGCGACGCAGATCGGCGGAGCGGCCGGCACGCTCGCGCGCGAGAACACGATGCGGAACCCGAAGCGCACGGCCTCGACGGCGAGCGCGCTCATGATCGGTCTCGCGCTCGTCACGTTCGTCGCCATCCTCGGCCAGGGTCTCCGCTCGTCGTTCGAGAGCGCCGTCAACCAGCTCTTCGTCGCGGATTACGCGCTCACGTCCACGAACACCTTTACGCCGCTGACGATCTCCGCCGAGAAAGCGATCGCAAAGGCGCCGAACGTGACTGCGATCTCGGGGATCCGAGCCGGCTCCGCGCGCTACTTCGGCAAGACCGAAAACCTCACCGGCGCTGACGCAAGCCTGACGAAGGTCGTCCGGCTCGACTGGAAGGAAGGCTCCAACGCGGTTCCCGCAGAGCTTGGGAGTAACGGCGCGTTCACGGACGACAAGTTCGCGAAGAAGCACCACCTGCACGTCGGCTCGGTTCTGAAGATCGAGTCGCCGACGGGGAAAGTGCTCCACCTTCAGGTTAAGGGGATCTTCAAGGCCCCGAACGGGGGCTCGCCGTTCGCCAGCGTGACGATCTCGAATGCGCTGTTCGACAAGAACTACATCGCTCCGACGAACGAGATGGCGTTCGTCAACGTGCGCGGCGGCGAATCGACCGCCAACAAGAACGCTCTCGAACAGCAGGTGCAGCGCTTTCCCGACGCGAAGGTGCAGACGGCTTCGCAGTTCAAGAAGTCCTTCGAGAAGCCCTTGAACATGATCCTGTCGCTGCTCTACGTGCTGCTCGCGCTCTCTGTCGTCGTCAGCCTGTTCGGCATCGTCAACACGCTCGTGCTGACGGTGTTCGAGCGCACGCGCGAGATCGGCATGCTCCGCGCCGTCGGGATGACGAGGCGGCAGACGCGCAGGATGATCCGGCACGAGAGCGTCGTCACGTCGCTGATCGGCGCGGCGCTCGGGATCGTCGTCGGCTTCTTCCTCGCGTTGCTCGTCACCCAATCGCTGTCTTCGAACGGCGTCGTCTTCGCCGTGCCCTACTCGACGATCGTCTTCTTCGTGGTCGCGGCGATCGTCGTCGGGATCGTGGCGGCGATCTGGCCCGCGCGCCGTGCGGCGCGGCTCAACGTGCTCGAGGCGCTGCAGTACGAGTAGGCGTTACGCGCCGAAGATCTGCGGCGCGCGCGTCAGCGGATACGTCGCCCAGTTGAGCTTGACGACTTCGCCGTTGCCGTCGCGGACGACCTCGAGCAGCTCACCCTCCTCCGGCCCCGAGATGCCCCGAAAACGGTCGGAGCCGTCCGGCTCGAACACGCTCGACGGTGCCGACGGAGGCGCCGTCGCGTCGCGCGCTTCGAGACGGCCGTCGCGGTACCGGATCACGACCTCGTCGCCCTCCGACCACCAGCGGCCGAGCAGCGGCTCGAGCTCGGGCGGGACTTCCGCCGAGGGACGCCAAGGCTGCGGTTGCGCCGGATACGCGTCGGCGACCTTCGACGCGAACTTGCGGAGGAGCTCGTCCGTCTTGAACCCCGCGCTCGTGTTCACGAGCAGGATCGCGCCCGACCGTTCCTTGGGCGAGACGGCCAGCCCGGCGAGAAAGCCCGGCATCGCGCCGCCGTGGCCGACAAAGATGCGATCGTCCTCGCGCAACAGCATCACGCCGAGCCCCCAGCCGAGCTTCCACGTGTCCACGTCAGCCATCGACTGGAAGCGGCGCATCTCCTCCGCGGTCTCCTTCGCGAGCACACCCTCCTTGCCGTCGACGAGGAAGAGCCCCCAGCGGGCGAGGTCGCCGGTCGTGCTCCACAGCGATCCGGCAGCTGCAACCGCGCTCTTGCGAAGGTCGCGCTCCGTCTGTACACGGTCGCTGTACGGCTCGACGAGATAACCCGTCGCCGTGGGCTGTCTTTGTTCGAACGACGTTCTCGTCAGAGCGAGCGGCTCGAGCAACCGCTCACGCACGTAGTCCTCGTACTCGACACCGCTGCGCCGTGCGACGATCTCTCCGAGCAGCGCAAACGCGAGGTTGGAGTAGTGCCACGTCGCGCCTGGCGCGAGCACGCGTTCCGCATCGCCCAGCGTCGCGACGAGCTGCTCGCGATCGGGAAACTCGAGCGTCTCCCAGACGCGTCCCGGCGTCTCGCGCTGGAGCCCCGACATGTGCGCGAGCAGCCGACGCAGCGACAGGTCTCCGTGCTCGGCCTCGGGAATGTGGTCGGCGAGCGCGTCGTCGAGGTCGAGCTCGCCCGCGTCGCGCAACTGCATCACCGCAGTCGCGGTGAACGTCTTCGTGATCGAGCCGACGCGGTACTGCGTGTCCGTCGTCGCGCCGAGCTCGCCTTCGACGTCCGCGACTCCGAAGGCTTCTTCCCAGACGACCTGTCCATTGCCGATCGCGGCGGCGCTGATCGACGGGACGCGGTCTTGCGCCTGCGCCTCGTGGACGAGCCGCGAGAGCTCGCCGGCGAGCGGCTCAGGCGCGCACGAGGACATTCAGCCCGCGTGGAATCGCTTCGATAGCCCGCTCGACGTCGGCGTCGCTGATATCGAGGTGCGTGACGGCGCGGACGATCGTCGGGTGCACGGTCGTGGAGACGAGGACGCCGTTCGCCTTCATTCGCTCGATCGCGGCCGCGCGTTCGGAGCCGACGTCGATCTGCACGAAGTTCGTCTCCACCTGATCGAGGTCGACGCGCACGCCGACGTCGGCGAGTCCCTGCGCGAGCCTGCGAGCCCGCGCGTGATCGTCGGCGATCCGGTCGACGTGATGGTCGAGCGCATAGAGGCATGCGGCCGCGACGATTCCCGCCTGCCGCATCGCGCCGCCGAACTTGTGCTTCGCGCGCCGCGCGTCCTGCATCAGCTCCGAGCTGCCGGCGATCAACGCGCCGAGCGGACAGCCGAGCCCCTTCGAGAAGCAGAGCGTGACGGTGTCGAACTCGCGGCCGATCTCCGCCGGCGGGACGTCCGTCGCCACCGCCGCGTTGACGAGCCGCGCGCCGTCGAGGTGGTACGCGAGCTCGTGCTCACGGCACGTCGCGGAAAGGACCCGCATCTCTTCCAGCGGCCAGACGCGTCCCCCAGAGGAGTTGTGCGTGTTCTCGACCGCGACGATTCGTGTCGGCGGCACGTGCACGGACGTGCGGTCGCGGATCTCGGCGACGACCTGCTCGGGCGAGAAGCGTCCGTTCGTCCCGTGCAGCTGGATCGTCAGCAGCCCGGAGTGAACGGCGGGGCCGCCGAGCTCCGAGAGGATGATGTGCGCGTGCCGTTCGACCAGCAGAGCATCGCCGGGACGCCCGAGGATGTTGAGCGCGATCTGATTCGCCATCGTGGCCGTCGGAACGAAGACGGACTCCTGTTGCCCGAGGAACTCTGCGCCTCGCCGCTCGAGCTCGTTGACGGTCGGGTCCTCGCGCTTCTGCTCGTCCCCCACGTCCGCGTTCGCCATCACCTCCCGCATGGCGCGAGTCGGGTTGGTCAGCGTGTCCGAGCGAAGGTCGATCACGCGCTCGATTGTATGGAGCCGGACTACTCGTGCATCGGTGCTTCGGTGCCGGGCACGTGCAACAGGTTCTCGACCTCACGCACGCCCTGGACGTTCCGCACGCGGTCGACGAGCTCGTTGATCAGCTCGGGTCGCTCGACCTGACCGCGTAACTGGACGACTCCGTCCTGAACGTTCACGTTGATCTCGCCGGCCGGAACATCCTCGCCCCGAAAAGCCTCGCTGCGTACCTTGTCAGCAAGCGTCGCGTCGTCGAAGTCTTTCGGCTCCTCGCGCAGATGCTGCACCTTCTTCGCCACGCCGTATGCTTCGGCGGCGGCGCCACGGCCCGTCCGCGCAGCACGCTTACGGGCAGCCGCTGCCGCCCGGTCGATCGCCTGCTGTCGACGACGTCTGCCGTTCTCCCGGTCGAAGAAGTACGCGAACAGCGCACCCAATCCAACTCCCAGTGCCAACAGTCCCATTCCGTTCCTCCCTCGTTTCGCCGTCTTTCCTCTACCGCGTCCTCGTGGACGCTGAAACGTCGAGGATCATCCCATCCCACGGGCCGAGCTCGCGGCCCTCGAAGTCCGTGGGCTCGTCTGAGAGATTCAGCGCGATGACGATTCGCTCACCACGCCTGTAGGCCCACACGCCCTCGGGCGCGGATATCGGTTCGTACCCGTCGCTCACGCCGCGGCGCGTGATCACTTCGCGAACGAACGTGAGGATCGAGCCCGGATCCCCAAGCTCGCCCGCCACGTTCCGCGTGGTGTCGCCGAGCGGCAGCCATGGATTGCGCCAGCCACCGTCCCGCGTCCACGGCAGCGGCGTCCGGCAGCCGTCGCGGTCGTGGACGTCGAGTACGCGGTCCGGCGGCACGTGCGCCTGCTCGAGACCGATCTCGTCGCCTTGATAGAGGACCTGCGTGCCGGGCAGGGTTAGGAGCGCGAGCAGCGCGCAGCGGATCTTGCGCTCGTCGCCGCCGCACATCCGGGTGCTGAAACGGACGACGTCGTGGTTCGAGAGCGTCCACAAAGGCCACGCGCCTTCCGGCAGCGCTGCGCTCGTACGCGCAACGACGTCGGGCAGCGCCTCGAGCCGCGAGAAGATGAAGGGGAAGTTGAACGCCATGTGCAGCTCGTTTCCCTCGCCGTAGAAGGTCATCAGCTCGGTGAGGTCGTCGATCCACGTCTCCCCGATCAGGACGCGCGGCGGATCGTACGAATCGGCGATACGACGCCAACCGCGCAGCACCTCGTGCGCGACGTCGCGACGGGTGTTGCCGTGCGCATCCGAGACGAAGTCGTGCGCGACGTCGATGCGGAAGCCGGCGACTCCGCGGTCGAACCAGAACCGCAGGATGTGGTCGAACGCCTCCCGGACTTCCTCGTTGAACCAGTTGAGCTGCGGCTGCTGCGCCAGGAAGCGGTGGAAGTACCAGGCGCCATCGCGCTGCGTCCACGACGAGCCGCCGAACACGCTCTCTCCATCGCCCGGTCCGTCCGACCAGATGTACCAGTCGCGCTTCGCGGGATCGGAGAACCACGGATGACGATCGCTCGTGTGTCCGGGAACGAGGTCGAGGACGATCTCGATCCCGCGCGCGTTCGCTTCGGCGATCAGCCGGTCGACGTCCGCGAGCGTGCCGAGCTCAGGATGAACGCCGCAATAGCCGGCGACGTCGTAGCCCCAATCCGCGTTGGGTGACGGGTAGATCGGGTTGAGCCAGATCCCGTCGACGCCGAGCTCCGCGAGGTAGTCGAGGTGAGCGATCACTCCCGACAGGTCACCGATGCCATCGTCATTTGAGTCCGCGAACGAGCGCGGATAGACCTGGTAGAGAACGGCGTCTTGCCACCAGGGCCGGGCCATGCTCAACGCTAACCTGCGCCTTGATGAAGGTGACGATTCTGCTGGCGGATGCCGCAGAGGCCGTGAACGGGAAGCTCTACGTCCTCGGCGGCGGCTGGTCGGTGACGGGGCCCGATCCGTCGCCGATGGCGCTCGCGATCAAGATCGAGGTTCCGTGGGACCAGACGAACCAGCATCACCAATGCCGGCTCGAGCTGATCGACAGTGACGGCCAGGCGGTCATGACCGAGACGCCGGAGGGCGAGCAGCCGATCTTCTTCGAGGCGGGTTTCGAGATCGGACGGCCTGCAGGACTGAAACCCGGCACGCCGCTCGATCTTCCGCTTGCGGTGACCGTTCCACCGCTACCGCTGGAACCGGGTGGCCGTTACGAGTGGCGCCTTTCGATCGACGGAAAGTCAGATGATGATTGGCGCGTCGCTTTCAGCACGCGCCCGCGCGAGTGACGCTGTTCGCCTTCTACGGAACGTTCACGAGCGGCCAACCCGGTCATCGAAACCTCGCCGGGGCACGGCTGCTCGAACGGACGAGGACAGCCCCGCGCTATCGGCTCTACTTCGTCGACGACATGTGGCCGGCGCTCATTCCCGTCGACGACGGCGTCGCGATCGAGTGCGAGGTGTACGAAGCCGACGAGGGACTGCTCCGGAGACTTGCGGACCTCGAGCCCCCGGGCTGGCGTCGTGGCCCGCTCGAGCTCGCGGACGGCCGCAACGTCGAAGGGTTCATCGCGGACCCTGCGCTCTCCGCCAGGGGCGAGGACATCTCGAGCCATGGCAGCTGGCCGGCTTACGCACGAGCGCTGTCGCGCGTCAAGTAGTGCGCACCGGATCCCTTGCGTGACGCCTCGTCGTCCGGATTGAGCAGCTCGCAGCGATCGATCGAGAGACACCCGCAGCCGATGCACGTCGTCAATCGGTTCCGAAGCGCCTGGAGCGTTTCGATGCGCTCGTCCAGATCCTTGCGCCAGCGGCGCGAGAACCGCTCCCAGTCGCGGCGTGTGGGCGTTCGCCCGGCCGGGAGCGTGTCGAGTGCGGCGCGGATCTGCTCGAGCGGGATTCCCGCTGCCTTGCCGGCCTGAATCAGCGCGATGCGGCGAAGAACAGCCCGGTCGTAGCGACGCTGGTTTCCGTTCGTCCGCTGCGAGGCCAGGAGCCCTTGCGCCTCGTAGAACCGGATCGCCGACGCGGCGACGCCGCTCCGCTCGACCACCTCGCCGATTGCAAGTTCCTCGGCCATTTGACTTCAACATTACTTGAAGTTTTAGGCTGCAGGAGTCCACGAAAGGAGATTCGATGGCAACGCTCGCTCCCGAACGGCTCGCCCGCGCCGCTTCGCTTTCGGAGCTCCGTGAGCAGGGCCGGCTCGTCGTGCACGTCGAGCGCCACACTCTTTGTCTCTTCGCGGTCGGCGACGATGTGTACGCCGTCGACAACCGCTGCCCGCACATGGGCTTTCCGCTGCACCGCGGGACGATCGCCGACGGGATCCTCACCTGTCACTGGCACCACGCACGCTTCGACCTTTGCACCGGTGGCACGTTCGACCAGTGGGCCGACGATCTGCGCCGCTTCCCGGTCGAGATCCGCGGCGACGACGTGCTCGTCGATCTCAGCCCACGCGAGGACCCGATGGCGCACCAGCGGGAGCGACTGCGCGACGGGCTCGAGCGCGACATCCCGCTCGTGTTGGCGAAGGCGACGATTGCGTTACTAGAGGCCGACAACAGCGGCGTGGACGTGTTCCGCGCCGCGCTCGACTTCGGTGTCGAGCGCCGCGGCGGCGGCTGGTTCCGGGGGTTGACGACGCTCACGTGCTTCATGAATCTCGCTCCGGTCGTGGAGCCGGACGATCGTCCTGTCGCGCTCTACCACGGGGTCTCGGATGTCGCCTCCGATTCCGCGGGCATGGCGCCGCGCTTCCCGCTCGACCCCCTTCCGGGAGCGGCACCCGAGCCTGCGCAACTGACGCGGTGGTTCAGACGCTTCGTGGACGTGCGCGACGCGGAGGGAGCCGAGCGCGCCGTCGTGTCGGCCGTTCGCAGTGGTGCTTCACCGACGGAGCTCGCGGACATGCTGTTCGCCGCGGCAACCGATCACCGCTACCTCGACGGCGGGCACACGCTGGACTTCGTCAACAAGGCGGTCGAGGCGCTCGACGTCGCCGGGTGGGATCACGCCGAGGCTGTGCTCGCCTCACTGCCGGCACAACTCGCCGGTGCGGAACGAATGGAGGAAGCGAACAGCTGGCGCAATCCGGTCGACCTCATCGCGCTCCTCGACGACGCGTTCGCGCAACTGCCCGACACGCTTGCTGGAACGCGCCATGACGGCTGGACGGGCCGCGCCGTGCTCGTAGAGGTCTTGCTCGGCGACGATCCGGCGGCGATCGTCGAAGCGCTCCTGGCTGCGCTGCGTGACGGAGCTACCGAGGTGGAGGTCGCGTCCGCCGTCGCCTTTGCCGCCGCAACGCGGATCGCACGTTTTCCGACCACGAACGAGTTCGGCGACTGGGACACCGCGCTGCACACGTTCACGTTCGCCAACGCGGTCGAGCAGGGACTCCGACGGTCGCCGTCCGCGGAGCTCGTGCGAGGCGTGTTCGACGCGGCGATGAGCGTCCACCTCGACCGCTTCCTGAACGTGCCGGCGACGCGGTTGCCACGCGGCGGGAGCGAAAGCGATCCCGACGAGCAGCTGCACGAGCTCATCTGTGCGTTCGACAGCCAGCAGCAGGTCGACGAGGCGGGTGCGCTCGCGGCGTCGTTCCTCGGCTCAGGTGGAGAGCCGAAGCGACTCGTCGCCGCGCTCGGCTCGGCGCTGGGGCGCGAGAACCGCAACTTCCACACGATCCAGTGCGTGGAGGCGGCGACGCGACAGCATCAGCTCCTCTTCGACTCGGAAGAGGCCGGTTTGCCGCTGATCGCTGCGGCGCGCTACCTCGCGGCGCACGCCGCGACGACGCGATCGGAACAGCAGACGTTCGACATCGCGCTGAGGCTCCATCGCGGCGAGAAGCTCTACGAGGAACTCAGCGCCTGACGAAAAGAGCCAGACCCCTGAGGGGTCTGGCTCTTAAGCTCTTAGCTCGCGCGGGCGAGCTGCGCGGTGCACGATGAGCGGCCGCGCTTCTCGAGGTACTGCTGGTGATAGTCCTCGGCCTCGTAGAACGTCTGCGCGGGCTCGATCTGCGTCACGATCGGCGCGATCAAGCTGTCCTGCTCCTGCGCCTTCGAGCGCTGCGCCGCCTCCCGCTGCTCCTCGTCGTGGAAGAAGATCGCCGACCGGTACTGATCGCCGATGTCCCATCCCTGTCGGTTGAGCTGCGTGGGATCGTGCTTGCGCCAGAAGACCTGAAGCAGATCGTCGTACGACACCTGCTCCGGGTCGTAGGTCACCTCGACCACCTCTGCGTGGCCGGTCTTGTGGGAGCACACGTCCTCGTAGCTCGGATTGTCGGTTTGGCCGCCGGAGTAGCCGACGCGCGTCGCCGTCACGCCTTCAACCTGACGGAACGCGGCCTCGACTCCCCAGAAGCAGCCCGCGCCGAACGTTGCCTTCTTCGTCAAATCAGTCCTCCTCGAGTTTCAGTGCGGCGGAGTTGATGCAGTAGCGCACACCGGTCGGCTCCGGGCCGTCGGGAAACACGTGCCCGAGGTGACCGCCGCAGCTCGCACAGAGCACCTCCGTGCGGATCATGCCGTGGCTCGTGTCGGTCTCCTCGTCGATCGCGGCCTCGCCAGCCGGCGCGTAGAACGCCGGCCAGCCGCACCCTGAGTCGTACTTCGTCTCCGAACTGAAGAGCTCGGCCCCGCAACCGGCGCAGCGGTAGCTGCCCGGCTCGAAGGTGTGGTCGTACTCGCCGGAGAACGGCGCCTCGGTCCCCTTCTCGCGCAGCACGCGGTACTGCTCCGGGGTCAGCTCGGCACGCCACTCCGCCTCGGTTTTCTGGATTTTTGTCATCACTCTTCAGTCTAGAAAGCGGCACAAACGTTACGCCGCCGGGACTCGTACGGGGGATGTGGGCCGCGGCACCCACAGCCGATGCGATCCTCCGGAGGGAGCCGTACGTGAAGGACCTATCCGCACTCTGGCAGTTTGTCCGCCATGACCCGATCGGCCGTTGGCTCGGCATCGCCTGGGCCGTCGTCGCGTGGTTTGCGCTCACCTGGTTGAGCCTGACCGTGACGGTGCTGCTCTTGCTGGTGAGCGGAGCGCTCGTCTACGTCCAGCATCGGCGGCGCGAGGTCGATCTCGGGTTGGACGAGCTCGACGATCTTTACTAGACGTCTACGCTCAGTTGCGCGCGATTGCGCAGCGCGTAGACGAGCACGGCGCTCAGCATCACTGCGTCGCCGACGAAGACGAATACGTCCGCGAGATTGAAGGCGATTCCCCGTGCCGGCCCGCCGAGGACGAGCGGATCCGGAACGCCTTTCGCCCACGCGATTGCCGAAATCATGTTGCCCAGCGCGCCGCCGGCTGCGACCGCCGCACCGAGCAGCACAGCACGTGACGGCAGTCGCGGGACGAACACCACGAGGCAAAACACGATCAACGTCGCAAGTATCAGAGTGACGGACGAACGCGCGTGGAAATAGTCGGCGCGCATCGCGACCTTGTCCGCGAGGTCCACGCACGCGAGTGTCGCGGCAATGATAAGCATCAACACGCGGCGATGCACGGCGCTCACTCTACTGCGAAGACGCAGGACTCCGTCCGATCCACGGCGAACGATGTGCACGTGCCGCCGCGCCGGTACCCGGACTGCGTCTCCCGCGTGGGCCGTCCGCGCATCCGTTCGTTGGAAGATCTCGTCGTGTTGCCACAGCGCAGCCCGTTGCACGCGGAGTTGGAAAGCGCCCTTGCGGCGGCGTCGCGGTTGCACAGCCTGAAGTCCGATTTGCTTCCGGTCCCCGTACGCGTGACGGCGACGACGAGCGAGGCGGGTGCGTACCGCTACCGACGCGCGGATCCAATCGACCTGCGCGTGTCGAAACGCTCGGGCCACGTCGCAACCGGTTTCCTGCACGA
This sequence comes from Actinomycetota bacterium, assembly GCA_046730515.1. GTDB lineage: Bacteria > Actinomycetota > Thermoleophilia > Gaiellales > Gaiellaceae > 3-1-20CM-4-69-9. The sequence continues at coordinate 2,466 of JBKPJA010000101.1, read as the reverse complement.
GCTCGCGCATCTCGTCGACCATCAGGTGCACTACGACCGGAAGGACCGCGTGTGGGCGTCGGCGGTTCATCCGGCCTTTGCGCTGTGGCGTGCGGCGGCCGCCCAGCTCGATCGCCGTCCATTTCCCGGAGGGAATCATCGTCGACGGTACTTCGAATCCGCGCAGGAGGTGTGGGCGCGTTGTTACACGCAGACGGTGCTGATGCGCTCCGGTGATCCGTTCCTCGAGGAGCAGCTGGAGCGGCTGCAGCGTGCGGACGAGCCGCACGTCTGGACGGCGAAACAGTTCGAGCCGGTTGCGTTGCAGGTGGAGCTCGTGTTCGTGCGCCTCGGTCTCACGCAGCTCGAGCTGCCGATCGCGGCCTAGACGGTACTGGCCCCCTTTTGCGCCTCCAGCTGCCGAGCGTCGGCCTCGTCGTCCCTCGGCGCCTCGCGTTGCTCGAAGCCGTACTTGACAACGAGCTGCTTAGCCGCGCGCACCTCGTCGAGTCGCCTCACGGGACGAGCGTGCGGGGCCTCTTTGAGCACCCCCGGTTGTTCGCCGGCCTCGTGCACAATCGCAAGCATCGCGTCGCAGAACGCGTCGAGTGTCTCCTTCGCCTCGGTCTCTGTCGGCTCGATCATCAGCGCTTCGGGCACGATCAGCGGGAAATAGACGGTCGGCGGGTGGAAGCCGTAGTCCATGAGCCGCTTCGCGACGTCGGTCGCGGTGATGCCGTGCCCGCGCTTGAGCCGCCGCGCGCTCAGAACGAACTCGTGCATGCAGAGCCGGTCGAACGGAAGCTCGTACGCGTCCTTCAAGCGCGCGAGCATGTAGTTCGCGTTGAGTACCGCGGCCTCTGACATCTCACGCAGCCGCGGTCCGTACGAGCGGATGTACGCGTACGAGCGAACGAAGACGCCAAACGGACCCGTGTACCCGCGGACCTTTCCGATCGACTTCGGCCGGTCGTACTCGAGCCTGAACGCGTCTCCGTCGCGCACGACTGCCGGCACGGGCAGGAACTCCTCGAGCACGTCGCGCACGACGATCGGACCGCCGCCCGGCCCGCCGCCCCCATGCGGTTGCGAGAACGTCTTGTGCAGGTTGATGTGGACGATGTCGAATCCCATGTCACCGGGCCGTGAGATTCCGCAGACCGCGTTCAGGTTCGCGCCGTCGTAATAGAGAAGCGCGCCCGCGTCGTGGAAGATCTTCGCGACGTCCTCGATGTGCTCGTCGAAGAGCCCCAGCGTCGAGGGATTCGTGAGCATCAGACCGGCGGTGCGCTCGTTGACCTTCGCACGCAGGTCGTCGAGGTCGAGATTGCCACGCGCGTCGGTGCCGCACTTCTCCAGCTTGTAGCCCGCCATCGTCACGCTCGCGGGATTCGTGCCGTGCGCGGTGTCTGCAGTCACGATCGTGTCGCGCCTGTCGCCCTCACCGCGGTCGTTGAAGTACGCGCGCATCAGCATGAGGCCGGTCAGCTCGCCCTGCGAGCCCGCGGCCGGCTGCAGCGAGCATGCGCGCAGGCCGGAGACCTCGATCAGCGCTTCCTGGAGCCGCCACATCAGCTCGAGCGCACCCTGCGCCGCGTCCTCTTCCTGGTAAGGATGGAGGTCGCGGAAGCCCGGCAGTGAGACGAGCCGTTCGTTGACGCGCGGGTTGTACTTCATCGTGCAGGAGCCGAGGGGATAGAAGCCTGTGTCGATGCCGAAGTTGCGCGTCGAGAGCTCGGTGAAATGGCGCAGGAGGTCGAGCTCGGCGAGCTCGGGCAGGCGCGGCGGCGCACCCCTGCGCAGCTCGGCCGGAAGCTCCGGCGCCTGCGGCAGGTCGTAGCGCGGAAGGGATGCGCCGCGGCGTCCAGGTTGGGACTTTTCGAAGATGAGCTTCATCCGCGCAGGATCTCCACCAGCCGATCGATCTCCTCCGGCGTCCGCTTCTCCGTGACGGCGACGAGGAGCGCGTCGTCGAGGCCCGGGTAGTCGCGGCCGAGCGCGTAGCCGGGATGGACGCCGCGGTCGCGCGACGAGCGGATCACGTCCTTTGCCGTACGGCCGTTCCGTCCGACCCGAACTGCAAACTCCTTGAACGTTGTCCGTTCTGGAAACACGAGCTCAGAGCCTGCGTCCGTCAGCCGCTCGCGCGCATAGGCCGCGAGGCTCATGCAGGTCTCCCCCAGCTCACGCAGTCCCTGAGGCCCGAGCCACGACAGGTAGACGAGCCCGGCCAGCGCGAGCAGCGTCTGGTTCGTGGTGATGTTGGAGGTCGCCTTCTCGCGGCGGATGTGCTGCTCGCGGGTCTGCAGGGTCAGGACATAGCCGCGCTCTCCCGCGGTATCTAACGTCTCGCCGACGATTCGCCCCGGCATGCGGCGGATGAACTCGCTCCGCGCCGCGAGAAAGCCGTAGTGTGGGCCGGCGAAGGACTGGTAGTTGCCGGCGCCCTGTCCTTCGCCGATCGCGATCCCGCAGCCGTACGCACCC
>JBKPJA010000100.1:0-19008 GCA_046730515.1 Actinomycetota bacterium | reverse complement strand
GGCACCGAAGCAAAGAAGTCGCCGATCGCGCTCGCACCGGCTACCCGCATCCGTTCGGGAGGCATGGTCATGACCGCGTCATCTGTCAAGAGTCCCACGAGCGCCGCGACGTCGACCGCTTCCCACGCAGCCATGAACCGTTTCACAAGGACTCGCTCGTGGTCAGCCGGCGTGAGCGGCCGCGGCCGTGGACGTTCCACACCAGCGCGCGCTCGCTGCAGGGCACTCGTCACCGCGCCCACGGAATCGCCCAGCGCCTCCGCTGCCTCCTTTGCGGTCCAACCCAAGACGTCGCGCAGAATCAGAACGGCCCGCTGCTTCGGAGGTAACAGCTGAATCGCCACGATGAACGCCAGTTCCACGGTCTCGCGCTCCACAAGGTCATCGAGTAAGCGATCCGGATACGGCTGCAGATAGTCGATGTCCTCCACGAGGTCGACCGGCTGCGCGCGAGTACGAGCGATCGCGGTCAAGCAAACATTTGTCGCGATGGTGTGCAGCCAGGCGCTAAGACGGGATCGCGGCTGGTAACGATCGGAGCCCTTCCACGCGCGCAGCAGCGTCTCTTGGAGAGCGTCGTCGGCGTCGTGCAGCGAGCCGAGCATCCGATAGCAGTGAAGATGAAGAGCCCTCCGATGCGGCTCGATGAGAAGCGCGAACGCCTGGTCGTCCATTTGCGACGACGAAGCTAGCCGGACGGCGGCATCGGCGGATCGGCTCCGAGCTCGGTCCACGCGCCGGGAGTGAAGGAGCCCGGGGCGCCGCCGATCGCCACGAAGCGAATCCCCTCCGGGCCCGGAACGATACGGCGGAGCTGATCAGGGCCGACCCGGACCATTGTCCCTGGCATGAGCTCGAACTCGCTGCCGTCAGCAACCAGAATCGCTTGCCCCTCGAGGGGAATGTAGACCTCCTCCTGATTTGGATCGAAAGCCTGGGCGCTGTGGCTGTGGTTCGGATAGCCGTCCCAGTCGGGCGGCAGCGTGAAGACCTGCATCCCCCAGGCCGTTACCCCGAGCTCGGCTCGAGCCCGACGGGCCAAGCCGCCGTAGATCGCCTCCATGTCGTCGATCGACTTGAGAGTTACGTCCGGCACCCTGCACCTCCGTTGTCGGCGGGAATCCGTCCTACGACGTTCAACCCGCCGGCCGGTCGAAACTAATCGCGCTGATCAAGTTGAGACGCTTCTAGTTCGGCGTCAGCACTGATGCCTCTTCCGGCAGGACGCCGCCGAGCTCTTCCTCCGACCCCTCCCGTTGCTCGCCGACGCGGAGATCGAAGTAGAGATACGTCGTTGCGATCGCGGCGTAGGGGAGGACGATCACGTAGATGAGGCTCGAAGCGAGGTTGACGAAGTCGAACGACGCGCTGCTCATGAAGAGGAGCGCCGTCCCGAACAGCGGTCCGAGGAGAAGCGCGATGACGGTGACGAAGAGAATCATCGACGCCACGCGCCACCAGTTTCCTCGCACGAGTTGTGCGCTTCGATGGAGCCCTGCGACCCCCGACGTGTCCTCCACGACGAGCACCTGCGCGAGGAACGACCAACGCACGACCAGCCAGACGGCCAGCAGTGCGCCGATCGCCGTAAAGCTGACGATGGTGAGCGCGACGGCGACGATCAGCACGGTGCCGAGTAGCGGACCCAGCTTCGGCAGAGCCTTGCGATAAGCACCCCATGCCTTGATGGGTCGGCCGCCGTCGATCTCGATCATGGCGATCGCGGTCACGCTCTGTATGACGGAGAGCCCAAAGATGGTGATGACGATGCCGAGCGCGACGGCGAGGAAGCCGACCACTGCATTCGTGCTCCCGACCGAATCGACGAGACCGTTCAGACCTCCGGCTCTGAACAGGAAGTACTGGAGACCGCTGATCAGCACCCCCAGCGGGAAGAACAGCAGGCCGATCTCCAGGAAGAGACGCAGGTGGCTCACGTACATCCGGCGCGCCGCGGTGACGATCGTGCCCCAGGCTCGTCGCCGTCCGAGCCGGAGCGGTGCTGACGGCTGCCAGCTCGTCCGCGAGGTGAGCCAAAGGATGACCCCGAGGATTGCCGCGAGCGCAATGAGGACCGGTGACGGGTTGCCCACCAGGGAGGTCAGCAGTGTGGAACCCCCGGCAACCGCGCCGCAGAAGAAGTCGGTCGCGGCCGCGCCGAACACAGTCCCCGCGGGAACGACGAAGCTCTTGTCGCGCCATTCGTGTGCCCATGTGATCGGCTGGGTCCATTGAGGCTTCGTTGCAGGCCCGGTAGGCCCGTTGTAGAAGCGCTCGTGCTGCTCGCCCCAGCGTCCCTCGAAACCCAGCCACGGATACGCACGCAAGTAGGCCGTCTTCCGGGTGGGGACGACCGACACCTCCGGCCGTAGCTCGACCGACGGACCTGAAGTGTCGTCGCAGCCGACTCCTTGTGCCGCGCTTCGGCCGAGATGAAGCGCGGAGTTGTAGTAGTTCGCGTGAGAACCCAGAGCCGCATAGACGACCGGATGGGTGCCGTCGACGATCTGAAGCTTCGAGGCACCCCACTGCGCGCTTTCGGCCGACTCGTGCTGGCTGAACCCGACGAGCGCGGGCTTCTTTCCCAGCGCGTCGTGCGCAGTCGCAGCGTCGAAATCGAGCTGGATCATCTCCCAGTCGCCTTCGTGCTTGTCGTTGAAGTCGTTGAAGACGTAGAAGAACCAGTACTGCAGCGCGATCTGCTGCGGGTAGGCCGGATCGGTCGCGACGCGCGCGTATGTTCGCGGCGGTGAGCCTTTGTTCAAGCGGTGCGACCATTCGTCGTAGCCGCAGCCCGGAGCGACGGCGTTCCCCGGGAAATCGAGGTGATAGTCGAACAGCGCATGGGCGATATCCGCTGCCGTCGGCGCGATCTTGACGATGTTCGTCCGATCCCACGGCCCGCGCAGAACCACATCGGGGTTGCCGAGCACGAGGTTCACATCGGTCGGCTGATACGGCTCGCCGTGGTGGCACGGCTCGTCTTGCCTGACGAGACGAACCACCGGGGCGTATCGCTTCGCAAGCACCGCCTCCGCGTCAGCCCGTGCCTCACCGGGGAGCGCGATCGCGAATGCGAGCGCTGCCGTAAACGTCACTGCTTTACGCGTGATCCTCTTGCCTTCGCCGGAAGCCGTTACCTCCCTGCTGCGATCTCCGGTTCATTCGACAAGCACGTCCACGACAAGCAAGACTGAAGACCGCATGGAGTACGTAAACCTGGGCCGAACCGGGCTGCGCGTCTCGCGCGTGTGTCTCGGGATGATGAGCTTCGGCAAGCACGAGAGCCGCGAGTGGGCGCTGGACGAAGCGGACGCGGAGCCGATCGTCAGGCGCGCCGTCGAGGGCGGAATCATCTTCTTCGATACGGCCGACGTCTACAACGGAGGGCAGAGCGAGGTCGTCACCGGCCGCCTGCTCCGCAAACTCTTTGGGATGCGCGAGGAGTACGTCGTTGCGACGAAGGTGCGCGGGCGAACGATGCCGGGGGAGAACGGTCAGGGCCTGTCTCGCAAACACGTCCTCGCCTCGATCGATGCTTCCCTCGATCGACTCGGGCTTGACTACGTCGACCTCTACCAGATCCACCGCTGGGACTCCGCGACGCCGATCGAGGAAACAATGGAAGCGCTGCACGAGGTGGTCAGATCCGGAAAGGCGCGGTACATCGGTGCAAGCAGCATGCACGCGTGGCAGTTCGCGAAAGCGCAGCGCGACGCGCCGACGCCGTTCGTCTCGATGCAGAACCACTACAACCTGATCTACCGCGAAGAGGAACGGGAGATGATCCCACAGTGCATCGACCAAGGCGTCGCCGTGATCCCTTGGAGTCCACTCGCGCGCGGGCTACTGGCACGTGCGTCGTCGACCGAGCAACTGACAAGGCGTGCGCAAACGGATCCGTTCCGCGACTCGCTCTACAAGCCGGAGCTCGACGTTCCCATCATCGAACGCCTCGGCGAAGTTGCGGGCGAGCGCGGCGTCGCGCCGGCGCAGGTCGCGCTTGCGTGGCTGCTACAGAAGCCGGGCGTGACCGCGCCTATCGTCGGCGCAACAAAGCTCGAGCACGTCGAAGACGCGCTCGCGGCCGAGGCTCTGCCGCTGGACGACGACGCCATCCGGCAAGTCGAGGAGCTCTACGCCCCGCACCCTGTGTCGGGGATCGAGTTCTAACCTTCTAGAGCCCGCTCGAGGGCCGCCCGGTCGAAGGGGCCTCCATGCGTCTCGAGCAGGTGCTCCACAGGCAGCACGAGCAGCGGGCGCAACCCTCCGACGACCTGCTCGCGCGTCACGTCGGCGGTGAGCCAGCGGGGATTGATCTGAGGCCCTTCGCCGAAGTCGGCGAGCGTGTCGCCGGCGATGACCGCGCCATGGCTCTCGACCCAGATCACAGCGTCGTTGCGCTTCTGTCCGGGGAAGGCCTGGACTCCGACAGGCAGCTGGTCGCCCGCCTCGTACCAGTGCGCCTCACCTTCCCCTTCGACCAGCCATCGCACGTCCGAGCTGACCCAGCCTTCCGGAGCGGTGAAATCGAACATCCGCTTGAGGTCCTCTGCCGTATCGGGCCGCGGCGTGTAGACCGGCACGCCGAGGCGCTCAACCAGGCTCTGTGCGTCGCGCTCGTGCCACGGCGCGGTGAGCACGATCGCCGTCTCGCGGTCGCCCGCGCGTTCCTCGATCTTGCTCGGAACGTCGAGCGGATCGAAGAGCAGCAGCCGCTCCCCGTCGTCGATCGCATAGGACGACACGTTCTCGCTCCACGGCTCCGTGTCCCGCCACTCCGGATGCGGTGCCTCCCAGTGCCAGAGACCCGGCTGCAACTCGCGCACGGCGCGATGTTACTCGGACCGTTCCGCCGCGCCGTACTCCTCGTCGGTGACGGGGTCGCCCCACGTCGCCGCGTTGCCGTCGTCGTCGACCTCGAGCATCGCGAGGTGCGTCATGAAGCGGTTCGGGGCGGCGCCGTGCCAGTGTTCTTCACTCGGCTCGAAGAACACGCGGTCGCCCGGCCGGATCACCTCGATCGGGCCGCCCCGCACCTGGGCGAGGCCGACGCCTTCGAGGACGAAGAGGCTCTGACCGTTCGGATGCGTGTGCCACGCCGTTCGTGCGCCGGGCGTGAAGTGGACGCTGGTCGCGGAGAGGCGCGATCCGCCCGACGGCCTCGCAACGGCGTCGAGATACACAGCTCCGGTGAACCAATCGCTCGGTCCCGGCTCGGTTTCGGTGCTGTTCCGTCTGATGTCCATGGTTGCTCCCGTTGATCTCGATTTTGTGGCCACGCGTAGGCTAGGCCCTTCATGCCTGCGGAGCCGATCGAGGTGCACACGCTTGCCGACGGAGGACAGTCGGCGGCCGACATCGCGCGGCTGATCGCGGACTTCGTCGCTCCGGCAAGCGAGACGCTCGAGCTCGCGCTCTACGACGTGCGCCTCCACGACGACACGGCCGCGGTCATCCGCGAGGCACTCGTCGGCGCACACGAACGCGGAGTGCACGTCCGGCTCATCTACAACCTCGAGCGCGCGGACCGCAGGCCTCCCGTGCCCCCGCCGCCGTCGACTCAGCCGGAGCTCGTCGAGTCGCTCCCGTTCGAGACGGCCGCCGTCCCGGGCTGGCCCGATCTTATGCACCACAAGTACGTCGTCCGCGACCGTAACGCGGTCTGGACCGGATCGACGAACTGGACGGACGACTCGTGGACGCGCGAGGAGAACGTGATCCTGATCGTGCAGTCACAGGGCATCGCGATCCGCTTTCAGGACGACTTCGCGCAGCTCTGGCAGAACCGCGCAGTCGAGCCGACCGGACGCGTGCCGACGGATCCGATCCGCGTCGGGGACACACCGGTTCGCACGTGGTTCTCTCCCAAGCGCGGCGAGAAGCTCGCCGTCGAGATCGGCCGCCGGATCGGTCGCGCGACGCGTCGCATTCGCGTCGCGTCCCCGATCATCAGCTCCGGCCCTATCCTCGGCACGCTGGCGGAGGTCGCGCAGGACAGGCGCGTCGATCTCGCGGGCGTCGTCGATGCGACGCAGATCGCCGAGGTGCTCGAGCAGTGGCACGCCAACCCCAACGCCTCGTGGAAGACGCCGTCCCTCCTCTTCGTCATGGAGCACGGCAACTTCACCGGGAAGCGCTCGACGCCGTACGCGCCGGACGCCGTGCACGACTACATGCACGCCAAGGTCATGGTCTGCGACGACGTCCTGTTTGTCGGCAGCTATAACCTCTCGCATTCGGGCGAGCAGAACGCGGAGAACGTCCTCGAGATCCACGACGCGGCACTCGCGGACCGGCTGGCTGCATACGTCGACGAGATCCGCGTGAAGTATCCGCCACTTGATCCGGCCTCGTAGGAAGGCGGCTGGCTAGGTTCTCTCGGGGTCGGACTTTTGGATCGATTGAGGCGCATCGCAACACGCAGCGGACATGACCTGGCCGTCGACCTCGGCACCGCTAACACGGTCGTCTTCCGGCGTGGCGACGGGATCGTCCTGTTCGAGCCCTCCGTCGTCGCGATCGACGACAGCACCGGCGAGGTGAGGGCAGTCGGCGAGCGGGCGAGGCGAATGATCGGGCGCACGCCGGCGACGATCAGGGCAACGCGTCCGCTCCGGCACGGCGTCATCGCCGACTTCGAGGTCACCGAGCAGATGCTCCGCCACTTCATTCGCGAGACGAAGCGGGGGCGCTTCGAATCGCCGGACGTCGTCCTCTGCGTCCCGAGCGGCGTCACCGAGGTCGAGCGCCGCGCCGTCGAGGAAGCGACCATCGGCGCCGGCGCGCGTCGTGCCTTTCTGGTCGCCGAGCCGATGGCCGGAGCGATCGGTGCAGGCCTACCGGTTGCCGAGCCGGGCGGCAGCATGGTCGTGGACATCGGCGGCGGCACGAGCGAGATGGCGGTGATCTCCCTCGGCGGCATGGTCGTGGCGCATTCGCTGCGCGTCGGCGGCTACGAGCTCGACGACGCGATCGTGCGGCATCTGCAGCAGGAACACAAACTCCTGATCGGGCAGGAGCAAGCGGAGGACGTCAAGATCTCGATCGGGTCTGCACTTCCTCCTGAGAACGGCGAAGAGGCGGAAGTTGCGGGCCGCGATCTGTTGACCGGATTGTTGCGGCGCGCCAGGTTGACCGCCACCGAAGTCCATTACGCCCTCCAGCGGCCGCTGGCGCAAATCATCGACGCGGTCAGGGACACCCTCGAGCGAACGCCGCCGGAGCTCGCCGCCGATCTCGGAAGTCGCGGCTTCGTGCTCGTCGGCGGAGGGGCGCTCCTTCGCGGTATCGATCAGGTTTTCCGGGACGAGACCGCGCTGCCGGTGCATATCGCCGAGTCCCCGCTCACCTGTGTCGCGCGCGGCGCCGGGACCAGCCTCGACAACCTCAGTGCACTCGGCCGCGGACCTAGGCGCTGGACGTTCCGCTGAGCGGCTAAGCGCGGGTCCGGCTCGCGCGGAGGTCCGGCAGAGGCGTCAGCTTCGGCTCGACCTGCGCGCGGAGATGCTCGTAGTCCGGCGGCAGCGAGAGCTTCTCGCCGAGATGCTCGGGATCCTCGTCGACGGCGAAGCCCGGGCCGATCGTTGCGATCTCGAACAGGATCCCGTTCGGCTCCCGGAAGTAGATCGAGCGGAAGTAGAAGCGGTCGATGATCGGCGTCGGATGCACGCCGGCGCGCCTGACGCGCTCGTGCCACGCCTCGTGCTTGTCCATCGGCGACGCCCATGCGACGTGGTGCACCGTCCCGGCACCCGGAAGACCCATGACGCTGCGGGGCGGCTCGCCGTAGGCATAGAAAGAGCCGCGGTGCTCGCCGCGTACCTCCCACAGATTGCCGCCGTCGGGCTTGAACCCGAGCGTCTCCTCGAGCAAGTCGCGGCTGCGTTCGGGATCGCGCGCGTACGCGCGCACGCCGTCGAAGCCCTGTAGCGCGAGCTCGGCCGGGATCTCCGGATGGTCTGCGATCAGCGGCTCATCCGCCGTGTCGACGACCGCGAGCTCGAAGCCGAGCCCTTCGTGGTCGGCAAAGCGGATCCAGCCGGCGTCGCGTTCCACGTCCACCTCGTGCCGCAAGCGCTCCGCCCAGAAGTCGAGCGCGTCGTCAGAGGCAACTCGGAAGACGATCGTATGCACCATCCCTGCCCCTGCGGCTCCGCGCGCTGCGTGTGGATACTCGAAGAAGGTCAGGTCGCTGCCGGGGTCGCCTTTCTCGTCCGCATAGAACAGGTGGTAGACGGTCGGATCGTCCTGGTTGACGGACTTCTTCACGAGACGCAGACCGAGGACGCGCGTGTAGAAATCGACGTTGCGAGGCGCATCGCCGGTGATGCAGGTGATGTGGTGGATGCCTTCGAGGCGCATTGCCTAAGTATCCCTTTCGGGAGGGTCCCGCGCGTACGACTAGTCCCTGCCAGCCCGGTCCCGAACCGCCAGGCTTGGGGTCAGACCCTTGCATCTTGTGTCACGAAAGCTCGGCGCTCTCGATGAACGCGGCGAAGGTCTTGCGAGCGCTCGCTCCGTCATGTCCGAAGTAGCTCAGGATGGAGTCCGACGCGAGCTCGACCGGGCCGAGCTCTTCGCTCGTCATGGTCCGGTAGCTACTCCACGGCCAATCCGCCGGACCTTGGCAAAGCCCTGCTCGGACCGGGTTGAGAAGGACGTAGCGGACGACCGCGAGGAAATGCCAATCGCTCTCGACGAGCACGGAGTGAAAGCGGCGGAAGAAGACGTGTCCCTCATAACCGTGACGCCAGTTGAACCATTGCGCATAGCGCCCTTTCAACCATTGCATGCCGGCGGACAGGTTTGCGTCTGGGGTGTCGAGCACCAGGTGAAAGTGGTTGTCCATCAGACAATACGTCGAGAGCCGCCAGACATACCGAACGACGGCTTCGGACAGGAAGCTCAGGAAGACCTTGTGATCCTGATCGTCGAGAAAGATCGGTTCCTGTCGGACGCCTCGACTCATGACGTGGTAAACGAGATCGGGTGCTTGCGCCCGCAGCGGTCGTGACATTTTGGAACCGTACGTCCGCGGCGCCGTATGCAGACAGCTCGGGAATGAATCGATCCGAAGTCGTTCGCGGTTCGTTACAGGCCCGGGGTCAGACCCGAGGGGTTCGATCGGGACAGGCCGCGGAGCGCAGACTTCGCCGTCACGACTCCTAGTCGGCCGATCACCGCAGGCTTCACTCGACGAGCGAGAGAAACCGCTTCGTCCGCTCGTGCTCCGGCGCGGAGAAGAACCGGTCCGGAGGCGCCTCCTCGATGATCTGGCCCTCGTCCATCATCAGGATCGAGCTCGCGACGTGGTGCGCGAAGCGCAGCTCGTGCGAGACGACAACCATCGTCATCCCGTCACGCGCGAGCCCTTCCATCACGTCGAGCACTTCCCGCACGAGCTCGACGTCGAGCGCGGACGTCGGCTCGTCGAAGAGCATCGCCTTCGGCCGCATCACGAGCGCACGCGCGATCGCGACGCGCTGCTGCTGACCGCCGGAGAGCTCTTCCGGATAATTGTCCGCCTTGTCCGCAAGCCCGACGCTGGCGAGAAACTCGAGCGCGCGCTCACGCGCTTCGCGCCTCGACAAACCGCGAACGTCGATGAGCGCCGTCATGACGTTGCGCAGAGCCGTCATGTTCTGAAAGAGGTTGAAGCGCTGAAAGACCATCCCGATCTCGGAGCGGTGCGCGGCCAACGCCCGCTCCTTGCGACCGCTCAGCCGTTCCTGTTCCAGATAGACGGAACCGCGGTCGACAGGCTCGAGGAGCGCGAGACACCGGAGCAGCGTGGACTTGCCCGAGCCCGACGGCCCGATGATCACCTTGACCTGGCCGCGATCCACCTCGAGGGACACCCCTTGGAGCACGTTCAAGCCGTCGTACGACTTCCACACCTCCTCGGCTCGCAGGACCGCCTCGCTCATCGGGCGTCGTGGCTTGCGCCCACCGCGAGCGTCATTCGCGTACGGCGGGCGCGTGAACGGAACGTGAAGCGACGCTCGAGCCGGCTCTGCAGGAACATGAGGACGCTCACGATCACGAGGTAATAGACCAACGCGGCGCCGTAGACCTCCGCGAAGCTGAACTTGACCGACGCCTGCTCCTGCGCCGCGGTCAGCAACTCATGGACGGAGATCACCGAGGCGAGACTCGTCAGCTTCAGCAGCGTGATGAACTCGTTGCCGGTGGGCGGGATGACGATCCGCACGGCTTGCGGCACGATCACCCGCCGGAGGATCTGCCAGCGCTTCATCCCCAGAGCGCGGCCTGCCAGGTCCTGCCCGGGATCGACGGCGAGGAGGCCCGCACGGATGATCTCCGCCATGTACGCGGCTTCGTTCAATGAAAGGGCGATAAACGCCGCGAGAAAAGACGTGTACCAGTTCTCGGCGAACACCTGCCACAACTGCGGCAGCACGTCCCAAACGATCAGCAGCAAGAGCAAAGTGGGCGTCGCACGGAAGAACCAGCTGTAGAGGAAGACGAGGAAACGCACCGGCCAGAGACGGCTCGATCGCCCCAAAGCGAGTGGAAAGCCGATCAGGATCGCCGCGCCGAGCGACGCGCACGTCAGGCCGATTGCGAGAAGTGCTCCCTTCCAGTACGGACCGGAACGGAGCACTTCCCAGAACAAGTGGGTGTCGAAGCTCGCGAACACCCTTGCGGCGCAGCCTACTTCACGTCACTGGCCGGGATCTGCTGTTTTGCCGCGAGCTTCTTCAACGTTCCGTTCTTCTTCAGCTTCTTGATCGCAGCCTTCAGCGCCTTGCCGAGCTTGTTGTCGGACATGCGGTAGTAGATCCCGAAGGTGTCGCTCTCCGGGAAGAGGTACCCGATGGCGAGCTTTCCGGGATGCTGCCTCTTCTGGTACGCGCCCTCGGTGTCCTGAGTCAAAACTGCGTCGGCGCGTCCGATCAGCAGCTGCGCGATCGCATCCGTGTCCCCCGGGTAGCTCGAAAGGTTCATCTGAGGCTTGCCCTGCGACTTGAACTGGTCGTTCAGACCGTTCAGGTATTCCTCGTACTTCGTCCCGTGCTGGACGGCGACGTTCTTGCCGGAGAGGTCATCCGGCGACCTGATGTTCTTCGGGTTGCCGGCCTGGACGATCAGCGCCCGGTGCGTGTGCATGTAGCCGACAGCGGGGAACTTCGCCGTGCGGTCCGGCGTGACGAAGATGCCGCTGATGACCATGTTGCACTTCTTCGCGGCGAGTGCCGGCAACAGGCCCGGGAACGCGGTGCTGACAGAAACCGCCTTCACCTTCCAGAGCTTTCCGATCGCACTCGCCATGTCGATGTCGAAGCCGATGAGCTTGCCGCTCGTTGTCGCCGACTCCATCGGCGGGAATGTCGGATCGACGCAGTACTTGAAGGATCCCTTGACCGGCGAGATGCCGACGTGACGGCTCGCCCCGGCTGCCCCGACCACGACCAGGAAAGCCGTGACCAAGGCCAGCAGGGAGAGCACAGACAGGATGCGCTTCATCGCCTCCTCCTCTCCTCGCCTCGATCTGGGCGAGCTAGCTCCATGGAAGCGATCAACCCTAACGTGAATAGGCGGTGAATCAAAATGCAGCGGCGAGCAGAAACGCGCGCTGCTCCTTGATCATCTCGCGCGCGATCACGAGTCGCTGGATCTGGTTCGTCCCTTCATAGATCTGCGTGATCTTCGCGTCCCGCATCATCCGCTCGAGGGGGTACTCCTGGATGTAGCCGTAACCGCCGAGCACCTGCACGGCATCGGTCGTGACCTCCATCGCGACGTCGGTGCAGAAGAGCTTCGCCATTGCGGAGAGCTTCGTCAGCTCCGGTCCCTCGACACCCTCGTCGACGGCCTGGCCGAACTTGTAGAGCAGCCCCCGCGCCGCCTCGCACTTCGTCTCCATGTCAGCCAGCATCGCCGCGACGAGCTGATGTTGCGCGATCGGCTTGCCCATCGTCTCGCGCGTCTTCGCGTATTCGAGCGCGTAGTCGGTTGCGCCTTGCGCGATCCCGAGCCCCTGCGCTGCGATTCCGGGACGGGAGCGGTCGAGGATCCGCATCGCGATCTTGAAGCCCTCGCCCTCCTCGCCGAGCAGGTTGCCCGCGGGAACGCGGACGTCGTCGAGGACGAGCTCTCCGGTCGTCGAGCCCTTGATCCCCATCTTCGGCTCGACGCGCGTGACCTCGAACCCTGGGCTGTCGGCTTCGACGATGAACGCGGAGATGCCCGCGTGCCCCTCGCTAGGATCGGTCTTCGCAAACACGGCGTACAGCTGCGCGACACCCGCGTTCGTGATGAAGCGCTTCGAGCCGTTGAGGACGTACGCCCCGTCCCTGCGCCGCGCGGTCGATCGCATCGCCGCCGAGTCGGAGCCCGATCCGGATTCGGTGAGGGCATAGGCGCACAGCCACTCGCCGGATGCGAGTCTCGGCAGGTAGCGCTGCTTCTGCTCTTCGCTGCCGGCGAGCTTGAGCCCGAGCGAGCCGAGCTCCTGGACTGCGAGGATGAGACCGCTGGTCGCACATACCTTCGAGACCTCTTCGATCGCGACGAGCGAGAGCAGCGTGCCCGTGCTTGTGCCGCCGTACTCCTCGTCGAAGAAGAGCCCGAACAGCTCGTGATCGCGGAAGAGCTCGACGACGTCCCACGGAAACTCGTGCGTCAGGTCGATCTCCGCGGCGCGCGGCGCGATGCGCTCGCGCGCGAGCTGGCGGACGAGATCGCGGATCTCTCGCTGTTCGTCTGTCAGCGGGTCGTAGGCCACCGCGGCAAGCCTACCCGCGGTTGTGGTTGACGACCTCGATGTTGTTGCCGTCGGGATCGAAGACAAAGGCTGCGTAGTAACCGGCGCGGTAGTCGCGCTCGCCCGGACCGCCGTTATCGCGGTAGCCGGCGTCGACCGCGGCGCGGTGGAACTCGTCGACGAACCAGTCCTCGTCCGCGGCGAAGGCGATGTGGACGTTCTCGGTCGGCGCCCCGCTGACGACGGAAAACGAGTCCGCCTCGCCGATCAGCTGCGTGCGCTCTGGACTGCGCGGCCTAACGAAGAAGCGGGCCCAAGGCGCGATCGTCGCGTAGAACCGTATAGACGCGCGGACATCCGCGACGCGCAGCCAAAGGTGATCGATGAGGCTGCGCTCGGCTTCCCAATCGGCATGCACCGCCTCCGCGCTGTTGCCGTCGGGATCGAGGAGGAACGCGCCGTAGTACGTCCTTGAATACTGCGGACGCGGCCCCGGCTCGCCGTCGCTCTCGTATCCCGCGTCGGTGCCGACCCGCCAGAACTTGTCCACGTACTCCCGCGACGGCGCGGCGAAGCCGACATGAAGCCGGCGCGTCGGCGTCGGATCCTCGTGCACGAAGAAGTCGTAATCACCCCACGCCGTCCAGCCGTCTCCGTCGTGCTGCGCGACTTCGAGTGGCGCGAGCACGGTCTCGTAGAACCGCTTCGACGCCTCGCCGTTCGACGCCCGAATCGTGACATGGTCGAACACGGCAAGATTGTCTCACGGTGATCCTCGAAAACGGCGTCATCCGCACCCTCGAGCCGTCCGTGCCGGTTGCCCGTGCGCTGCCGATCGCGGGCGATCGGATTTCGGGCGGCGTCGGCGTCCACGAGACCGCGCTCGCGTCGCCTGAACGCGTCGACCTCGGCGGACGGTGCGTGCTCCCCGGCTTCTGCGACTCGCACGTCCATTTCCCGACCTGGGCGGCGGCGCAGAACGAAGTGCGGCTGGAAGGGACCCGCTCTATCGACGAGGCGCTCGCGCGCGTGCGCGAGGCAGTGCAGTCGTCGCCTGGCGAGGGCTGGCTGCGCGGGCGGGGCTGGCGAAGCGGCGACTGGGCTCCTTCGGTCGAGCCGATGAAGTCGGATCTCGACGCAATCGTCGGTGACCGACCGGTTGCACTGCAGGCGCGCGACGGCCATTCCCTCTGGCTCAACTCGGCGGCGCTCGCACTGGCGGACGGTGATCTGCAGGTTCCCGGCGGCGTGGTCGAGCTCGACGAACGAGGCGAACCGACCGGCGTCCTCCGTGAGGAGTGTGCATGGACCTTCCGCGACCGCTATGCGCGGCCGAGCGAGGGCGAGCTCGTTGCGGCTTCTCGCGCGGGACTGAAGATCGCGAACGCGCGCGGCGTCACTGCCATTCATGACAAGGATGGTTGGCTCGGCGCGCTTGCGGTCTTCCAGCGACTGCACTCAGAAGGCGTGCTCTCGGTGCGCGTGTGGGAGTCGCATCCGAAGGACGAGCTCGATGCGCTGCTCGCGTTGCCGGTGCGCGGCGGCTTCGGCAACGGCTTACTGAAGCTCGGTTACGTGAAGGCGTTCATGGACGGCACCCTCGGCTCGCAGACGGCGCGCATGCTCGACGGCTCCGGCGTGGAGATCACGAGCAAGGAAGAGCTCGCCGAGACGATCCGGCGCGCCGCCGGCGACGGCTTTCCCGTTGCCGTGCACGCGATCGGCGACCGCGCGAACCGCGATGCGCTCGACGCCTTCGAAGAGACGCAGGGCGTCTGGCGTGCGCAACACCTTCGGCCACGGATCGAGCACGCGCAGCTGCTGGCACCGGAAGACCTGCCGCGATTCGCCGCGCTCGGCGTCGCCGCTTCGGTGCAGTTCAGTCACGCACCGAGCGACCGCGATCTCGCCGACCGCTTCTGGGCCACCATGACTGATGGCGCCTACGCGTACCGCTCACTGTGGGAATCGGGCGCAGTCGTCGCCAACGGATCAGACGCGCCGATCGAAGAGCTCGACCCGTGGGCTGGAGTCTGCGCCGGCGTCCTGCGCACGATCGACGAGCGTCCGGCGTGGCATCCCGAGCAGCGCGTGACGCTCGAGCAAGCGTTGCTCGCGACGTGCGTGAATCCAGCGTGGCTCGAGGGCGAGGAGCGCCGTCGCGGGAAGCTGCTGCCCGGCTACCTGGCCGATCTCGCGGTCCTCGACCGCGACCCGTTCCAGCTGGAGACCGAAGAGCTGCCGGAACTACGGGTCGTCGCGACGATGCTCGGGGGTCGTTGGACCTACAACCCGCCGCCGTGGGACTGACGAAAACCGACACGGCCCGGGGTCAGACCCATGCCTCTCGTGCCACAAAGTTCGACCTGGCCGAATGCGCGGAGGCCGCGCCGGCGGCCAAGGCTACAATCCGTAAAGCGATGCGCACGATGAACTCCGTCCACGAATCGACGACGTGTTCCGTGGCGGCGTGCGCGGAGATCATCGGGGCAAAGTGGACAGCTCTCCTCGTCCACGATCTCTCAGAAGGACCGCGCCGCTTCTCGGAGCTCGAGCACTCGTGTGCCGGGATCTCGCCGCGCACGTTGTCCGAGCGGCTACGCGCGCTCGAAGCCGAAGGGATCATCGAGCGGCACAGCTATCCCGAATCGCCGCCGCGCGTGGAGTACGAGCTGACTGCCAAGGGCGAAGGGCTCCTACCGATCATCGACGCGATGCGCGAGTTCGGCCGCGACTGGGGCCTTTGCACGCATACCTAAGCGCGGCAGACGAAATGCAGCCGCTCTGAGCGCGCCGTCGGGCGCGAGCGCTGGGCGTCGTAGATCCACACGCGGGAGAACCATTTCTCGAGCGCAGCCCTGATCCGCTCGGGCGGGAACGAGATCTCCGGGATGTCCTCGCTGTGGAAGCGATACTCGGAGCCGTGGACGCGTTCGAAGACCCGCACTCCCCAATTCGCGACTCCGCGACCGGCGTTGCTGATCTCGATCACCATCAGGTTCCCGTCGCCGAACCAGTCCGCCGTCGACCGGCGCGAGGCGAAATCGGCGAGCTTTCGCTGCGTGTTGATGTCGAAGATGAACATGCCGCCGTCGTTCAGATGGTCGTGCGCACCCGCGAAGACCGCCTTCCACTCGTCGAACCGCAAGAGGTGGTTGATCGAGTCGTAGACGCAGAGGACGACGTCGAACCGCTCACCGAGGTCGAAGCTCGTCATGTCGCCGCGGAAGAGCGGCACCCTTGGCACCTTCTCCGAGGCGATTTCGAGCATCTCCTCCGACAAATCCAGGCCGGTGACGTCGTAGTGCGTCCAGAGCTGCTTGAGGACCGAGCCTGTCCCGCACGCAAGCTCGAGCACTGTGCGAGCGCGCGGCGCGTGCTTACGGATCAGGGAGCGGATGTAGCGAGCGTGCTCCGCGCGATCGCCCTGGACGGCGTCGTAGAACCGCGCGAAGACGTCGTACGAGGGCAAGGCGTCACGCCGAGTCGGCCCACTCCGGCTCGGCCCACAGCTTCGCGAGCTCGACGAGCGTCGCCGCGGATGCGGCCATGTCCTGAACGGAGACCCACTCGCGCACCGAGTGGTACTCCTGCCCGCCGGTGAACACGTTCGGCGTCAGGAGACCGCGTGCGCTCAGCATCGCACCGTCGGTCCCGCCCCGGATCGCGCCGCGCGTCGGCTCGAGGCCCGCTCTGCGTGTTGCCTCCTCGGCCGCGTCGAGAATTCGCGGCCGCGCGTCGAGGAACTCCTTCATGTTGCGGTAGCTCTCCTCGACCTCGACGTGAACGCGGGCCCGTGGCTCCTCGCGCTCGATCTCCGCAGCGAGCCCGCGCAGAAGCTCCTCGTGTTCGTGCAGCTTCGCCCGGTCGAAGTCGCGGACGATGAACGCGATCGTCGTCTCGGCAGCCCCGCCGCTGATGCGATACGGATGGACGAACCCCTCACGCTCCTCGGTCGTCTCCGGCGAGAGGCGGTCTGTCGGCAGCCGCTCGATCAGCTGCGCGGCGAGCTTGATCGAGTTGACCATCTTTCCCTTCGATGTCCCGGGATGGACACTGTGGCCCTCGATCCGAACGCGCATCTCAGAAGCGGAGAACGTCTCCTCGTCGATGCGTCCAATCTCCGCACCGTCGGCCGTGTACGCGAAGTTCGCGCCGAACTTCCCGATGTCGAAGTGATCGACGCCTCGCCCGACCTCCTCGTCGACGGTGAAGCCGACGCGGATCGGCGCGTGCTCGATCTCCGGATGCTGCGCGAGGTACGCGACCGCGGCCATGATCTCCGCAACGCCGGCTTTGTCGTCTGCGCCGAGAAGAGTCGTTCCGTCGGTGGTGACGATGTCGTGGCCGACGCGCTCGGCGAGCAACACGCTCTCGGACGGACGGATCGCCTGCCGCGGATCGCCGGGCAACTGGATGTCGCCGCCCTCGTAACGAACGACCTGGGGCTGGACGTTCGTGCCGGACTCGTCGGGGCTCGTATCCACGTGCGCGATCAAGCCAATGGTGGGTCCGCGCGAGCCCGGAAGCGTGGCGAAGACGCAGCCGTGCTCGTCCAGGTTCGCGTCCGCGAACCCAGCATCGCCCAGCTCGCGCGCGAGCAGCTCACCGAGGTCGCGCTGTTTCGCGGTGCTCGGCACCGTCTTCGAATCGTCGTCGGACTGCGTGTCGATGCGGACGTAACGCAAGAACCGCTCCAGCACGTCGTCCGCGAGCTCGGCGGCGAGCTGGGTCGAGTATCGGCCGTTCTCAGCCAAGCGCGCCCCAGCTGCGAAACAGCTCCCCCGCGGCCGCGACCGCGCGCGGAATGTCCTCGGTCCGCATCTTCTCGTTCGGCGAGTGCGCGGCCGACTCCGGCAGCGCAAAGCCGGTGCCGACAGTCGGAATCCCCCTGGCCTCGAGCGCCGGAAAGATCGGCAGTGTGCCGCCCGCTCGAACGAGCAACGGACGCTTGCCGATCGCCCGCTCGAACGCGTCGAGCGCGAGTTGGATCGCCTGGGCGTCGGGCGGCGTGCGTCCAGGCGGCGCGGAGTTCTCGTGCAGCACCTCGAGTTCGGCGCCCTCTGGCAGCGCGTCGCGCAACAGCTTCTCCGCAGTCCGGCGGATGTAGTCGACTTCCTGCCCCGGCGCGAGCCGGATCGTGAAGCGCGCGTGCGCTTCCACCGGCAGCGTCGTGTTGACGAAGTCCGGCTTGCCGCCGTGGATGCCGTTCACGTCGAGCGACGGCTCAGCCCACGTGCGCGTGTAGAACTCGGCGCCTGCGTGTGCGTCGAGCGGCGTCGCACCGGCCTCGATGAGCAGAACGTCTCCGCTCGGCAACACCTCAGCCGCGTGCTGCTCGTCGGGGCCGAGTGCCGCGCGACCTTGGCGCAGCTCGTCCGCAAGCAGACCGTCCTTCGCGCTCAGCGCGGTCAATGTCTGCATCAGTGCGTGGATGGCGTTCATCGCCGCGCCGCCGTAGATGCCGGAGTGCATGTCGCGCGCGCCCGTGCGGACGGTGACATGAAATCCTGCCAGGCCCCGCGTCGCGAGCATGAACTCCGGCTGGTCGGGACGAGTGGTGTGCCCGTCGAAGATCACGCACGCGTCCGCCCCACGATCGTCCTGTTCGAGGAAGTCGACGATCGTGTGCCCGCCGATCTCTTCCTCCCCGTCGCACGCGATCCGAATGTTCACCGGCAGCTCGCCGTTCGACTGCAAGAGTTGCGCGGCTTTCACGAGCGTGTACAGCTGGCCTTTGTCATCGGCGATGCCGCGGCCGAAGAGCCAGCCATCGCGCTGCGCAAGCTCAAAGGGGGGCGACTCCCACAGCTCGAGCGGCGCCGGCGGCTGCACGTCGAAGTGCCCGTAGACCAGCACGGTCGGCGCGCCGGCGCCGTTGGCGTTCGCCGGAATCTCGCCGAGGACGAGCTCCCGCCCGCCGAACGGAGTCACCTCGGCATCCCCGCCGGAACGCTTGACGAGCTCTGCAAGCCACTCCGCCGCGCGCGCCACGTCCTCGCGGTGCGCCGGATCCGCGCTCACGGACGGAATCGCAATGAACTCCCGCAGCTCTTCGAGCCAGGCCTGGTCCACAGCAGGCGGAACTCTACGGAACTACGCTGCTTGATCGCGGAGCTTGGCGGCGTCCCCGAGCGCGCGGAGCTTCTTTAGCGACTGGTTCTCGATCTGGCGGATCCGCTCGCGTGTGACGTTGAACGTGCGGCCGACCTCGTCGAGCGTGCGCGGATGCCGTCCGTCGAGCCCGTAGCGAAGCTCGAGCACCGCCCGCTCACGCG
>JBKPJA010000099.1:0-14260 GCA_046730515.1 Actinomycetota bacterium | reverse complement strand
GTAGGCGTGCTCCCATACGTCGATGCCGAGCAGCGGCGTGTCGTCGTCGATCAGGGGCGAGTCCTGATTCGGGGTCGACCTGACCGCGAGGCCGGTGCCGTCGTGGACGAGCCACGTCCAACCTGACCCGAAGCGCTTGACCCCCGCGTCGTTGATCTGCTCCTTCAGGGCATCCAGGCTGTCGAAGGTGTCCTCGATCGCCTTCGCGAGCGTGCCGGACGGCTCACCGCCTCCGTCCGGGCTCATGAGCTCCCAGAACAGCGAGTGGTTCGCGTGGCCGCCGGCGTTGTTGCGGACGGCGGCGCGCTTGTCCTCCGGAATGACGTCGAGCGCGTCACCCAGCACCTGATCGACGGGCGAATTCGCCCACTCGGTGCCCTCGAGCGCCTTGTTGGCGTTGTCGACGTAGGCCTGGTGGTGCTTGTCATGGTGGACGCGCATCGTCTGCTCGTCGATGTGCGGCTCGAGCGCGTCGTAGTCGTAGGGGAGAGGAGGAACCTCGAAGGGCATTCGTTCTCCTTTCTTCTGTTGCCGCGAGGATATGCTCCGCGCGCTCACTACGCGGAGAGGAGACGATGGCGACGCTCGCCTACCGATTCGAAGAGATCAAGCCCCGGGAGCTGAGGCCGGAGCTCTACGAGCTCGACGGCATCTCGCGGGAGGCGGTCGAGGCCCATTACAAGCTCTACGAGGGCTACGTGAACAAGCGGAACGAGATCCTCGGCAAGCTGGGAGGGGCCGCCCTGGAAGGTGCGAACCAGGTCTACTCGGAGATCCGAGCTCTGAAACTCGACCTCACGTTTGCCATCGGTGGGATCAAGAACCACGAGATTTATTTCGCCCACCTCGGCGGCGGAGGCGGCGATCCCGACGGGCCGGTCGCCCGCCTGCTCGCGCGGGACTTCGGCTCGGTCGCTGAGTGGCGCGCGGATCTCAAGGCGACCGGAATGGCGGCACGCGGCTGGGCCTGGACGGCGTACGACTGGGACGAGGGACACCTCTTCAACTACATCGGTGACGCGCAGAACACGTTCCCGGTCTGGAACGCGACGCCGCTAATCGCGCTCGACGTGTACGAGCACGCGTACTGGCTCGACTACCAGACCGACCGCGCGTCCTACATCGACGCCTTCTTCGACAACCTTGACTGGGGCACGGTCAACGACTGGGTGTCGAAGTACCAAATTCAGACGTAAGTACCGCACTCCTCATAGTCGCCGGCTATCTCTGCGGGTCGATCCCGACGGGCTATTGGCTCGTGGGCGCTGTGAAGCACGAGGACATCCGCACGCGCGGCAGCGGCAATATCGGCGGGACGAACGTGTGGCGAGTCTACGGACGGTGGCTCGGTCTGCCGGTCGTCTTCGTAGACACGGCCAAGGGTTTCGTTCCTGCGTTCGTTGCGACCCAGACCGTTTCGCACCTCGCAGGAGTGCTCGCCGGCGGTGCGGCGATGCTCGGCCATTGGCGGCCGCTGTTTCTGCGCTTTCAGCGGGGCGGGAAGATCGTCGCGACCTCCGGCGGCGCGTTCCTCGGCGTCGCGCCGATCGTCGGCGGTATCGGCGCCGCGGTCTGGATTGTCTCGTTCCTCGTCTTCCGCTACGCGTCGGTCGCGTCGATGCTCGCTGCGGTGTCTTTACCGGTCGTGTCCGTGTTGATCGGCGAACCGTGGCCGGTGATCGCTTTCGCATGTGTCGCCGCGGTCGCCGTGATCGTGCTGCACCGCGCGAACATCGCGAGGCTGCGAGCCGGAACGGAGAACAGGTTCCAAATTCCTGCACTCGGAAAAAGGGTCTGACCCTGAGGGTCAGACCCTTGGTGTTCGCTTCGCTCAGGCCTTGAGCGCGCGAACTTCGTACGCAGTCACGGGGCGAGCGAATCCTTTGAGTGCGATCTCCTCAACCGGCTCGGCGTCGACGTAGTCTTCGACGGCTGCAAAGACGCGGGGACCGATGAGGATCTGACCCGCTGTGGCGTGAGTGCTGAGCCGCGATGCGAGATTCGTAACGGGCCCTAGCGCGCCGTAGTCGTAGCGGCCTTCGTAGCCGATCCGTCCCAGGGTCGCGTAACCGGCCGCGACGCCGATGCCGATACCCAGCTCGTTCCCGCGTTTGCGCCAGATGCCGGCGAGCTCGTCGAAGCGTTCCTGAAGGGCAAGTCCCATCCGGATTGCTTCGAGCTCGTGATCGGGGAGGGCCACCGGATCATTGAAGAACGTCATCAAGCCGTCGCCGGCGAAATGCTCGAGTGTTCCGCCGTGCTTCGCGACCAACCCACCGACCAGGGCGTGATACTGGCGCAACAGCTCGAACACTTCTTCGGGGGCGACGGACTCGACGAAGTTCGTGTACCCGCGCAGGTCGCAGAAGAGAACCGAGATGTATGCGCGGTGCCCCGCGAGGAGCTGCTCACCCTCTTCGGAAGAGATGAGCTCCGCGACTTGGGGCGAAAGAAATCGGGAGAGCTCTGCGCGCTGGCGTTCGACGGCCGCGAGCAGACGCGTGTTCGCGATCGCGACCGCGGCCTGGTCCGCGAACGCCCTAACCAGGTCGACGTGTTGATCCGCGAACGGGCCCGGAACATCCTTCCCGACGGCGAGCGCTCCGATCAGCTCCTCGTCCAAGACGATCGGGACGCCGAGCAACGCCCTGAACCCGATGATCGCCTGTGCTCCGAATGAGTACTCAGGGTCGGCGAGGACATCCGGGATCTGCACGACCTCGCGCGTGAGGGCGACGCGACCGATCACGGTCGTACGGTCCGCTGAATGAGGGTGCTGCCTGGAGTACTCGTGCGCGGCTTCGACAGAGCCGACCTGCGAGAAGATCACGAAGCGGTCTCCTTCTCGCAGATAGAGCTGCGCGTGGTCTCCCTGACAAAGCCTCATCGCTGCCTCGCAGATCTCGTCGAGTACCGGTTGCAGTCCTTCCGAGCGGGCGACGGCGTGCAGCACACCGCTCAGGGCACGCTGCTGCTCGCGCAGCGCCTCGAGCTGTCGTGCGAGCTCCTCGGCGTCCGTTGTTATGCCAGCCACTCGCGCAGCTCGGTGTGCCGCGGCGCCAACTCGCCCGTTCTCAGCTCGGCGCGCAGTTCGGCGACCGTTCCGAAGCGTTCTGCGAACACATCGTGGGTATGGATCGTCTCGAAGTTCACTTGGCGCGCGAGCACGAAGTCATCGCCGTCGAGCTCGCCGTAGCGCTCGAGCGCGGACTTTAACGCGATGCGAACCGAGTCTTCAACGAAGCGCGGCTGCAGATGCGCGTGCTCGACGACGAAGAGCTCGTCCGGACGTTTCAGCAGCTCGTAGATCGGCGAGCTCATCGACGACTCGACGATCGTCACGAGATCCTCCGCGTTGACGTGCGAATCGGTGCCGACGTAGAGCGTCCCGCGTCCACGCTGGTTGTGCGTCGCCAGGGGAACGAGCTCGAGGATCCGCTCTACGTCGACGTCGTCGAAACCCGCCTCGAGCAGCCGCTCGCTCGCGCGTCCGCGCACCAGCCCCTGCGCGCAAGGGCACGCGTTGATGCCGGTCGCCTCCACGCCGACAAGGCGACGCGTTCCCCGCTCGGACGCCGCCGCGATCCCGATCAGTGCGACCATCTCCTGCGTCGCTAGGCCGGTCACCGGAGTGCGGCGCTGCAGCGGATAGCGCGCCGTGATGTGCACCTCGGCGCGGCCGGCGCGTTGCCGCTCGACGATGTGGCGCGCGATGTGCTCCGCCAGCTGCTCGACCAGGAAGGCCTCGCTGATCACGACCTCGTCGATCGCCTCCTCGAAGAGCTCGGGAAAGCGCGACATGTGGACGCCCTTCTGCGTGGGATCGAGATCGACGGAGCAATCGATCTCCGCGGCGATCAGCTTCTCCGCGCCGCCCCAACGCAGACGGATCGCCTTGCTGATCCCGCGCACGCCGGCGCGCGATAGCCCGATCCGCACTTCCGGGACGGATGCCTGGAGATCGTCGAGCAAGTCTCGTGACTCGGCCATGACGACAGGGTAGTGTGACCGCGCGCCCGTGGGGGAACGCGACACATCCTTCGCGCGGCTCGTCTCACTGGCCGCGCACGATCTGCGAACGCCGCTGGCGACGATCCACGGCTTTGCCCAGACGCTCGTGCGCATGGGCGAGCTCCAAGCGCCGAACGACCGCTACGTCGAGATGATTGCAGCGGCCGGGGCCCAGCTCGCGGAGCTGCTCGACGAACTCGGGCTTGCCGCCCGCATTGAGGGAGGCCGCTACGAGCCGAACCTGCAACCGGTGGACACGCTCGAGCTCGCGCGCGGTGTCGCGACTGAGCTGGGGGACGAACGTGTGCAGGCCGGCGGCGAGGGTGCCGACGTCCGCGTCGACGTGGATGCAACGCAACGTGGGCTCTCCGCGCTCGCGCAGTGCGCGCTTCGGCACGGGGGTCTGGAGCAGATCGAATGTGAGGCGCAGCGCGATGCGTTGACGATCTCGCCGGTCACGCCCGCATCCGGCCCCGTCTTGCTCGGAGAGGATCTGCGTGATCTCGGCGCGGCCGTCGCCGTTCGACTCGTCCAAGCTCTCGGCGGTTCCGTCGCGGTGAACGGAGATTCCTTCACCGTGCGCCTGCCGACGTGATCACGGCCGCTCAGGTGAGCCTTCGCCGCTGGTTGCGGCGGCAGCTCGCGCAACCTTTGCCCGCCCGCGAGCATCTCGAGGCGGCTGTGGAGCACGACGATCCCGCCGAAGTGCGGCGCTTGCTCGCCGACGTTCCGTTCACTGCGGAACAACGCCGCCACGTCGAACGTTTGCTCGACGCCTGGGAAGAGGAGAGTTAGGCGGCCGCGCCGCGCTCGACGAGCAAGCGCTCCAGTCGCTCGTCTCCGTTCATGCGAGCTGCGTCGATCGCGCGGAACTCGTTCGTTCCCTGGCTGATGTTGGGGTCGGCACCGTGCTCGAGTAAGAGCTCGGCGAGCTCGTAGCGCGTCCGCTCGTCTTTGTGCTCACCCGCCGTGGCGGCGTGGAGCGCGTTCGTCTGGATGTGCTCGTTCCGGCCGAGCGTGTTCGGATCCGCTCCGTGTTCCAGCAGTAGCCGCGCGGTGTCGACGTGGCCGAAGAAGCACGCGAGTCCGAGCGGCTGGAAGCCGTCGTCGCCGAATGCGTTCGCGAGCGACGGGTCGTCCCCGAGCAGCTCACCGACACGGCCGGCACGGCCAAGGGCGGCAGCCTCGAACACGTCGAGCGGGCGGGAGGCGAGCCGTTCCGCTTCCTCGTGATTGCCGCGGTAGATCGCTTGAAGGATGTCCGACATACTTAGCTATGCTAACTAAATGTCGACGCGAAAGTCAAGGGAGGCTCTCGAAGCCGCGGATCGCTTCCACTCCGCCGCGATCCATGCGCTGCGGCACGTCCGCCGCGAAGATCCGGCCACGGGCGTGCCGGCCGCCAGGCTGTCGGCGCTCTCCGTGCTCGTCTTCGGCGGTCCGCGCACACTCGGAGAGCTGGCCGCCGCCGAGCAGGTTCGCGCGCCGACGATGACACGGATCGTGCAGGCGCTCGAGCGGGACGGTCTCGTCCAACGCGACGACGATCCGAACGACGGCCGAGTCGCGCGAATCCGAGCGACGGCAAAGGGGAGACGCGTGATGCAGAGAGGCCGTGAGCGGCGAATCACCAACCTGGCGACGCTGCTCTCGCGGCTCCCGCCGCAAGAGGTCCTGCAGGTTCGAAAGGCGGCGGAGCTTGTCGAGCGCGCGCTAGCGCAAGATCCGTGAGAGCCGGCGATCCTTGAGCACTGGTTCGCCGGTCGCGCGCTGGAGACGTAAGCTTCCGTCATGCGCTGGCGGAGCCTTTTCGCCGGGGTGATATTGGTGTTGGCGTGCGCGCTTCTGGAGGGGTGCGGAGGGGGTAGCAGCCGTCTTTCTGCGAGCGCGTACAGTGCCCGCCTCGCGACACTTGCGAAGGAAGCCGACAAGGCGCAGGGCAACGTCGAGAAGGCGCTGAGCGCAACGAGCATCTCCGAGCTTCAGACTCGCCTGAAGGCGTTTGCGACCGCCGAGGATCGGCTGGGAGACGAGGTGAGCAGCCTGAAGCCGCCAAAGGATGCGGAAACGGCGAACGCCGAGTTGGCGCGCGGCGAGCACGACACGGCGGCGGCAGTTCGCTCGGTGATCCCGAAGCTCGCCAAGTTCACGAGCGCGAAGGCAGCCATCGCGTCCCTCAACAAAGGCTTCCAGCCGAAGGGCGGTCGTGAGTTAGACCACGCGCTCGCCCAACTCAAGAAGCTGGGCTACACCAAGGGAAGCTAGGAAGCGCCTTTCGGCGCACAGACGACCCCAGGGCTCATCTCCAACAGCGCTCTACAGACGCAGGTCGTAGGGCGTCATCTTCGCCGCGTCTTTCGACGGCTGGCCATGGCGACCTCATCCCACCCCCTGCCCTTGAAGCCCCAATAGGGAGTAAGGCGTCTTCCCCCGGTCTGGCATTGCGGGCAGTAGTAGATCGTGTGCTCTTCGAAGTCGACGCGCGCGATCCGCGTGCCGCAGACGTAACACGGCTGGCCGAGCTTGTCGTGCACGCGGTACGTGCGCTTGTCGTTCGCGCCGTGTAGCCGGAGCTCGAGCCCGCGCGTCAACTCGGCGTCGATCGCGAACGCGAGCCGTTCCACCTCGTCCGAATCGAGCTCGCGTGACAGCGCGAACGGCGACAGCTGAGCGTGATGGAGGATCTCGTTCGCCCACGCGCGGCCGATGCCGCTGATCACCCGCTGGTCGCGAAGCAGCGAGTGCAGCCGGCGAGACTCGTTCGACAACACCTCGCCCAGGCGCTCCGGGCCGATGTGCAATGCGTCGGGGCCGAGGTGTCCGAGCTCGACCTCGGCCTCCTCCGGAGTCAACAGCCATACGCCCGCGCGCTTCTTCGAGCCCGCCTCGGTGAGCACGAGCTGCGATCCGTCCTGGAAGGCGAGCCGGAACGCGGGCGTCTTCGGTCCCGCCTCACCCGCGCGCAGGAAGCGAAGGCGGCCTGCGGTCATCAGGTGGATGAGCACGACGAGCTCACCGTCCTCGGTCGGAAACAGCAGTCGCTTCGCGCGGCGCTCCGCTCCCGCGAGCTTCCGTCCCTCGAGCGCCGAGAGCGGCGGATCGAACGTCTTCAGCGTTGCGACGTGCGCGGGCCCGGCCCGCACGATCGGGAACGCGGACACGGCGGGGTCGAGCTCGCGCCGCCAAGCCTCGATCTCGGGCAGCTCAGGCATCGGCCGGCGCGCGCTCCGTCCGCGTCTCGAGCCCCGGAGTGTCGACCCCGATCGCGGCGGGAAAACCTGCCTGCTCCTCGATCTCGAGCTCTGACGTCTCGGGCACCGTCGCCAGCGTTCGCACCGGGGAGAAGAACACGGGCAGCCAGGACACGGCGACGCCTATCCCGCTCACGAACAGCGTCGCGCGCAGCCCGATCGTCACCGCGAGCCCACCGCCGAGCAGAGCCCCGAGCGGAATCGCTCCCCAGAGGATGAAGCGCATGACGGAATTCATCCTGCCCTGGAGACGGTCGGGCGTGATCGCCTGGCGTAGGCTGATCTGCGTGATGTTGAACACCACGCCGCCGTAGGAGTAGAGCATCAGGCCCACGACGATCAGTGGTACCGGAAACGACTGAGGTGACAGCGGGATCAGAATCACCGACGCGCCGACCACCGCTGCCGAGAGGACGATCGCGCGGCCGATCCCAAGCTGCCTCGCCGTCCAGCGGGTCGTCAGCGCGCCGATGACGAAGCCGACGTTGGCGCATGCGATCGTGATGCCGATCAGCGCCGCCGAGAGATGCAGAGAGCGGACCGCGTAGACGATCAGGATCGCGTAACCCACAGCGGCGAAGAAGTTTCGCGCCGCCGTCGTCGCGGCGATCGCCCGCAACAGCCGGTTGGCAAGGACGTAGCGAAGCCCTTCCATCAGCTCCGTCTGCATGCGTGCGCGCACCGAGCGGCGCCGAACCGGATCCTCGCGCTTGCGAATCCCGAGCACAAAGGCGGCGGACGAGGCGAAGCTCGCGATGTCGATGAAGATCGCATAGGGCGCACCGATTGCGCCGATCACCGCTCCACCGACCGCGGGTCCGCCGCTTTGCGAAGGCGCGGCGGTCACCTGCAGCAATGCATTCGCCTCGACGAGCTGATCGCGCCCCACGAGGGACGGCAGGTACGACTGATAGGCGACGTCGAAGAAGACGGTGAGAATGCCCGCGGCGAAGGCGACGGCGAACAGCTGCCACATGTGCAGGACGCCGAACGCGTACGCGATCGGGATCGACGCGAGAGCGAGCGCTCGCCCGAGGTCGCCGGCGATCAGGAGGGGCCGGCGTCGAACGCGATCGATCCACACTCCGGCAGGGAGGGCGAAGAGGAGAAACGGCAGCTGCTCGAAGACGGTGAGCGACGCCACGGAGAAAGCGCTCGCTCCGAGGATCTTCACGGCCGCGTACGGCAGGGCGAGCAGGCTCACCTGCGAGCCGAACTCGCTGATGGTCTGACCGCCCCAGAGCTTGAGGAAGTCGCTGTGACGCCAGAGCTCTCCGGCAGGCCACAGACTTTTTAGTCTCTGCCGGGCCATGGACTCGCTAACCGTAATCGTCAGGCGGGCCGGAGTTGTTGAGGCGCGCCATCGTGTCCACGCAGTCGCCGTCCAGGACGGCGCCGTGATCGCGGAGGCGGGCGATTCCGGCCTCGTGTGCTTCATGCGTTCGTCCTCGAAGCCGCTGCAGGCCGTTCCGCTGGCCCGCGCCCGAGTGAACGTCGACGAGCGTGACCTGGCGATCGCCTCCGCGTCCCACCTCGCGGATCCAGCGCAGCTCCAAGCCGTGCGCGCGCTGCTCGCGAAGGCGCCGGCGACCGAGGACGAGCTCGAGTGCGGTCCCGCGGGCGATCCTCCCCGCAAGCTCAACCACAACTGCTCCGGCAAGCACGCCGGCATGCTCGCGCTCTGCCGGGCGAACGGCTGGCGGAGCGAGGGTTACCGCCTCGAGGGCCATCGAGCACAGCGCGCGATGCACACCGTGCATGCCGAAGCGGCCGAGGTGGCGGAGGACGACATCGCCACGGGCGTCGACGGCTGCGGCGTTGTCACCTTCGCCCTGCCACTCGAGCGGATGGCGCATGCGTTCTCTCGGCTCGAGCACTTGGACGGCGGCACCCGCGTGGTCGAGGCAATGCGTGCCTATCCGGACCTGATCCGCGGACCTAGTGCGACGGATACTCGGCTGATGAAGGCGCTGCCCGGCTGGATCGCGAAGGGCGGGGCGGAAGGCCTGCTCTGCGCTGCCGGCGGCGGCGGGGTCGGGATCGCGGTCAAGGCGGAGGACGGGAACGGACGCGCACTCGGGCCCGCGGTGCGCTCGTTCCTCGCACGACTCGGGCACGAGCTCGGCGACCTAGCCGTTCTTCCACTCGAGAACAGCCGCGGCGAGCGTGTCGGCGAGATCGTTGCAGAGTAAACGATCTCCGGCACGAAAATCGCACTTTGCGGACTCGGCTCCCTGTGTAATATCCCGGGCGCGAGAGGGTGAGCCGGGTCGGAGAGCGCGCCGGCTCTTTCGCGTCTTGAAGGTCGATCGAGTCCCCGTCAACCGTCAAGCTCGGAGGTAGCCGCCAGGTGCTCACCGTCGACATCTCTCTCCCGGACGTCGAAGAGCTGCAGAAGCTCGTCACGGACGGTCTCGAGAAAGGGTTCCTCAACTACGACGAGATCGCAGCCGGGCTCGAGGATGTCGAGCTCAGCAAAGAGCAGGTCGAAGACTTCTACACGTATCTGATCGACCACGGCGTCGAGCTCGTCGAGGGCGAGACGCACAAGCATCCGCCGCACGAACAACCGCAGCCCGAAGAGGAGAAGACGCCGAAGCTCGACCTGAGCGTCGAGCCCTCGCTCGATTCGCTACGGCTGTACCTCCGAGAGATCGGCAAGGTGCCCCTGCTGACCGCAGACCAGGAGGTGTATCTCGCGAAGCGCATTGAGCGCGGCGAGATGGCGGCGAAGACGCAGATGATCGAGGCGAACCTGCGCCTCGTCGTCTCGATTGCAAAGTCGTACCTCGGCCGCGGCCTGTCCTTCCTCGACCTGATTCAGGAAGGCTCCCTCGGATTGATCCGCGCGGTGGAGAAGTTCGACTACCGCAAGGGCTACAAGTTCTCGACGTACGCGACGTGGTGGATCCGGCAGGCGGTCACCCGTGCGATCGCCGACAAGGCGCGGACGATCCGCATTCCCGTGCACATGGTCGAGAAGCTGAACAAGGTCGTGCACATCGAGCGGCAGCTCGTGCAGCGACTGGGGCGCGAACCAAGCCCCGAGGAGATCGGGATCGAGCTCGAGATGACGCCGGAGGAAGTGCGTGAGATCCTGCGCATGTCGCAGCTACCGGTCTCGCTCGAGAAGCCGATCGGCGAAGAGGAAGAGTCCGAGCTCGGCGACTTCGTCGAGGACGAATCCGCGGAGTCTCCGTTCGACACGGCGACGCTCTCCCTCCGGCGCGAGGACATCGAGCACGCTCTGTCGGCGCTGCCAGAGCGCGAGCGTCAGGTGATCGAGCTGCGGTTCGGCCTGAGCGGCGCGCAGCCGTGCACGCTCGAGGAAGTGGGAAGAGCGTTCGGCGTCACGCGCGAGCGAATCCGCCAGATCGAGAACAACACGCTGAAGAAGCTTGAATCCCTGCCCGAGGCGCAGGGACTCAAAGACTGCGTCTAGTACGCACGCTAAGCCGTGTCCGTTGAACAAGGGTCAGACCCCGAGGGGTCTGACCCTTTTTTTCGCCGTCGGTTCAATGAAGAGGAACGAAGCGGACGTCGTTCGCGATCACGCTCAGCGCCCGGTCGGTCAGGTACAAGGGACGGGTGACCGAGTAGCGCAGTTTCCACGGATGCGCTGGTACGGGTAGGGAGAGCGAGAGGTGCTGGCCGGGATGGACGATCAGCGTCCGCGCGCCGAGCTCGAGGCGGGTTACGCGCGCCGTCTGCGGCAGTGACAACCGGAGGTCGAGTGTTCCGCCGGTTCGCGTCCAGACCTTGAAGACACCGCTGTACGCGAGCCACCCGTCGACGTAGCGCCCGCCGGCAAGGAGCTGCAGGCGCGGCGTTCCCGCAGGACGGTAGAGATCCCAGATGAACTCGTGCCGCACAGGCAACGCGCCGGTCAACTGCACCGTCGAGCCGTAGGTCTGCACCGCGAACGCGCGGGCGAGCGGCTTGCCGGCGACGAACATTCTTCCGTCCGGTGCGACTTGCAGCCGTGGATTGGAGAACGAGTCGACTGCCGGACTGCCGAGCAGCAGTACGCGTTTCGCCGTGAGGTTCCAGAACAACGCGTGCAGCGTCTGTCCCGGCCGTGCGCCCGGCGTGTCGATCAGATCGACCGAGCCGAGGTGTGCGTCGTCGATCCAACGCATGTCACCGGGAAGCGTGCGGCGCACGCCGTTGCTGATCTTCGTGTCGAACGAGACCGCACCGGCCGAGAGCGCACAGCAAGCTGCGATCGCAACGGCAAGCGCAAGCACCCCGCCGCGCCGGCGCCAGCCCATGAGGGACGCAAGCCCGGACAAGACACCGGCGATCAGCGCCACGACGAGCGCGCCGTTACCGGTCTCCAGCGCGCCCTCGACGCGCAGAACCGCCCACAACGTCGGCGAGTCGTCCAGTCCGTGCGCGGCCGCGTAGCCCGACAAGGGAATCCGAGCGGCGAGCAGCAACAGAGCGGCGGAGATCAACACAACGGGCAGCCTGCGCGGCATCCCGCGCTGCACGTAGAGACCGAACGCGACCGCAAGCAGCGGGACGAGCACGAACAGGTAACGCTCCTGGAACCGCTGCGAATCCGTGTTGGCGATCTCCGCAGCCTCGACGAGCAGCGCCACTGCGAGTACGAGCAGCATCGCGGCGAAGCCGATCTCCGTGCGCGTCCGCGGCCGGACGAGCGCGAATGCAAGACCGACGAGTGCGCCGGGGACGATCACCCAGCCACTGGAGTACGCGAGCAGCATCGCGTCGCGTCCAAACCAGTGCAGGATTGCGAACGGCGCGAAGACGTGGCGCGCGTGCGAGTAGGGGCCGAGCACTCGGTGCGTTCCGAGGACCGCGAAGGCGAGTGCGGGCGGTCCTCCGAGCAAGAGCAGCGACGGCCAGACTCTCCCGATCGTCCTGGGGAGGCTGAAGCGGTCGGCGGCAAGCGCTCCAAGCAGCACGGCGACCGGCACGGCGGCGTACTGAATCCGTGTGAAGATTGCGAGCGCACTGAAGGACACGAACGCGAGCTGTGCGCGCGGCGACGAGTCAACGATCACATGCAGTCCGGCGCAGAGCGCGGCGAGCACGAGCGGATACGCGAGTGGGTCGGCGAGCATCGAGGACGCGTAGACCGTGTCCGGGAGCGCGACCGCGAGCGCGCCGACACACAGCGCGAGCACCGGCGAGAGGCCCACCTTGCGTGCGATCAGATAGGCGGGAATCGCGGCAAGCGAGACGAGCAGTGCGTGCAAATCCTGCGTCAGCCGCCACGCAGTCTCGGGATTCTTCGTCACCAGCCAGATCGGCGCAGTGACGAGCGGCTCGAGCAGCGCAGGGAAGTGGGCGCCTGCGCCTCGAATCACGGGGCGTCCGTGCTCCGCGAAGCCGCGCGCGAGCGACGGATAGATGTACTCGTCGGGGAAGTAGAAGGGGACGACCCGGCCCGCGGACGCGATCAACCGCCCGCCGAAGCTCGCGACGACGATGCCTGCGAGCCAGATCCATGCCGGCACGGCGGCAGCGGCCCGTTGCAGCGCGAGCGGCCGCGCCTGTGAATCAGGGTGGGGTACGGCGACTTCAACGGCCACCAAGCCCGTATCGGCAGTGCGCGGGTATCCCTTGAAAGAGTGACGACCGCGCCCCGGTTAGCACGCGGTTAGCGGCTGGGAGGAGCATCGCCGTGTCAAACGAGGGAGGTTTCATGAGACGGCACACTCAGCCGCGGCTCGCGTTGGCCGCGCTCGCATTCGCTTTTGTGGCCGGGGCGCTGCCGGGAGCGGCGATCGCCGCGCCGGGCGCTCTCGACACGACCTTCGGGACCGGCGGTGAGGTGACCACCGACTTCGGCGGATCGGACAGTGTGCGGGCGGTCGCCGTTCAGACTGACGGCAAGATCCTCGCCGCAGGGCTGGATGGAGCCGGCGATTTCGCGCTCGCCCGCTACACCACGAACGGCAGCCTGGATTCGACGTTTGGGAGTGGCGGCAAGGTGACGACGGACTTCGGCGGGTTCGACGCCGCTTTTGGCCTCGTCGTTCAACCTGACGGCCGGATCGTCGCTGCGGGACAGGGGGGAAGTGGCAATTTCGCCCTCGCTCGCTACAACGCCGACGGCAGCTTGGATCCGACCTTTGGGAGCGGCGGCAAAGTAACGACAGCCGTCGGAGGCGCGCTCGGCGTCGCGCTCCAGCCGGACGGCAAGATCGTCGCAGTCGGAGGTGGCGGCCCGGCTTCGGATTTCGTCGTTGCGCGGTACAACCCGGACGGCACACTCGACACGAACTTCGGTAGCGGAGGCGTAGTCACGACCGACGTCGGACCGTTCGAAGCCGCGACGGCGGTTGTCATCCAGGCCGACGGCAAGATCCTCGCCACAGGCTCAACGTCCTCGGGCAACTTCGCGCTCGTCCGTTACAACGCGGACGGAAGCCTGGACGCGAGCTTCGCGAGCGGCGGCATCGTGACGACGAACTTCGGATTCACCAGCTCCTTCGGAGGGGCTCTCGTCCTCCAGGCGGACGGGAAGATCCTCGCCGCAGGAAGAGCGGGAACTGATTTCCTTGTCGTCCGCTACAACGGGGACGGCAGCCTCGACGCGAGCTTCGGCAGCGGCGGCGTCGTCACCACGGATTTTGGCGGGGTGATCTTCGACGCAGCGTTCGGGGTCGCGCTGCAGTCCAACGGCAAGATCGTCGCGGCCGGAGGCCTGTTCAACGGCTTTCCTTCTTCCGCCGACTTCGCGCTCGCTCGCTACCTTCCGGACGGCAGCCTCGATCCGTCCTTCGGCAGCGGCGGCAAGGTGACGACCGACTTCGGCGGTTTCGACGTCGCTTCCGCTGTTGCACTCCAGACAGACGGCAAGATCGTCGCTGCCGGGACCGGTGGTCCGGGGTCCGACTTCGCGCTCGCCCGCTACGAAGGCGATACGGCTGTGATCACGGTCTCGGTGGACATCGAGCCCGGCGAGTCCCCGAACGCGATCAACCCGGGAAGCAACGGCACGACGCCCGTTGCAATCCTCTCGA
>JBKPJA010000098.1:0-15276 GCA_046730515.1 Actinomycetota bacterium | reverse complement strand
AAATGGGCGCGAGTCGCGCGCCGCCCACTGGGCAAGCAGCGTCGTCTTCCCGTAGCCCGCCGGCGCGGTCACCGTCACCACCGTCGACGAAGTCGCGGCGCGGAGACGGTTCACGAGGCCTGTGCGCGAGACCGTGCCCGTGCGCAGGTTTGGAACCTGGATCTTCGCGTCGACGAACTCGAACGGAGGCCGGGTGAGCTTCGTGACCTTGAGGGGCGTACGCTCGGCGGCGGGCCGCGAGGGCGCGATGCTGTGGGCGGCCTGGCGCTTCGTCACGTTCACCCCGCCGCCGAGGCGGGCACGGTTGCGCGATTGCATCGCCACGCGATGCAAAGAGACAGGAGCCACCACATTTTTCTGGGTGAGTCTCGCGTTTCCGCGCGGTCATAAACAATGATGCCGCCATGCGAAACGGGGGGTGTAATGCACACATGCCTACACCACTGGCATAGGTGGTGTCTCCTCCCGGTCCGCTGAACGGCCCATGCTCTTCCTGCAGATATCCGAGTTACGATGACCGCGGCCGAAACGGGAGGTCGCCAATCTCGAGCATCGCCACCGCCGTCGCGACGCCAGTACAACGCAATGTCCGGACGGTGTTCCTCGCGGTTGGGTGCGCGGCCTCCGTCGCAGTCGGGCTCACTGCGTGGTTCGTGGCGAGCAGCCCCGTCCTCACCTACGCGGACAGCGATGCGATTGCACGGGCGTCCTATATCGCGGTCTACATCGCGGCCGGAGCGTACATCTGGTACCGGCGGCCGGACAGCCTTCTGGGCGCGTTGGTCGGCGGCAGCGCATTCGTCCACGCGCTGACGACCCTCAACGCATCCGGAGACGCGCTCACCCACACGATCGGGATGGTGATCTGGGCGGGTTGGATCGTTCTCACGGTGTTCGTCTACCTCTCGTTCCCAAACGGACGACTCGAGTCGCAACTCGAACGCGGCTTCATCGGCGCCCTCGTCGCCGTGACCGCTGTCGTCTGGGCGCTGATCCTGATCTTCGCGCACAAACTGCCTCCTGGAGCCGACTTCAACGGCTGCGACAGCCGCTGTCCTCACAACGATCTTCAACTCGTCAGCACGTCGGACCACTTCTCGTCCGCGCTGACGACGACGTACAACGTCACGACGGCGGTCGCTCTGCTCGGTATCGCGATGCTGATCTTCGTGAAGGCCCGCTCACCGGCGCGTTGGCGGCGGCGCGCGATGGAGCCCCTGAGCTACTGCTTGATCGCGTCGATCGTGCTCTTCGTCGTCGAGCTGTTCCTCCTGCCGACCTACCCCGGCACGACGCAGTTCTTCAGGGTTGTCGATGCCCTTGTCCTGTTTGCCATTCCGGGGGCGATGATCATCGGGCAGACGCGCGGACGGATCTTCGCCGCCTCACGCGCCGTTCAGCTTGTGGCCGCGATGGACGGCTCCGTAGCGACGCCCGCGCAGGTTCAGGACCTCGCGCGCGAAGCGCTCGGGGACCCGACACTGAAGCTCGTATTGACGAGTCCCGACCTGGGCGGCTACGTCGACGTCGAAGGAGCCCCGGTCGAGCTGCCCTCCGGAAACGAGGAAAGGATGGTCGCCAGCGGCGAGGGCGGCGGTCGGACCGCGGTGGCGTTCATCCACGATCCTCTGCTCGACGTCGAGGACTCGGTCGTCGAGGGACTGGCTGCGACGTCGCAGATGCTGCTCCAAAACGCGCGGCTCGTACGAGACCTCCGAGCTTCCCGAGAGCGGATCTTGACCGCGGGCGAGCGCGAGCGCCGGAGGCTCGAGCGCGATCTCCACGACGGAGCCCAGCAACGGCTGATGGCGATCCAAGTCAAGCTCGCGCTTGCACGGGATCAGGTCTCCGACGAGGAGCTTGCCGCACGGCTCGACGAAGTCGCGGCCGACGCGGAGATCGCGGTCGACGAGTTGCGCGCGCTCGCCCACGGCATCTATCCGACAGTCCTGGTCGAGCGAGGGCTGCCAGAGGCGCTGCGCTCATTGGCGATGACCGCGCCCGCGCGGGTAAGGGTCGTAACCGACGACATCGGCCGACTGAGCACCTCGGTTGAAACGGCGCTCTACTTCTGCGCGCTCGAAGCGATCCAGAACGCAGCGAAGCATGCGGGGGCGGACACGAAGGTCGAGGTGAGGCTCGCGCAGCGCGGTGACACGATCGAGCTTGTGATCGAGGACGACGGCCCTGGCTTCAATCCCGAGGGAGAGACTGAGGGAATCGGCTTGATCAACATGCGCGACCGAATCGGGGACGTCGGCGGAACACTCCGAATCGTGTCTATACCCGGCCGCGGGACGCTCGTCAGCGCGAGCGTTCCCCTCTAGCGCGCGTCTTTCTCGGCGACGAGCCCCTCGCGCACCGCTTGCAGGGCGGCCTGCGTCCGCGATTGGGCGTCGAGCTTCGCGAGGATACTCGAAACGTGAGCCCGAACGGTGCCACCGCTGATCCCGAGCTCGCGTGCGATTTGCTTGTTGGACTGACCGTCTGCAAGCAAGTGCAGAACGTCGAGCTCGCGGCTCGTTAGGTGCCGCTCCGGGGCAGAAGGCGAGGGACGGCGTTCCGACAGGATTCCCCGAGCCAGCGCCGCATCGATCTGGAGCTCCCCACGGTGAGCTGCCCGAATCGCCGTAGCGATCTCTTCGGCGTCGGCGTCCTTGAGCAGGTAGCCGGAAGCGCCCGCGGCCAACGCCGCGTCGACTCGATAATGCTCGCCGAAGGACGTCAATGCGACGACCTCGACTCCGGGATACGCGTCACGAATGCGTCGTGTCGTCTCGATGCCGTCGATCGGGGCCATCTGGAGGTCCATCACGACGACGTGGGGCCGGCGGGCTTCGCCGTCGAGCTGCTCGAGTACCTCCATTGCCTCCACTCCGTTCGCGGCCTGGCCGACGAGCTCGAGATCCTCCTCACTGCCGAGGAAGCTCGACAGGCCGCTGCGCACGACCGCGTGATCGTCGACGACCAACACGCGAATCGGTTCTTCCATTTCAGACCTCGTTGCTCGGAATCACCCCGACGGCCGGCACCTGCACGCGGACGGAGGTCCCTGCTCCCGGGGTGCTGAGGATCGTCGCCGTTCCGCCGAGCTCGGACGCACGGCCACGAATCGACTCGAGCCCGTAATGGCCGGGGCGGTCGGCCGAGGCATCGAAACCGCAACCGTTGTCCCGCACTTCGACGAGAACGACGTTCGGTTTCGTCGAGACCACGACCTCGGCCCGTGCGGCGCCCGAATGCTTGACGACGTTCGACAGGGCCTCGCGGACGATCGCGAAGAGCTGCGACTGCGACGCGTGTGGCAGTGAGAGCGGAGTCGTCGAGCAATCGACCGTGACCTGCAAGCCCGAGCTCGAGCGAAGCTGGTCGCCGTAGGTCGAGAGCGCGCGCGCGAACCCAGCCTCGAGCGTGTTCCGCCGGAGCTCGAAGATCAGCGCCCGCATCTCGCTCTGCGCGGTCCGCACGAGCCCGCCGATCGTCGAGAGGGACCGCACGATCGGACGAGACGGGCTGAAGCCGTCCGCGGCCAGCCCCTTCTGTGCGGTCCGAATCTGAAGGACAGTCGAGAACAGAACCTGCGAGACGGAGTCGTGGAGCTCACGCGCGATCCGATACCGCTCTTCCTCGGCCTGTTCCCCTTCGCGGCGCTTCGCTTCCTCCAGGGCAGTCATGCTCCGCTCCCCCTCGCTGACGATTGCGCTGAGCAGGAGTGCCGTCAGCGCGGCGACCGCGATGTACAGCTGCGTGCTCAACGTCCTGTTGTCGATCTGCTGCTTCGAAAACGCCCCGAGGTTGTCGGCGGTCATGCCGATCGTGACCGCTGCGGTAATCGTGACCGCAAGGGTCGCGCCCGGCGCTCTGAACCGGAGCGCTGCCCAGATCAAAGCGGGAAAGACAAGGTAGGTGACGGTCGCCGTCGTCGAAACGGCGAACACTGTGAGGAAGAGCACCGACGACATCACCGCGGCTCCCGTCCAGGTGAACAGGCTCCTGGCGGCGGTCGCGTAGCTGCGCCTCCAGACGACGATCAGCGGCAGGATGACGAGAACGCCCGAGAGGTCGCCGAGCCACCACGTCCGCCAGAACGTCGCCACCTCGTCCCGGCTGATGACGCCTCCGGCCAGCAGTGACACGGTGCCGATCGTCGCGCTCGCCGCCGTCGCCGCAGCGGCTGCGGCGAACATGCCGCCGACCTCACGGACGCGGTCGAGACTCGCTCCCGGACCGATCAACCTCCGCAGCAGCCATGCCCCGCCGACGATCTCGATCATGTTGCCCGTCTGCTGTCCGATCAGGCTGCCGATCGGGATCGTGTGGTGGATGTAGAGGTCGAGATTGACGATGAAATCCCCGAGGAAGACGCCCGGCCACCACGCGAACCCCCAGAGGTAGAGAGCTGCCATGCCGATCCCGACCGGCGGCCAGAGCGCCGAGACGGATCCGGTGTAACGCAACGCTTGACCGAGCTTGGCTGCGACGTAGTACGACGCAGCGAGTCCGATGACACCTTTGACGTACGCCGTGGGGAACCAAGGCGCTAGGCGTACCCGCGGGGACTCGGCTTGGGTACTCAGGGACGGCTACCCCCTACGCGACGTGCACTCGAGTGACGCGCCCATTATGGCGGCACATAGACAAATGTTC
This sequence comes from Actinomycetota bacterium, assembly GCA_046730515.1. Taxonomy (GTDB): domain Bacteria; phylum Actinomycetota; class Thermoleophilia; order Gaiellales; family Gaiellaceae; genus 3-1-20CM-4-69-9. The sequence goes on along the minus strand of JBKPJA010000098.1, from coordinate 10,629 downwards.
TATGACCCGCCCGCCATTCGGCCGATGGCAAAAAGGCCTGCGGGCTGGCACAGTTCGATTGCGCCGTGACGGCGTAATTACTCAACCTTCTAACCGGGTGAGGGCATGGCAATTCGCATCGTCGTCGGTGAGGACAGCTTTCTCGCTCGAGAGGCGCTCGCCGAGGTGCTCAGGGACATGAAGGGCGTGCGGGTCGTCGCCGTCTGCGGCGACCTCGACACCCTGCGCACGACGGTCGAAGAAGCGCAACCCGATGTCGTTCTGACGGACATCAGGATGCCGCCCGAGAACACCGACGAAGGCATCCGTCTGGCTGCCGAGCTCCGTTCCTCCCACCCCAAGGTCGGCGTCATCATCCTCAGTCAGTACCTGGAGGCTGCGTACGCCGCCGCATTGTTCGAGGCCGGCTCAGAGGGGCGCGCGTATCTGCTCAAGGAGCGCGTCAAGGACCGGAACGAGCTGAAGCAGACGCTCGAGACCGTCGCCTCCGGCGGTTCCGTCGTCGATCCGCTCGTCGTCGAGCGCCTCCTCAACGCGCGGAGGCAGCACGACGATTCGCGCCTCGACACTCTGACCTCCCGAGAGCGCGAGATCCTTGGGCTGATCGCCGAGGGCCGAAGCAATGCGGGAATCGCCGAGACGCTCGTGATCACGAAACGTGCAGTCGAGCGGCACATCAACAGCATCTTCATGAAACTCGATCTCGGCGACCCCGGAGACGTGAGCCGGCGGGTGAAGGCGACGCTCCTGTTCCTGCACGACCAGTCGCAGTCCGAGGCGGCTGCTCGCTAGTTCGTCAGGCTGACCCGTCTGGGTCAAATCGTGTTCACCGCCCTGTAACACACATGCGCGCACTACAGCCTCCCCCGGTAATCGGTGGGATCATCCGACCGCTTCACGCGGCCACGGAGAGAAGGACGGGAGATGGTCCAGCAAGCAGCTGGGGAAAGGATTGCTGCCTGCGTACTCGCGGTCGACGACCACGCGAGGTTTCGTTCTGTTCTGCGCGAGGTCGTCGGTGCGACCAGTGATCTCGTCGTCGTCGCCGAAGCGGATTCCGGCGAGGCGGCCGTCGACCTCGTCGACGACCTGGCGCCCGACCTCGTGCTGATGGACGTCCGGATGCCCGGAATGGGCGGGATCGCGGCGACCCGCAAGATCAAGGAGCGGAATCCGTCCACGGTCGTCGTGCTTGTCTCGAGCACGCACCCGGACCTCCTTAGGTCGGAACAAGGCCTGGCCGACGAAGTGCTTTGCAAGACGCAGCTGCGTCCGAAGGTGCTCGACGAGATCTGGCGCCGCCACGGCGGCGCGCGTCACGTCGCCACCTCCGCCTGACCGCGGTCATCCAGTCGGGGTGATGAGCCGCGAGGGCCGCAGCTGCACGCTGCCTGTCGGTGGCGAACCCAGTCGCGGCTCCCGAACAACCGAAGCCGAAGGCCGGCTCCGACGATTCTGGTGCCGAGAGGTCGGCGGCCGAGCGTCCACGTCTGCTGTCGTGGAGACGATGGCTCCCGTGGGTCCTCATCGTGCTCGCGACGGTCATCGCGCTCGTCTCTGCGCTGAACGTCTGGGTGAAACGCCAAGCGCTGAATACGGACAACTGGACGAACGCGAGCGGGAAGCTGCTCGAGAACCAGCAGATCCGCAACGCTATCTCGGTGTACATCGTCGATCAGGTCTACTCGAGCGTCGACGTGACGAAGAGGCTGGAGCAACAGCTGCCGCCGCGGGCTAAAGGTCTTGCCGCTCCGCTGGCCGGCGGGCTGCAGCAAGCCGCGTATGGCGCGACGAACCGGCTCCTCGGGCGGCCGAAGGTGCAACAGCTCTGGCGCAACGCGAACCGACGGGCACACGAGCTCTTCATGGATGTGATCAACGGCAAGCACGGCGCTCTCGTTCAGTCCAACGGGAACGTCGTCCTCGACTTAAAGCCGATCCTGCTGCAGGTAGCTCAGAGCCTGGGCTTGAGCGGCCAACGGGTGCAGAACCTGCCGCCGGATGCCGCGCAGATCGTGATCATGAAGGGCAACCAACTCGACGCTGCGCGGAAGGCCGTCAAGGTCATTCGAGTAATGAGCTACTTCCTGTTCTTCCTCGTGCTTGCACTCTACGCGGGTGCGATGTACATCGCGCGCGGACGCCGCCGGACGTTCTTGCTGGCGGCGGGTTTCAGCGTCTTGAGCGTCGGCCTGATCGTCCTCGTCGTTCGCAAGTACGCCGGTGACTACCTCGTGAACGCGCTGGTCAACAATCCCGACGAGAAGCACCCTGTCACCGCCGCCTGGGCGATCGGCACAGAGCTGCTGCGCAACGTCGGGGTCAATGCCCTCGTCTACGGCATCGTCATCGTCTTCGCGGCCTGGGTCGCCGGACCGTCGCGACCTGCGACGTGGATTCGACGCACGCTCGCCCCGACGATGCGCAACCATCCCGTCGTCATCTACGCCGCCGTCGCGCTCGTGCTCCTGCTCGTTCTCCTGACGGGGCCGACGGACGCGCAACGGATCTACCCGCTCCTGATCCTGTTCGGCTTCGCCTTCGTGGGCACGGAGGTCCTGCGCAGGCAGACGCTGCGCGAATTTCCGGCCCCTACCTAAGGACACGCATTCGTTCATCCCGTTCGGGCGATGTTCTCGGTCGGGCTCTTCGCTGAACTCGGGTCATGACCCTCACCCCCCACCTCGCGCTCCTGGCGATCTTGACGACCGGAGTCGGCGTCGTCATGAGCCGCCTCGGTGTCCGCACCGGATTGCTGCAAGCCCGGGCACGACGTCGATGCCCGTCGTGTGGCCGCACTCTGGTCGCGAGCGGTTGCACGCGCTGCACCAACGAGTGATCGCTGCGGCCCGTTCGACAAGGGCCCGGAGTGCGGCACGTTGAGCGGTTGAGGTGCGCGTCACCTGGATCGGCCACAGCAGCGTCCTGATCGAGGATCGAGGAATTCGTGCGCTCACCGATCCGGTGTTACGAGATCGCGTCGGTCTCCTGCGACGGATCGGATCCGTCGAGCCCGAATCGATCGGCGCCGTCGACGTCGTGCTCGTCTCGCACGCGCATCGAGATCATCTCGACGTTCCCTCGTTGCGTCTGATCGGGCCGAAGCCGCTCGTCGTCGTTCCGCGAGGAGCCGGCCGCGTCGCACGGAGGGCCGGGCTCACGAAGGTGATCGAGGCGGCGGCCGGCGAGTCGTTGTCCGTCGGCGGGCTCGAGGTGCACGCGACGCCTGCGAGGCACCGAGTCACGCGCAACCTCGTCGGCGCTGAGACTCCGGCGCTCGGATACGTCGTCTCGGGCTCCCAACGTCTTTACTTCGCAGGAGACACGGGGCTCTTCTCGAGGATGCGCGACCTTGCCGACGACCTGGACGTCGCGGTGTTGCCGATCGCAGGTTGGGGACCGAGGGTTCCTCCCGATCACCTCGATCCGCAACGGGCCGCACAGGCCTTGACGCTCCTGCGGCCGCGCGTCGCGATCCCGATTCACTGGGGAACGCTGCGGCGCGTCGGGTTCGCGCGAGACGAGGCCAAGGCGTGGAAACCGGTCGAGCTCTTCCTCCGCAGCGCGGCCGAGCTCGCCCCTGACGTGCGTGTGCTCGTGCCGACGCCGGGGATGCGGATCGAACTGTCGCCTTCGGCGACCTCTCCGGTCGCATGATCGCGCTGAAGCGGCGGTTCCCGCTGAAGCGGGTCGCGCTCGTTGCGGTGAGCGTCGGCATCGTCGTGGCGACCTTCGTCTACTTCCTGCCGACGATCGCCGACTACGGCGCCGTGTGGCAGAGCGTCAAGACTCTGTCGTGGCCGTGGATCGCGGCGCTGCTCGCGGCGACCGCGCTGAACATCGTCACCTTCGCGCCCCCATGGCAGGTCGCCTTGCCGGGGCTCTCGTTCGTGCAGGCACTCGCGGTGACGCAGGCCTCCACCGCGCTATCGATCGTCGTGCCGGGCGGCGCAGCCGCCGGAATGGCCGGCTCCTACGGCATGTTGCGCGCGTGGCGGTTCGAGACAAGCGATGTCACGCGCGCGGTGACGCTGACGAGCCTCTGGAACCAGTTCCTCAGTCTGTCCTTCCCGATCATCGCCGTCTTCTCCCTCGCGATCGCCGGCGAGCACTCGGCTGCGCTCGCAACCGCCGCGTTCATCGGTATCGCCGTCCTCGGAATCGTCGTTGCCGGCTTCGTGCTCGTGCTCGTGAGCGACAGCCTCGCAAACGAAATCGGCGACGTGGCAGCCCGTTTCGCGAACTGGTCTCTCTCCAAGGTGAGACGCGGCCCGGTGTCCTGGAACGGGACTAACTTCGAACGGTTCCGCGATCAGGCCGGCGATCTGCTCGAGCGGCGTTGGCCGCTGCTCACGCTCACCACGCTCGCCAACGCTCTCACCGTCTTCCTCGTGCTCGCCGTCTCGCTCCGCGCGCTCGGAGTGACCGCCTCGCAGGTGACCATCGTCGAGGCCTTCGCCGCGTGGTCGCTCGTTCGAATCATCGCCTCGGTTCCGATCACGCCCGGAGGCGTCGGCGTCGTCGAGCTCGGGCTAACCGGCGCGCTCGTCGGCTTCGGCGGTCCGAACGCCCCGGTCGTCGCTGCGGTGCTCGTGTATCGCGTGCTGACGATCGTGCCAACGCTGTTGCTCGGCCTCGCGTCCGCGTTGACATGGAAGCGCTACAGACGGCGCGTCGCGGTCGCGGCGGGATGAACGCTCAAGGAATTCCCGAGAGCACGCCGCGATCGCGCGGATAACTCAGCAGCGCCGCGGCTTCGGCTTCCGTACACCAGCGAATCTCGTCGACCTCCGGTGTCGCCACGAACTCGCCTCCTGCAAGGTCCATCAGCCAGTAGCGAACGCGCTTCGGCCGTCCACGCGAATCGCGATAGCCCGTCGACGCGAGCTCGGCGCCGAGCCGGCAGTCGAATCCAGACTCTTCGCGCACCTCACGCAATGCGCAGTCCTCGTCGGACTCACCGGGCTCCGCCTTTCCCTTCGGAAACGTCCAGTCGTCGTACTTCGGACGGTGGACGAGCAGGACGCGTCCGCCGTTCACCACGACGCCGCCGGCGGCCCGAACTACTTCGTCGTTCGAGCCAGCCAGGACCTGTGAAGGAGCGTCGTCTCAAAGCCACGCAGCACTCTCTCAAGATATCCGTCGAAGATGCCGCTCGTGAGGATGAAGAGCGACGATCGGCCCGGCGCGAGCTGGTTGCGAACCTCGCTGATCATCGGGCCGTCGACGCCGAGACTTGCAAAGAACTCACTCGGCTCCTCATCGTCGTAGAACACGGCGCGGAAGAAGTCACGCCAGACGCGCTTCGTTTCCGTCGACGGATCGATGCGGTAGAACTCACACGTTTCGGGCTCGGGCTTGCCGGCGGTCCACGAGGCCAGCGCCGCGCCCTCGATCGTCATCATTCGGTTCGGTTCGAGGTCGCGGAGCAGCTCGAGTGCGCCGCGCGCAGCTTCGGCCGATGGAAACCCCCACACCGTGAACTGCGGACGCACGGAGATCGCGTTGTTCAGCGGCGCAGACGTTTCCACCGGCACGCCAGGAACACGCCACGATGAGGGCGTCTGCACATCATCCGAAGCGGGTGACCGGCGCGGCACCACGCCAGCGATGCGGCGCGGCCGGTCGGCTCTCCATCGCCGGACGTTCATCCTGCTCGTGCCCCTCGTACCAGCGAACGTAGCGATCGGTGAGCGGTTGCGCGGTCAACCCGTGCGCGTAGACGGACAGCGCGACGGTGAAGACGACGGCGACGACAATCTGGTGTTGATGCGGGAGCTGCGCTTCGTGTGTGAGGAGAACCGCAAAGACGATCGAGGCGAGCCCGCGCGGCCCCGACCAGCCGAAGAACGCGACCGTCTCCGGCCGTGCGCCGCTGCCGACCATCGATAGCGCGACCGGAACCATTCGCACGACGGTGAGGCTCAGCAGTGCGTAGATGACCAAATGCCAGGTCAACGAACGCAACGCCGGCACGAGGAACACGGCGCCGAACACGATGAACGTCGTTGCGTTGAGCATCTGGCCCGTCTGGTCGACGAGGTACGCGACCTCGCCTCCGGTCTCGTGGCGAAGCACGCCGAACACGAGCCCGCCGCAGAACGCGGCGATGAAGATGCTGCCGCCCAGGCCGACGGCGATCCCAGCGGCGAGGATCGCTGCCGCAAACGTCAGCACCTGGAGCCAGGGCGGCTCGACCAATCCCCGCTTCACGGCGAAGCGCTCGACCACAGCCGCGATCACGCCAGCGGTGACTCCGCCGACGAGCCCGTAACCGATCTGCTCGACCACGAGCGTCACCGCTGCGTGCACGGATGCGGTGTTCGTGTCCGCCTCGGCGATGCCGATCGCGATGAAGAAGATCGGCACGCAGATCCCGTCGTTGAGCCCGCTCTCGACGTTGAGGCCTTGGCGAACTCTGGAGGGAAGACGCGGATCGGTCACTACCGCCTGACCCAGCGCTGCGTCGGTGCAGGCGAGGATCACCGCGAGGACGAGGGCCTCCGCGAGGGTCAGGCCCGGCACGACCGCTGGGCCGATGAGTGCGCCGAACGCGATCGTCAGCGGTAGCCCGATCCCGAGCAACCGAAGCGGCACCGCATACTCGGTCTTCAACGCACGCAACGAGAGGCGCGACGCGTCCGAGAACAGCACCAGTGTCAGCGTCGACTCTGCGAGCAGCTTGACCGGCTCTCCGCCGACGTGAAGATCGATGAGGCCGAGCCCCGGGCCTGCGATCAGACCCGTGGTCGTGAAGAAGATCGCCGGCGTGACGAAGAATCCCTCGAGCCGACGCGATGCCGCTGCGTACGTGAGGATGAGGAGCGCGACTGTGGCGAGCACCCAAGCACCCACGCCCGGTCCCTCCTCTGTCTGGATTCGATGCGCACAGCTTGAAGCCGCGAACGCGCTTCCGAATCGTCCTCTTGGGATGATGAGTGAAGCCACACCCGCCGGGACGCTTAGCACCGTGGCGCAGGAAATTCGGACCCGTCCGCCTGCTCCGACGGAGCCGCCGACTACGCGCGCCGATGAAGCCCCCAACGGGACACAGCCGCCGAAGAAGTTCAAGTTCCCGACCGCGTTCACGGTCCTCGCCGCGGTCCTCATCCTCGTCTGGATCGCGTCGTTCTTCATTCCGGCGGGGATCTACAACAAGGACGCGTCGGGGTCTCCGATGCCCGGGACGTACCACAAGCTGCCGTCGTGCTCCGCGGTCGCCGCCGGCGGCACTGCGATCGTCGCGGAGTCCCCGGCCGAGTCGGGACAAGCGCCTGCCGATGCGGCCTCGGCCCCTGGCGCAAAGGTCACGCCGGCGCCCGGTGAGAACTGCGTCGACACGTCGTTCACCTATCGGTTCAAGCAGCTCTGGAACGCGCCGCCGAATGGCTTGTACGGCGTCGAGGCGTCGAACGGCTTCATCGGTCCGTGGGAGGGCGGCTTCCTCTACGGGTCGGCGGCGATCTTCTTCTTCGTCCTCGCAGTCGGCGCGTTCATCACCGTGACGATGAAGACGGAGGCGATCCAGACCGGAATCGGTCGCCTTGCGCTTCGGTTCCGGCACAGCGGCTCGGTGCTGATCGCGATCTTGATGTGCATCTTCGCGGTCGGTGGTACGACGTACGGCATGTGGGAGGAGACGCTCGGCTTCTTCGTGCTGCTCGTCCCGCTGACGCTCGCGCTTCGGTACGACCGGATGGTCGCCGCCGCGATCATCTTCCTCGGCGCGGGCTCAGGCGTGATCGGCTCGACCGTGAACCCGTTCTCCACCGGCGTCGCCTCGGACGCGGCGGGCATCAGCATCGGTCACGGGATCGGCCTCCGGATCGTGCTGTGGATCGTGATGGTCGGCGCGGGGATTGCGTACGTGATCTGGTACGCACGCCGTGTCAACCGCGACCCGGCGAAGTCCGTTGTCGGCGTCTCGCCGAACGACGCTGCCGATGCCGAGAAGCTCGTCAGCGACGTTCCGATGCTGACGACTCGCCAGAAGGTCGTCCTCGTCCTCTTCGGCGGAACGTTCGCCCTCATGATCTACGGGTTCATCCCGTGGAACGACCTCTGGCACGAGGGGTTCGGCAAGGACTTCCCGCTGCCGACGTTCTCGGACTTCTACTTCCCCGAGGCGGCGGGGCTCTTCCTCGTGATGTCCGTCGTGATCGGTCTGATCGCGCGCCTCGGCGAAGAAGGAACGGTGACGACGATCATCGGCGGCGCCGCCGACTTCCTCAGCGCCGGGCTCATCATCGTGCTCGCGCGCGGGATCACCGTCGTGATGCGGAACGCGTACATGACGGACACGATCCTCCACTGGATGGAGAAGGCGGTCTCCGGATCGTCCTCCGGCGCCTTCGCAATTCTCGCGTTCATCGTCAACATCCCGATCGCGTTCCTCGTTCCCTCGTCGTCCGGGCACGCTGCGCTGGTGATGCCGATCCTTGCGCCGCTGGCCGACTTCGCAAACGTCTCACGGTCGGTCGTCGTCACCGCTTTCCAGTCGGCTTCCGGCCTCGTCAATCTCGTCACGCCCACTTCGGCCGTGATCATGGGCGGTCTTGCGCTCTCGAAGATCGGCTACGACCGCTACCTGAAGTTCGTCTGGCCGTTCCTCATCTTCGTCTTCATCGTCTGCTGCGCGTTCGTCGGCATTGCGGCGGCCGTCGGCTAGTCATGAAAGGAGAACCACAATGACGACCGTCACAGTTCCCGCCGTCGGCGCCAACTCCGAGGTCGGGACACTGCGGACCGTGATCGTGCACCGTCCGGACCTTGCGCACGAGCGCCTGTCGCCGACGAACTGCCACGAGCTCCTCTTCGACGATGTCATCTGGGTCCGCCGGGCGCGCCAGGAGCACGACGCATTCGTCGACCTGATGCGCGAACGCGGCGTCGAGGTCCTCCTCTTCCACGACCTGCTCGCCGAGGCCCTGGAGTCGCCGGATGCGCGCGAGTGGGTGCTCTCTCGACGGCTGCGGCCGGAAGAGGTGCCGCTGATGATCGACAGGGACCTCACCGCCTGGATGAACGAGATGTCGGGCGACGAGCTCGCCACGCGGCTGACGGGCGGCGTGACCGCCGCCGAGGTGCCCGCAGAGGTTGCGTCGGTCGTCGGCGACGCCCTCCGCCCTACCGACTTCGTCATCGCACCGCTGCCGAATCAGCTCTTCATGCGCGACACGAGCGCCTGGATCTACGGAGGCGTATCGATCAATCAGATGTACTGGCCCGCGCGCCAGCACGAGACCCTCAACCTCGAGGCCGTCTATCGCTACCACCCGCGGTTCCGCGACGCAGGCTTCCCGATCTGGTTCGGCGGCTACGACCACAACTGGGGTAGTGCGTCGATCGAAGGCGGCGACATCATGCCCGCCGGGGACGGCGTCGTCCTCATCGGACAAGGCGAGCGCACGACGGCGCGCGCAGTGAGCATCCTAGCGCAGAACCTCTTCGCCGCCGACGCGGCCCGCCTCGTCATTGGCGCGCTCATGCCTCGCGAGCGCGCGGCAATGCACCTCGACACAGTCTTCACGTTCTGCGACCGCAACGTCGTCACGATCTACGAACCCGTCGTCTCGCAGATCCTCCCCGTGCTCTATACGTCGGACGGCGACGGCGGCGTCTCGGCGGAGATCTCCAAGCGGCCGTTCCTCGACGAGGTCTCGGACGCGCTCGGGATCGAGTCGCTGCGCGCGGTCACGACCGCGGGCGACGAGTTCGAAGCCGAGCGCACTCAATGGGACGACGGCAACAACGTCGTCGCACTCGCACCGGGCGTGGTCGTCGCGTACGAGCGCAACGAGGCGACGAACGCGAAGCTCGCCAAGGCCGGCGTCGAAGTGCTCGCAATCGCGGGCCAGGAGCTCGGCCGCGGGCGGGGCGGCGGCCACTGCATGACCTGTCCAGTTCTACGCGACGCCTGAGGGAGGAGACATGAGCACAGTCGTCGACCTGCACCGCCGCAACTTCCTGACACTTGCCGACTACTCGCCGGAGGAGATCCTCTACCTGTTGGATCTCGCGGCCGACCTGAAGGCGGCCAAGCGCGAAGGACGCGAGGAGCAGAAGCTCGTCGGCAGGGAGATCGCGCTGATCTTCGAGAAGGACTCGACGCGAACGCGCTGCGCGTTCGAGGTCGCCGCCTACGACCAGGGAGCGCACGTGACCTTCATCGGGCCGAGCGGGTCACACATGGGCCACAAGGAGACGACGAAGGACACCGCGCGCGTGCTCGGCCGGATGTACGACGCGATCGAGTTTCGCGGCTTCGACCAGAGCGCGGCGGACGAGCTTGCGCAATGGGCCGGCGTCCCCGTGTACAACGGCCTCACCGACGAATGGCATCCGACGCAGATCCTCGCGGACTTCCTGACGATGCGCGAACACTCCACGAAGCCGCTCACCGAGATCGTCTTTTGCTACCTCGGCGACGCGCGCTTTAACATGGCCGACAGCTACCTTGTCGGGGGCGCAAAGCTCGGCATGGACGTCCGCATCGCATCGCCGAAGCAGCTCTGGCCCCGCGAGGAGATCCAGTCGGCTCATGCCATGTTGGTGCCGAACACGATTCCGCTCGGCATCCGGGTGCGCATCCTCACCGGCTTCTCGTACGGCGCCTGCATCGTCTCTCAT
>JBKPJA010000097.1:0-2634 GCA_046730515.1 Actinomycetota bacterium | reverse complement strand
TCGAGCTCATCGTGGTCGGGTCTCGCTGGAACGAACAGGATCTTCACGAGCGATGGGAGGAGCGACGGCTGAAGGACGGCTCGCGCTGGACTGTCTACAAGCGCGTGTTCACCGGCACAGGTTTGGCTGCAGAGCTCGGCGGCGGGGATGTGCTCCACGAAGGCCGCTGGTTCGTCATCGTGCGCGCGTGACGAGGCGCCGATCGTCGTATCGCTCGCTCTCCTCGCTGCAGCGCGACCTCCGAGGCTGCCGCGCGTGCATCGAGGCCGGTTTTCCGCTCGAATCACCGCCTGTCTACAACGAGCAAGTCGACCAGCCCGCGTACATGTACGGCCAAGCTCCGGGTGTCGAGGAGGGCGAGCAGCGGCGGCCCTGGCGCGGTCGAGCCGGCCGGACGCTGCGCCGCTGGCTGGAGATGACGGAGGACGAGTTCTACTCCGCGTTCTACTGCGCGTCCGTGACGCGCTGCTATCCAGGGCGTTCGCCGTCGGGAAGCGGTGATCGCATACCGAGCCCGCGGGAGCAGGAGCTCTGCTCGTTCTGGCGTGATTGGGAGCTTCGCATCCGCCAACCGCGGCTAATCGTCCCCGTTGGTGGCCTTGCGATTCGGTTACTGCTTGGCAGTTCCAGCCTTCAGGACTGTGTCGGCCGGCGCTACGAGCGCGACGGCGTCGTCCTCGTTCCGTTCCCACACCCGTCCGGCACGAGTCGCTGGCTGAACGAGCGCGCGAACCGCGAGCGCACCGCGTGCGCTGCCGAGATTGTGCGCGACGAGCTCGCGAAGCTCAGGAAGACGGAAAGCCGCGGCTAGATTTCGAGGGTGAGCACCGCGCCTGTTCCGTATCGCAAGACCTTTGTCCGGCTGCTCGGCTTTCTGCGGCCGTACAAGGTGTCGCTCGTCGTCTCGATCGTGCTCGCGGTCGGTTCGCAGGTGGCACAGGTCGCGCTGATCTGGGTCACCGGGCGTGTGATCGACGACGCGATCCGGCCGCACGACGTGCACAAGCTCTGGATCTTCGTCTGGACAATCGTCGGGCTCGGCGTTGCGCGCGCAGTGCTGATGGCGGCACGGCGCCTGATCTCCGGGAAACAGGCGCTCGCGGTGGAGATGGACATGCGGCAGGGTCTCTATTCGCACCTGGTGCGGATGTCATTCGGCTTCTACGACCGGCATCAGACAGGCCAGTTGATGTCACGCGCGACGGTCGACCTACAAGGCGTGCGCTTCTTTCTCGGTTACGGCCTCATCTTCTTCTTCCAGAACATCCTCACGGTCGTGTCGGTAACCGCAGTGCTGTTCGCCTACGACTGGAAGCTCGCACTGATTGCGCTCGCAATCACGCCAGTGCTCGTCGTGCTCGCGTATCGCTATAGCCACGTCGCGCATCCGACCCTGCGCGAGGTGCAGCAGAAGCTCGCCGACGTTGCAACGGTTGCAGAGGAGAACATCGTCGGCGTCCACGTGGTCAAGTCCTTCGCGCAGGAGCAGCAGGAGCAGGACAAGTTCCGCGCGCGATCGGAAGCTGTTTTCGAACAGACCGTGAAGGCGAACCGGCAGCGGGCGCTGTACGTCCCGCTGATCTCCTGGGTGCCGATGCTCGCGCAGGCGGCAGTGCTCTTGGTCGGGGCCCGCATGGTGACGAGGGGCGAACTGACCGTCGGCGAATTCATCGCGTTCAACCTCTACCTCGGGATGCTCGTCGTGCCGCTCCGGTCGCTCGGCATGTGGATCGGTCAGGCGCAGCGCGCGACCGCTTCCGGCGAGCGGATCTTCCAGGTCATGGACGAGCCGGAAGAGATTGCCGGCCGGCCGGGCGCCGAAGAGCTCCCCTCCGGCGGCGGCCACATTCGGTTCGAGGGCGTCACGTTCGAGTACCTGCCGACGCGGCCCGTGCTGCTGGACGTCGATCTCGACATTCCCGCCGGCCGCACGATCGCATTGATCGGGCACACCGGTTCCGGCAAGACGACGTTGACGTCGCTCGTCCCCCGCTTCTACGACGTGACGGAGGGACGCCTGACGATCGACGGGGCCGACGTCCGCGATGTGACGTTGCGTTCGTTGCGACGGGCAATCGGCGTGATCTCGCAGGATCCGTTCCTCTTCTCCGCGACCGTGCGCGAGAACATCGCGTTCGGTCGGGCCGAGATCACCGACGAAGAAGTCGTACGCGCTGCTCGGCTAGCGCAGGCGCACGAGTTCGTGGAGCGGTTGCCGCGCGGCTATGAGACGGTGATCGGGGAGCGCGGGATCACGCTCTCCGGCGGGCAGCGACAGCGGCTCGCGATCGCGCGTGCACTCGCCGTCGATCCCCGGATCCTGATTCTCGACGACGCGACAGCGTCGGTCGATGCGACCACGGAGGCGCGCATCAGGCTCGGACTGCGTGAGGCGAAGCGCGGTCGGACGACGTTGATCATCGCCCATCGGCTGTCGACGATCGCGTTGGCGGATGAGATCGTCGTGCTCGACGGAGGGCGTGTGGTCGCGCGCGGAACGCATGCGGAGTTGCTGGAGACGAGCCCCGTGTACCGCGACATCTACGAGCACGGACTGCTCGAACGGCAGTTTGCGGACGCCGTCGAGGCCCGCGCGGGAGAGGAAGCGCTGGAGGCCGCGTCGTGAGCATCGCC
>JBKPJA010000096.1:0-4266 GCA_046730515.1 Actinomycetota bacterium | reverse complement strand
TCATGCCGGCAAGAACCTCGAGAACGCGTACTCGAAGCTCGGCGTCACCACGCACCCCGCGATTCGCGTCATGCACGAGGGCACTAGCCGCCGTGTAGACGGTTGATGTCGTTCGACAGCCCGATGAACAGCAGGATCAGGAAGAGCGCTATGCCGACGACGGAGACGCGCTCGTAAATCTCACGGCCGACCGCGCGCCGACGGACGCCCTCCACCAGCGAGAAGAGGATGTGGCCGCCGTCCAGTGGAAGCAACGGCAGCAGATTGAGCAGCGCGAGCGAGATGCTGAGCAGTCCGAGGATCTCGAGGAACACCGGGAAGCTGAACGACGCCGCCTCGCTCGAGACGTGCACGATGCCGACCGGGCCGCTCACCTGTTTGCGCCCCGAACGTTCGAGCAGCCGCGGCAGCGCGGTCACGGTCAGCCGCACCGCGCGCCAGTTGTCCTCGAGGCTGTGGCTGATCGAGCTGACGAATCCGTAGTGATCGGTGGCCGTCTTCGGCTCGAAGCCGAGGATGTAGCGGTCCCCGAGCTTCACGGGCCGGGCCGGCTTCAACCGGTAGCCGATGCCGTTCCGCACGATCGTGACCGTCAGCGGCCGGCCTTGACTCGCCTGGATCGCACGCCGTACGTCCGAGAACGTCTGAACCGGCCTCGAGTTGATCGCGAAGATCTCGTCGCCCGGGCGCAAACCGATCGCCGCAGCCGGCTTTCCCGGCTCGACCTTCTTGACGAACGGCTGCGGATTCCCGGGCAGCCCGAGCCCGTACGCGATCGCAACGAACACGATCCCGATCACGATGTTCATCCCCGGCCCCGCGAAGATCACAGCAACGCGCTTCCACGTTCCCTGGCGCCAGTACGCGTCGTCGCTCAGGCCGTCCGCCAGCTCGTTGAGGCCGCGCCGCGCCGCCCGCGCAGCCGGATGGGAGAGCTCAGCTTCCGCGACTGCCTCCTGCAACGGGGCGAGCTCCTCGCGCGCGCCCGCGAAGTCCGATCGCTCGAGTGCCCGCTTCACACGCGCGACTTTCGGGAAGATCTGCGGTTGTTCGCTGACCGCCGGCCCGAACTGCACGTCGAGGTCCGACGGCGCAGGCCTGTGCATGCCGGGAATCTTCACGTAGCCGCCGAGCGGGATGACTCCGATCCCGTACTCGATGCCCTTACGGCGTAGGCGAACGAGCGCCGGCGGGAAACCGAGGTAGAACTTGCGCGGGTTCATCCCCACCGACCGCGCGACGAAGAAGTGGCCGGCCTCGTGCAGGAGCACGAGGAGGGCGAGGCCGAAGATCGCGAGTGTGACGTTCATACGGTGGTGAGCTCCCGCTCGGCGATCGTGCGCGCTTGCGTGTCGGCGTCGACGAGGTCGTCGAGGTTGCGTGCAGGCGCGCCGTCGACGGTCTCGAGGGTCTCCGCGACAAGGTCGGCGATCGCGAGGAACGGTAGGCGGCGGTCGAGGAACGCGGCGACCGCGATTTCGTTCGCGGCGTTGTACGCGCACGGATACGTGCCGCCACGCTCGCCTGCTTCACGCGCCAGCGCGAGCAGGGGAAACGTCTCGAGGTCGGGCGCGTGGAATTCCAACCTGAGTCCCGACGCGAGATCGAGCGCGGGGAGCGGCGTTGCGGCACGCTCCGGGTAGGTCAGCGCGAACGAGATCGGCACCCGCATGTCGGGATAGCCGAGATGGGCGAGCGCGGCACCGTCACGGAAGCGAACGAATGCATGCACGATCGACGTCGGATGCACGACGACCTCGATGCGCTCGTACTCGAAACCGAAGAGGAAGTGCGCCTCGAGCAGCTCGAGCCCTTTGTTGGCCAACGTGGCGGAGTCGACGGTGATCTTCGGCCCCATGTTCCAGGTCGGATGCGCGAGCGCTTCCTCGGGCGTGACGTCCTCGAGCTCATCACGCGCGCGTCCGCGGAACGGACCGCCGGAGGCGGTCAAGACGAGCGAGTCGACGCTGTCCGGCTTGCGCCCTTCGAGGCATTGGAAGGCGGCCGAGTGCTCGCTGTCGACCGGAATCAACAGGCCGCCGCCGCGTGCGTGCGCGGACAGCGCGAGCTCGCCCGCGGCGACGAGGCTCTCCTTGTTCGCGAGCGCGAGCGTGACGCCGTGCTCGAGCGCCCAGAGCGTCGCGGGCAGGCCTGCGAAGCCGACGACGGCGTTGAGCACCACGTCAGGCTCCGCGCGTTCGAGCAGCTCGACGAGGTCTCCCCCGGTCTGCGTCAACGGCGCGATCCCGCCGATGGGCTTCGAACCGGAGGCTGCGGCCGCGAGCTCGAGCTCCGGATGCGCGGCGATGATCTCGATCGCCTGCCGGCCGATCGAGCCCGTCGCGCCGAGGAGGGCGATCCGTTTCACGATTCAAGTGTAGGTTCGGTTCCGCGGCGATCCGCGTACGGAGCCTGACGTCCTGTTTGGACAGGTCGAAGCTCGTGACCCGAGAAACAAGGGTCTGACCCCAAGACTTGGCCTCGTGGGACACGTCCGCTCACGCTGCGCCGATCGCCTTGAGGAAGAAATACGCCGTCGCGGCGGCGAAGAGCGGCGCGTCCAGCCGGTCGAGCATCCCGCCGTGACCGCCGAGCAGGCGGCCCGAATCCTTCACCGCCATGTCGCGCTTGAGGCCCGACTCGAACAGGTCGCCGAGCGGTGCAGCGATCGCTATCAGTAGTCCGAGCAGAAGCGAGTGGCCGACGGAGATGTAGTGACGCTTGTACATCGCATCGAAGGCGACGAACAGCGTCGCCGCGGTCCCGAAGAGGAAGCCCTCCCACGTTTTCCTCGGCGAGATCGTCGGCGCGAGGCGGTGCCGTCCGATCAGCCGTCCCGCGACGTATGCGGCGATGTCGCCCGCGAACACCGCAAGCAGCACCGTGAACGTCGCGAGTCGGCCGTGATCCGGGATCGCGCGCAGCAACAGGATGAACGACAGCCCCAAGCCGATCCAGGCGGCGCCGAGCACGGTCGACGAGATGGCGACCGTCGCGCTCTGCCGAGTCGACGCGACCCAGTGCAGGACGAACGCGAGCGGAATCGTGGCGAGGAAACCGGCGGTCATCCACTCGATGCCGCTTAGCTGGGCGCCGAGCAGCGCGAGCATGGCACCGGCGTAGGCAGCGGGCACGAGCGGGCGGAGCGAGCGGACGAGCAGCGAGTACTCGTGGAGCGCGAGCACCGCGGCGATAGCAGCGAGTGCGAACAGCCACCAGCCGCCGACGTACACGACCCCGAGCACGAGCGGCAGGCCGAGCGCCGCGACGAGCACGCGGGACGTGAGGTTCGACATCGGTCGCCCGCGTTTAGCGGCCGCCGAAGCGACGCCTTCGACTCGCATAGTCCTGGAGTGCAGCGCGCAGATCGTCGCCGCTGAAGTCGGGCCAGAGTTTGTCCACAAACACGAGTTCGGCATACGCGAGCTGCCACAAGAGGAAATTCGAGATCCTGAGCTCACCGGATGTGCGGATGAGGAGATCGGGGTCGGGCATGTCCGGCTCGTAGAGGAAGGACGCGAAGCGCTCCTCGTCGAGCCGGCCGGGAGCGACGCCCGCCTCGAGCGCGCGCCGCGCGGCCTCGACGATCTCGGCCCGCCCGCCGTAGTCGAATGCGATCCAGAGCTGCAGCCGGTCCTTGTCCGCGGTCGCGGCCTCGAGCTCCCCCATCTTCCGCTGCAACGCGAGCGGCGCGCGATCACGGCGGCCGACGAATCGCGTGCGCACCCCTTCGCGCGCGAGATCCTGAAGCTCGCGGTCGATCGTCTCGGTGAACGTCTCCATCAACGCGTCGACCTCCTCGGGGGGACGCTGCCAATTCTCCGTCGAGAACGCGTAGACGACGAGCGAGCGCACCCCCAGGTCGATCGCCGCCTCGACGACGGGCCGCAGCGCACGCGAGCCGGCACGATGACCGGCCGCGATCGGCAGGCCGCGCCGCCGCGCCCAGCGGCCGTTGCCGTCCATGATGATTGCGACGGAACGCGCGACCTCCGGCAGCTCGGGCTCGGGCACCGGTCTGACCTGCCGCAGCGTTCGGATTTTCGTGAGGAGCGACACCGCTGCTGGAGGTGGTTACACCTCCATGATCTCCGACTCTTTGTGCCTGAGGAGCTCGTCGATCGACTTCGTGTGCTCGTCGGTGAGCTTCTGGACGCGCTCCTCCGCGCGCCGCTCGTCGTCGTCGCCGAGCTCGTGGTTCTTCGTCAGCTCCTGGAGGTGCTGCATCACGTCACGACGTACGTTCCGCACGGCGACCTTGCCTTC
>JBKPJA010000095.1:0-15501 GCA_046730515.1 Actinomycetota bacterium | reverse complement strand
TTGACGGGCTGACGTTCGCCTGCGCGATGACCGTCGAGGAGCGGATTGCGCGGCGGTTCGGCCCGACATCACTTGTCGGGCTCGGCGTCTCACGCGGTCTGCCTGAAGGCGATCGGCTCGTGTCGTTCGGGATCGCCGGGTCGCTCCGGCCCGATCTCCCTGTCGGGACGGTGATCGACGCGACGCGCGTCGTCGACGAGTCGGGTGCGGTCTTGTGGGAGGGCGTTCCGCTCGGAGCCGCTCGCGCTCGGACCGGGACGATCCTCGGTGCCGACCGCATCGTCGACGACCCTTCGGAGCGGGCGCGGCTGCGGGAGCAGACGGGCGCCGACGCCGTGGACATGGAGTCCGCGACGCTTGCCCGCAGCGGTCGCCTCGCCGGCTGCATCCGAGCGATCAGCGACACGCCCGGGAGCCGTCTTGCGGGTCTCGCCCGCGCGGCGACGATCGGCGGCCGCGTCGACTACGTCGGATTCCTGCGCGGCTTCGTTCGCGAGCCGGTCGCAACCGCGAAAGCAGCCGTGAATGCCCGGCGCGCGCTGAAGGCGCTGGAGGCCGTGGCGTGAGCAGGCGCGTCCTGCTCGCGGCGCCGCGCTCGTTCTGCGCCGGCGTCGACCGTGCGATCGAGATCGTGGAGCGCCTGCTCGACCAGCATGGGCCGCCGATCTACGTCCGCCATCACATCGTCCACAACGACCACGTGGTGCGCCGGCTCGAAGGGCTCGGCGCGGTCTTCGTCGACTCGGAGGAAGAGGTTCCTCCGGGGGAGATCTGCGTGCTCTCCGCGCACGGTGTGGCGCCGGCGGTGCGCGAGAACTGCGAGCGCCGCGGCTTGCGTGTCGTCGATGCGGTTTGTCCATTGGTCTCGAAGGTGCACGCCGAGGCCCGTCGGTACGCCGACAGCGGCCACCGCGTCGCGCTCGTCGGTCACGCCGATCACGTCGAGGTGATCGGAACGCGCGGCGAGCGTCCCGACGCGACAGTCGTGATCGAGTCGCCCGAAGATGCGCGGAGGCTGGATGCGGACGGCAAGCCCGTCGCGGTGGTCAGCCAGACGACGCTCTCACTCGACGACGTCCGCGCCACCGTCGACGCGTTGCAGGAGCGCTTCGGCGGCCTGCGCCGCCCGGACGCGGACGACATCTGCTACGCGACGCAGAACCGCCAAGATGCCGTCAAAGAGATGGCCGCGCAGGGCGCGACGCTCATCCTCGTGATCGGCTCGGAGACGAGCTCCAACGCGCAGCGGCTCGTCGAGGTCGCACGCAACGCCGGCGCGACCGCGCATCTGATCGACGGCCAGAGCCCGCTCGACAAGGTGCTCCTCGACGACCACGGGACGATCGGGCTCACCGCGGGCGCGTCGACGCCCGAGGAGCTCGTCGAGGCGACGCTCGCGCGTCTCGCGGAACGCGGTTGGGACCAGCTCGAAGAGATCACAGTCGCGCGAGAGGATGTGCACTTCCGTCTGCCGAGGGAGGTGGCCCCCGCGACATGACCTCAGTTGAGATCCCCGTCTCGATCGCAGCCGCGCTGCCGAACCTGACGGTGCTCGACATCACGAACGACGTCAAGCGCGAAGTCGCCGCACACGGCGGTAGCGGCATCGCCTATCTGTCTCCGAACGGAGATCCGTCGCTCGTCCGCGTGCAGGAGCGCGAGACCGGGTTCTTCTTCGACCTGGAGTCCCTGCTCGAGCGGCTCGTCCCCCTGGAGTCCGATGCCCGAGCACGCCTGATCCAGCTCCTGCTCGGGCCGCGGACGGAGCAGATTCCCTACGCCGACGGGAAACTCTGCCTCGGCCAGTGGCAACGCGTCTTGCTCGTCCGCTTCGAGGATGAGTGCGGCGACGACTGGACGCTCACCCTCTTGGGCTGATTGGGTTCGGCTGGAGGGCTGACCCAGATTCGGGTTTAGACGGACGAGCGGGCAAAGCCCACTCGTCCTCCATGCGGCGCGGCCGAGTCGGCGCCTTGGCGCTTCTGGGTTGACCAGCCCGCTCCGTCGGGCGCACACTCTCACCATGCGGCAGCGGCACCACGTCCTGCTCGCAAGGCTCGCGCTCGGCCTGCTCGCGCTCGTGGCCGAGCTCGGCGGCCGCTCGCTCACGCACCGCATCGACATCGGCCGCCACGTCGCTGCGCCGTCGTACTCGGGCGCCGACTACTACCCGATCCTGCTGATCGTGGTGAAGGCCGGCGTCGCGCTGATGCTCGCGCGTCTCGTCTGGCGCTTCGCGAAGGCACGCGGAGCGGAACGCGCCGCAAGACGACTGCTCCGCGCGCGTGGTGAGCTTTCCGGACGGCGCGCCCCGAGGGTGCGCCTCGAGATCTCACCGAGGCTCTGGCTTGTCGCGTTTCTCGTCACCTCCGTCTTCTTCCTCATCCAGACGGATGCGGAGCAAATTTCGACGGGACGCTGGCCGTTGCTTGCACCGTGGCTGCACACGTCGGCGCTGCCCGTGTTCGCCGTCCTGGCGGTGTTCGTCGCGCTGCTGTACGGCGCGGTCGCGCACTGGCTGAACGACTACGAGCTGTATGCGCGCGAGACCGCCGCGTACGCCGCACGCGTCTGCATCGATGCTCCGGTCGCCCCGCAGGCAGCGGCACTCGCGCCCATCCCCCCGCGCACGCTGTTCGGTCTCGCGTTCGAGAGCCGACCACCTCCCGCACCGGCGTAGCCCGCGGACGCGGCGTCCGCGGGCCGGTCCCTGACCTCGAACCCGGGAGGACGTCGTGAACGCAGAACTCGCCAGCGAACTCGAAGTACCACGTCAACGAACGTTTCGCACGCGGTTCGTCTCTGCACTCGGACCGTTGACGATGCTCGCCGGAATCGTCTGGGCGCTCGTGCAGCCATGGCGGATCACGCTGCTGCATCCGCACGACCAGACCTTCTGGTGGCTGTTCGTCGAGCCGCCCCTGCTCGTGCTCGTCGTCGGCTTGCTCTTCCATTTCGTCCTGTTGCCGGGACTGCTCGAGGACCTGGATGCAGCCTCCCGCTGAACACGTTCACTGGATGTTCGCCACGGGATTTCTGATTCTCGGGCTCTGCCTGCTCGCAGAGGCGGTGGTCGGGACGGACGTCTGGGTTCAGCGCCGCTGGCGCGCGTACCTCTGGCCCGGGACGCTCTTCCTGATGGGCGTCCTCATGTGGCCCGTGATGACGTTCTTCACGAACTCGACGATTCACATGATCGCGCACGGTATGTGGGCACAGGTGCTGATGCTCGCCGGCGCAACGGAGCTCGCGCTCGTGCGCGGGAAGATCTCAAGCCCGTGGTGGCGGCTGACGTCGGTCGCGGCGCTGGCCGTCTCCGGTGCGTCCTTCCTGGTTCACGAGCAGAACGGCTGGTTCTTCCAGCGGTCGTCGTTCCTGCACCACGTGCTCGGTTGGACCCTCCTCCTCGGCGCGGTGATTCCCTTCGCGCGGTGCCTGCGGCCGCGGTCGGCCGTTTTCGGCTCCGCTTTCGCGCTCACCTTCGTCGCGGTTGCCGTCCTGCTCTATTGCGATCGCGACCTCGCGCCGATCCTCGGCCACCTCTCCCCGCTCGCGGGAGTACCGCACCGATGAGGCGTTTCGCCCTCGTCGCCCTGGTTGCGCTCGCGTTTCCCGGCACCGCGTGGGCGCACGCGACGCTCGAGCACACGTGGCCGGCGATCCGCGCACGAGTCGCGACCGCGCCGAAGGCCGTGAGGCTCAACTTCGACCAGGGCGTCAAGCCGCTGTCGAATTCGATCGTCGTCTACACGAGCAGCGGTCGAGTCGTGTCGGGCAGCACGAAGAACGGCGCGTCGACACACGACGTCGTCGCTTCCTTGCGGCATCTGCCGAAAGGGCCGTACACGGTGCGCTGGCACGTGATCTCCGGTGACGGCCACGTCATCTCCGGCGTCTTCACCTTCGGAGTGCGCTATCCGGCGCCGCCGCCGACAAATGCCTACGGTGCGTCCGGACCGACCACTACGGAACACGTCGTTCGTTGGCTCTACTTCGTCGCGCTTGCGCTCCTCGTCGGCGGGATCGGCACGCGGCTGCTCGTCGTCCGCGGTCCATTGCCGAAGCGGGCGCGGCGACGCTTCTATGCCGTAACGGGGATCGGCGCTGTGGCGACGCTCGAAGTAGGCATCGTCGCCTTCATGTTGCGGGCGGAGGATGCACTGCAACTTCCGGCTGTTCGTTTCCTCTACGGCGATCTGTCGCCGATCGCGAACGGCACGCGGTTCGGTGAGGCCTTCATCGTGATGACGCTCGGCTTCGCGCTCGTCACTGCGTTCCTCTTCCTCGCGTGGCTTACGGACCGTGACGTTCTGCTTTGGCCAGCATTCGTGCTCGGGCTGCTGTTTGCGTCCGGGTTGTCACTGTCCGGACACTCGGCGGTCGACGCCGGTTCGTCGTGGAAGTCCGAGCTCGCCGACTGGGTGCACCTTTCCGCGGCATGCCTCTGGATCGGTGGTCTCGTTCAGCTCGCGCTCGTCGTCCTTCCGCTTGCCCCGGAGCTGCGACGGGCCTCGTTCCTGCGCTTCTCCCAGGTCGCGACGGTGCTGATCGCGTTGCTCCTCGCGGCGGGGATCTATCTCAGCATCGTGCGGCTGCCGCACCTGCACGATCTGTGGTCGAGCGGCTACGGGCATGTCCTGCTCGTCAAGCTCGGCCTCGTCGCGCTCGCGCTCGCGTGGGGCGGGTTCCACCGGGTCATAGCCGTTCCACGCGTCGCGCGCGGTGGAGACGGACTGTTCGCCCGCCTACCGCGGACCGTGCTCGGAGAGTCGCTTGCCGGGACCGCAGTCCTGCTTGCCGCGGCGGTGCTCGTCGACTCGAAGCCGCCACCTAGGGTGCAGCCATTGGGTTCAAATGTGAGTGCGACCAAGGTTCGTGGTTGGACGGCGGCACAGGCGAAGCCTGCGCCGCCTCTACGCGGCGCCGCCGAGTCGGCGCCTTAGGCCCGTCCTCAGACCGAGCTCTCGCGCAGCGCGAGTACGTCGGCGACGAAGACATTCGTCACCTGTAGTGGCCCGTGCTTGCGCACTGAAGCGGGCCCCTGGTACCACGCCGCGAGCGCACGCCGCTCGTTCCTTCTGAACTCGCGCAAGAGTTCGCGCAAGTAGAGGACGCCGACGCGGATGTTTCCCGACGTGGTGCGCGGGATCTTCGCCCCGGCGAGAACAGTCTCGACGTAGCGCCACGTCGGCGGCAGGATCTGCAAAACGCCCCACGCACCCGCGGGCGAGGTGAGGTTCGTCTGGTAGCCGGACTCCATCCACGCGAGAGCGCGAACGAGCCGCCGGTCGACGCCGTAGTGTCGGGCCCAGTAGTCGAGCAAACCGCGCACGCGCGTCGCCGGCGTCGAGATGATCGAGCGAACCAGCACCGGATGCACGGCGAGCGGCGCGCGGCCGCGGAAAGCGGCGAGCGTGCGCCGTCCCACGATCCCGTCCGCGGCGAGATGGCGAGCGCGCTGGAAGCGTCGTAACGCCCGATCCGTGCGCGCGTCGAAGTAGCCGTCGATCGGCACGAGCTCGCCGCGCCGGGCGAGCAGGAACTGCAGCGCGGAGACGTCCCAGCCGAACGAGCCACGGTGCAGCGTCCGCTTGCCGAAGAGCGGTCCGCCGAGCGGGCCGAGCGCGCGTCGCGTCGCCGGACCGGCCTTCCCGTCGACCGGCAGCCCGGCGCGGCGCTGGAAGCCGCGCACGCCGCTGACCGTCGCCGGTCCTCGGATCCCGTCGATCGGTCCACCGTAGAGTCCGTAGGCGCGCAGCGCGACCTGGAGACCTGCGACCTGCGGATCGCCGCGCGCGACCGCCGCCGCAGGGAAGGCGAGCGCCAGCAGGACGAAACAGAGCAGGCGGCGCATGGACCGCACCATTTCGCCGCGCCGCGCGCGGTCCCTTCCCGCTAGCCTCGCTCCGATGCTTTGGGCGATCTCAGGCGGCGCCGGCTTCCTCGGCCTCCACCTCGCGCGGCGTGTGCTCGCGGACGGCCACGAGGTCAGGACGCTCGACGTCGTCCCTCTCGACGACGCGGAGCTCGAGACCGCGGTGGACGAGCGGCGCGGCGACGTCCGCGACCAGGAGGGCGTGCGCGATCTCGTGACGGGCGCGGACGTCGTCGTGCACGCGGCGGCGGCGCTGCCGATCCAGGCTTCGCGGGCATCGATCCGCTCGGTCAACGTCGACGGAACGCAGAACGTTCTGACCGCCGCGAAGACCGCCGGTGTGCGGCGTGTCGTCTTCATCTCCTCGACCGCGGTGTACGGAGTCCCGGACAAACATCCAATCGAGGAGGGCGATCCGCTCGTCGGCGTCGGCTGGTACGGCGAGTCGAAGATCGATGCAGAAGCGCTCTGCCACGCGGCAGAGGTCGAGACGACGATCATCCGGCCGAAGACGTTCATCGGGCCAGAGCGGCTCGGCGTGTTCGAGATCCTCTTCGACTGGATCCGCGAGGGACGACGCATCTACATCCTCGGCAACGGAAACAACCGCTATCAGCTGCTCGCTGTGGAGGATCTCGTCGACGCGATCGTACGTGCAGCAGCAAACGCCGCGGCGGCGAACGCGATGTTCAACATCGGCGCAACCGATTTCGGGACTGTGCGCGAGGACCTGGGCGCGTTGATCGCGCACGCCGGCTCGTCGTCACGTCTGCAGCCCGTGCCGGTGAAGCCGGCGGAGCTCGCGCTGCGCGCGCTCGAGCTGCTGCACCTGTCGCCACTCGCGGAGTGGCATTACAAGACCGCGCACCGGGATTCGTTCGTCGACGTGTCGAGGGCGCAACGTCTGCTCGGCTGGCAGCCACGGCTCTCGAACCGCGAAGCGCTGATCGCGACCTACGACTGGTACCTCGCGAACCGCGGGCGCGCAGCCGCGGCAGGCGTCACGCACCGGGTGCCGTGGAACCAACAGGCGCTGAGATTGCTGAAGAAAATCTCCTGATGCTCGTCCTCTCTCAGGCCGAGGTGCGGGAACTGCTCGACCTCGATCGCCTCGTGGACGCGCTAGCGGACGCGCACGCCGACCTCACCGCAAAGCAGGCGTCGATGCCGCCGCGCATCGCGGCGCTCGTGCAAGAACGGGAGGGACTGCTCGGCGTCATGCCGTCCTACCTTCCATCCGCGGGTCTCGCATGCAAGCTCGTGACGCTCTTCCCTCACAACATGGACCGAGAGACGCATCAGGCGGTGATCTGCGTTTTCGACTCGGCGAACGGGAAACCCCTCGCCTTGATGGACGGGACGTACATCACGGCGACGCGAACCGCCGCCGGCTCCGCGCTTGCGACGCGACTGCTCGCGCGCGAAGACGCGCACGTACTGGCGATCATCGGGACGGGTGTCCAGGCGCACACGCATGCGCGCGCGATCCCGCGCGTTCGCCCGATCGACGAGATCCGGGTCGCGAGCCGCGACCCCGCCAAAGCCGAAGCGTTCGCGAGCGAGATCGGCGGACTGGCCGTTGATTCCTACGAAGAAGCGATCCGCGGAGCAGACGTCGTTGCCGCGACGACCCACGCGATCGAGCCCGTTGTGCGCCGCGAATGGCTCGCACACGGAATGCACGTGAGCTCCGTGGGGCTCAATCCGTCGGGGCGCGAGGTCGACGAGCAGACCGTGTCGGACGCCGTCCTCGTCGTCGAGTCCCGGGAATCGTCGTTCGCGCCGCCGCCGGCCGGCGCACCGGAGCTGGTGGGAGTCGATCCGGATCGCGCGGTCGAGCTGGGCGAGCTCGTCACCGGCGCGCAACCGGGCCGCCGGTCGAGAGACGACATCACCCTGTATAAGTCAGTAGGCGTCGCCGTCCAGGACGCCGCCGCCGCAGCCCTCGTGCTCGCCGCGGCGAGGGAACGGTCGGTCGGCCGGGAGATCGAGCTGGAGGAAACGCGATGAGCAGCAACAACGACTTCGTTCCGGGCCTCGAGGGTGTCGTCGCAGTCGAGACGGAGATCGCCGAGCCGGACCGCGAAGGCGGCTCGCTGCGGTACCGCGGCATTGACATCGAGGAGCTCGTCGGCCGTTATCCGTACGAGAACGTCTGGGGGCTGCTCGTCGACGACGACCTCGACTCGAAGATGCCGGATCCCGAGCCGTACGAGCCCGCTCGGCTCACGGGAAACGCGCCGGCCGACTTGCAGGCGGAGACGGCGCGGCTCGCAGGGGAGTGGGAGCTCGGCAAGCTGAACGAGATCTCAGACGAGCAGGCGCGCCAGGATCTCGGCCGGCTTTCTGCGCAGATGATGACGATCGTCGCTCGCTCTGCACGCCTCGCGGACGGATACGAAGATGCAATTCCTGATGACGTCGTCGCGCGCGGTAAGACGGCCGCCGAGAAGTTCCTCCTGCGCTGGCGCGGCGAAGCCGATCCGCGCCACGTGAAGGCGATCGATACCTACTGGATCTGCACCGCGGAGCACGGACTGAACGCGTCCACGTTCACTGCGCGCATCGTCGCGTCCACCGGCGCGGACTGCGCCGCGGCACTCTCCGCTGCGGTCGGTGCGCTTTCAGGACCTCTGCACGGCGGCGCGCCGGCGTATGTAAAGCCGATGCTCGAGGAAGTCGCGCGCACTCGAGATCCCGAAGGCTGGGTCGCCGGGAAGATCGCGCGACACGAACGGATCATGGGTTTCGGTCACCGCGTCTACCGAGCCGAGGATCCACGCTCACGCATTCTCAAGCGAACCGCCAAAGAGTTGGGATCGCCTCAGTTCGAGATCGCAGAGGCGCTCGAAGCAGCGGCGCTCGCCGGCTTGCAGGAGCGCTATCCGGACCGGGTGCTCGCGACGAATGTCGAGTACTACTCGGCGGTCGTGCTCGACGTCGCCGAGATCCCACCGCCGCTCGCCCCTGCGATGTTCGCGTGCTCGCGCGTTGCGGGTTGGTCGGCGCACATTCTCGAACAGAAGCGGACGGGACGCCTCTTCCGTCCGTCTGCGAGATACGTCGGTCCCGTGGAACGCTCGCTGAAGCAAACGGCCTAGCACCGGCGTGGAACCGCTCGCGTATCGGGATCGCTTTCCGATCCTCCGGGAAACGACGTACCTGATCAACCACTCGCTCGGTGCGATGCCGGCAGCGGCCGAAGAGCGTTTGCGGGAATACGCGCGCACGTGGCGCGAGCGCGGCATTCGCGCATGGGCTGAAGGCTGGTGGCAGATGCCGATCACGATCGGCGATCAGATCGGTCGCATCATCGGTGCAGCACCCGGCTCGACGGTCATGCACCAGAACGTCGCCGTTGCGGAAGCGATCGTCATCTCCTGCTTCCGGCCGGTCGATCCGGGACGCAACCGCATCGTCTACGAGGAGGGCAACTTCCCGTCGGTTCGCTACCTCTACCAGGCGCAGCCGGAGCTCGAGGTCGTGGTCGTTCCTGACGACGCAGCGATCGTCGAGGCGATCGACGAGCGCACGCTGCTCGTTCCGGTCACGCACGTGCTCTTCAAGTCGGGGGAGATCCAGGACGTTGAGGCGATCACGCGCGGAGCCCACGAGGTCGGTGCGCACGTCGTACTCGACGCGTACCAGTCCGTCGGCATCGTGCCGCTCGACGTGACGGCGCTCAACGTCGACTTCGCGGTCGGAGGCAGCGTGAAGTGGCTCTGCGGTGGACCGGGCAACGGCTGGCTCTACGTGCGTCCCGATCTCGCGGCGGTGCTCGAGCCGACGTTCATGGGTTGGCAGGCGCACGCGCGGCCGTTCGCGTTCGAGCCAGAGCTCGAGTACGCCGAGATGTCTGCACGCTTCCTCACGGGCACGCCGAACGTCCCCGCGCTCTATGCGGCGACGGCAGGCTACGACCTCATCGAAGAGATCGGCGTCGACCGCATTCGCGCGAACTCCCTGCGGCAGACACAGCTTCTGATCGACCTCGTCGATGAAGCCGGGTTCGACGTCGCGAGCCCACGCGACCCGGCGCGCCGCGGCGGCACGGTCACCGTCCGCACGCCGGAGTTCGAAGCGGTACACCTTGAGCTCGCCGAGCGGCAGATCCTGTGCGACTTCCGCCCCGGCGCGGGAATCCGGCTCGGCCCGCACTACTACAACACCGACGACGACCTTCGCTTTACCGTCGAGCAGGTCGCCGAAATCGTGGCGACCGGCGCTTACGAGCGCCATCTCGGAGCTTTCGCCCAGCACTGAGCGAGGCTAATCTGAGGCGGTGAAGGCCCTCGCCGTCAGCCTTTGCGGCCTGCTTCCGCTTGCCTTCGCGGCGACCGCAGGCGCGTCGCAGCTCGTGATGAGAAACGCGGGCCATCCGCGGCTCGCAGCGAACGGCAAAGGCGAGGCGCTCGTCACGTACACGGACAGAGGCGCGACCCGGCACGTGCTCGTGTGGGGCGCGAAGAACGCGCTACCGCCGACGCAGGGCAAGCCGCAGGTGCGGTTCAAGCTCGATTACTCCGGCGGCTGGGCGACACACCACACCACCTACTGGAAGACGTTCCGCAACGTCTGCCTTCCCTACACCGGGCCGGCGCTGGCCTTCCTCGTCACCGCCTGCGACGCACCGGACGGCTCGTACTGGGCACTTCAGGCCTGGCAGGAGCAGCTGCCCGACCTCGGCTTTGTCCCCTGGACGCCGCTGCAGCGCTCGTGGGACCTGCACATCTCGCACTGGACCGGACCGCTGCCGAAGCTCGACGTGTGGACGGACTGGGTCTACAGCGGTCGCTACCAGCAGGTCTTCGGGAGGTACTCGTACGACGGCAACCCGATCTTCGGGTTCCACACGACGCGCACGGGCGCGCCGACCGACAGCTACGGGCGTCTGGTCTTCCTCGACACGCTCAACTCGCGCTACGGGCCGGGCTGGCGGCGCGAGAACTCGTTCGTGTCGCACAACCCGACGGGCATCTGGTGCTACGGCTTCTTCCAGTTCGACGCGACGCTCTATCCGCATCCGACGAACCTGAAAGAGAAGACGCGCGGTCCGGGAACAGGAGAGAAGTACCGGCTGAGCGCTGACGGACCCGGCGTCACTCCGGACGTGAGCGTCGTCGTGGCGGGGCTGCACGACTACAACCCGAACGATCCGAACGACGTCTCCTACGAGCGACAGCAGAACGCACTGCTCGACTCCATCATCGGAGTCGACAAGCAGTGCCGTCAGCACTAGCTCAGGAGCTCGACGAGACGCGCTGCATAGCGCGGCGCGGTCGGCTCGTCCTCGTGGCGGAAGTACGCGAAGACCGGCTCGGGCCGCCCGCGTAATTGCTTCGCGAACGTGACGAGGTCCTCCTCGGAGTACGGCGGCTCGCGAAAGCGCGCGTAACGAAACGGCGCGTCGGACTCGAGGTCGTTGACGCGCACGGCTCCGGCCTCTACGAGTCGCGTCTCGACGCCGTCCCAGGACGGATGGCCGAGGTCGAACGCGAGCTTGAGCTTCGGATCGAGCGAGCCGAGCAGCAGGTCCAGCATCCCCTCGTCGCGCGCGCTCGTCAGCTGCACGCGCACGGGGCCGAGCCGGTCGCCGAGCGCGAGCGCGCGTTCCGAGAACTCGGCGACCATGCGCACCCGGTTGCCGGGCAGCTTCGGCGCGAAGAGGAAGCCGGGCGGTGTCTGCTCGGCCCAGCGACGGAACTGCCCTTCGGCCGGCAGCCGGTAGCCGGTCGTATTCAGCTCGACCGTGCGGAAAGACTGCGAGTAGAAGCCGAGGAACTCCTTGGGATCAGTGCCTGCGGGGTAGAAGTCCGGTCGCCAGGAGGGATACGACCAGCCGGAGACGCCGACGTACGGCCCCGTTACACTCGGCCACGTGGCCGTCATCCAGGAAGTGATACCCGAGAACACCCTGCGCGTCCTCGACCACGGCTTCGTCCGGCTCGAGGACTCGATGGCGAACGATCTCTCGGTCGTGAACGCGGCGCGCGTCAGCTTCGCCCGTCACAAGGACGAGATGGACGACGCGGACGAAGGGCTGATCAGGTTCCTGATGCGCGAGCGCCACGGAACTCCCTTCGAGCACAACTCGTTCCGCTTCCACATTCGCACGCCGATCTTCGTCGCCCGCGAGTGGTTCCGACACCGGGTCGGGTCCTTCAACGAGTTCTCGATGCGCTACGCCAAGGCGACCGAGGACTTCTACCTGCCCGAGCCCGAGGATGTCCGCACGCAGGTCGGCAAGCCCGGCGCGTACTCCTTCGAGCCAGTCGACGACGAGCTGGCGGAGCGCACTCGTGACGAGCTGCGCGAGGTGTACGAGCACGCCTACGCGACCTACGAGCAGCTCGTCGAGGCCGGTGTCGCACGTGAGCTTGCCCGGTGCGTTTTGCCGGTCGGCGCGTACACCGAGTTCTACTGGACGGTCAACGCGCGGGCGCTCATGAACTTCGTCTCACTTCGCGCCGCCGAGACCGCACAGCGCGAGATCCGCAAATACGCAGAAGCCGTCGAGCAGTTCTTCGCGGCGAAGATGCCGGTCACGCATGCGGCCTTCGTCGGCGCCGGGCGCATCTCGCCCTAAGTCGTCATCATGAGCTGCCGGTGGACGCCCGGAACCTCGCGCGTCACGATCCAGCCGTTCACCCGCTTGAACGAATAAGCGGCGCTCAGGCGGACGATCGTCTCGAAGCCGTGGCGCGTGTTGAAGCTGCCGCAGAGCGCGACGGGCTTCCGGTCGTGGGAGAGCCACAGCTGGTAGTAGCCGCCGTCGGGCGCGGGCGGCAGGTTGATCACGTCGACGAGCATCGGCCAGTTGCCGTCCGTGCCTCGCCCGCCGACCTCGATCGTCGCCGACGCGCGCGGCGCCAGGGTCGTGCCGTGCATGTGCTTTGTCGCCAGCACCTGGAAGGAGTTCGAGCTCGAGCCGGTGCCGTGACCGATGACGTACGCGACGAGCGCGATCGCGGCGGCTGCGGAGGCGACCACGAGCCACGAACGCTTCCGATCGGGGCGTCGTCTCTGCAGACCGATCGGCGCAAGCGCTTCGTCCGGCCACGGAACCGGATCGAGCGCAGGCGAAAGCTCGGGCGGCGGTCCGGCACGCACGAGCAGGTCGTGCGCAGTGTGCAACCGCTCGCGCTCGGCCGGCGGAACCTCCGCGCCGACGAGCTCGTCGAAGTCGGGGATGCGCGGACTCATGCGAACTCTCCTTCCAGCAGGCCGGCGAGGCGGCCGAGTGCCGCGCGCGTCCGTGTCTTGACCGTTCCGAGCGGTATACCGAGGAACTCGGCCACCTCGCTCTGCGAGAGCCCGCCGTAGTACGCGAGCTCGACGACGTCACGCTCGTTCTGTGGGAGATCCTCGAGCGCCCGGTGCACGCGCCACGACACGTACGAGGCCTCGGCGCGCTCCTGCGGGCCGAGCTCGAGCGACGGTGTCTCCGGCGGCTCGCCGACCGCTTCGAGCCGTCCCCCGCGCGCACGGTCGACGATCGCGTTGCGGGCGACGGCGTAGAGCCAGGGGGCGCCGGGGCCGCGCTCGGGGCGATAGGTGCGGGCGGAACGCCAGACGGCGGCGAAGGTCTCCTGGACGGCGTCCTCGGCCCGCATCCGTTCGCCGAGGCGGCGGAGGGCGAGCCCGAAGACGGGCCGCGCGTACCGGCGATAGAGGAGCTCGAACGCGCCGGCGTCGCCGGAGCCGACGCGCTGGATCAGCTGGCCGTCGGTGAGTGTCGGCGCCGGTTGCTCCACGTTCCCCGGTTCCGGCGGGACGGCCGCGGCGGGCGCCGCCGAATGAGCGAGGGTGAGGTGCATCTCCTCAGGATCTCTACGCATTCCGCCGTCTTCCGGATTGCGCCATGCAGGTGTCATAGCAGCCGATGCCCGGGTTTGGGGGCAGAAACCGAGGGCAGCAGTACCTATCGAACGCACCTGTTTCGGAGCTGCGCATCTCGGTCGTTGCTTGGGGCCGCGAGCAGGCAGAGCCGAAAGGAGCCTCCTTCATGAAGCGGCTTATTGCAGTTCTGGGGCTGCTCGGAGCAGTGCTTGTCGTGGCGGCAACCTCACTCGCCGCCTCCAACCCGAATGGGCGGCCCAGCCGTCGCAGAGCTGCCAGGCACAGCCGCGCTAGCCGGGACACGCGGCTGGCGCACCTGGATCGGCCTTCAACGAGCCAACCGCAACGTCCCCGGGCGGGACCGCTGGCACTGTCTACGCGGGCAACGGTCAAACGTTGCAAACCCCCGCGAACGGCGCTGCCGTGTCGCAGTACGACGTCGCCTGCTACCAGGTCTCACAACCGCATTAGGTTGGGCGGTGAGGGGGGCACGGCCACCAGCCGTGCCCCCGCGTCGTCGCGCAAAGCTCTACGTTTTCCTTACGAACCCTTAACGGGCATATGGGGTCATATGTTCTGAACGCAACGAAATCCGCGGGCGGAGGAGGGGGATCCATCATGCGCAGGCTTCTGCTTGGAACGGCGGTGGTGCTGGCCTTGGTGTTCGTTGCTCCTGCCGCCACGGCCACGACCGTCACCGTCCAGATCAAGAGGACAGGCTTCGTGCCTGCCACGGTGACGATCAACGCAGGCGACTCGGTCACCTGGCACAACGCCGACACGATCAATCACCAGGTGGTCGCGAACGGCGGCCAATTCGCGTCGCCGATCCTAGGTCCGGGCAAGACGTACACGCACACGTTCAACAGCGGCGGGACGTTCCACTATCACGACGCGCTCCACACGACGCTGAAGGGGACGATCACGGTCAAGGGCGCGCCACCCGTGGTGACGCTCGCCGCGTCCGGAGCCGTCGTCAAGTACGGGACGGCCGTCACCCTCAGCGGGACAGTCTCGAACAAGAAGGCCGGCGAGACCGTGACGCTCGTCCAGCTGCCCTTCGGTCAGACGACGAAGCAGGTGATCGCGACGCTGCAGACGACGACCGGCGGCGCCTTCTCGTTCACGGTGACGCCGCAGATCTACACGCAGTACCAGGCTCAGTGGAAGAACTTGTCCGAGAGCTCGGTGTTCATCCAGGTCGCGCCGATGATCAAGCTGAGCTGGAACGCCCGCACGGGCTACTTCCACTTCTACGTTCTCGCCGGAACCTCGTTCGCCGGCAAGTACGCGTTCCTCCAGCGCTTCGCATTCGGACAGTGGGCGAACTTCGAGCGCGTCCTGCTCGGTTCGCGTTCGGGCCGGTTGCTCTCCGTGCGATCGGTGGCCAACCACCTTCCGCGCGGTCGCTCGTCGGTCCGCGTCTTCTTCCCGGCCGACCAGGCAGGCGGCGGCTACGTCGACACGTCCAGCGGCTCACAGCCAGTTCGCCGCAGGTAGTTCGAAGGGTCAGACCCTTCGGGGTCTGACCCTTTTGGGACTCAGCGGCCGATTGCCTTGTCGTACTGCTGCTGAACGGTGTCCCAATTGACGACGTTCCACCAGGCGGCGAGGTAGTCGGGCCGCCGGTTCTGGTACTTGAGGTAGTAGGCGTGCTCCCATACGTCGATGCCGAGCAGCGGCGTGTCGTCGTCGATCAGGGGCGAGTCCTGATTCGGGGTCGACCTGACCGCGAGGCCGGTGCCGTCGTGGACGAGCCACGTCCAACCTGACCCGAAGCGCTTGAC
>JBKPJA010000094.1:0-12127 GCA_046730515.1 Actinomycetota bacterium | reverse complement strand
TCGAGGATGTTCGAGACGCCGATGAACCCGGCGACGAACTCGGTCGCCGGGCGTTCGTAGACCTGAGCGGGCGTCCCGATCTGCTCGATGCTCCCCTCGTTGAACACGGCGAGCCGGTCGCTCATCGTCAGCGCTTCCTCCTGGTCGTGCGTGACGTACAGGAAGGTGATTCCGACCTCGCTTACCTCGCGCTGGATGCGCTTCAGTTCGATCTGCATCTCCTGGCGCAGTTTGAGATCGAGCGCGCCGAGCGGCTCGTCGAGCAGCAGCACCTTGGGGCTGTTGACGAGAGCGCGCGCAAGCGCGATGCGCTGCCGCTGTCCGCCGGAGAGCTGGACCGGCTTACGCTTACCGACGGCGGGGAGCCGGACGATCTTGAGAATCTCGTCGACGCGCCTCCGGCGTTCGCCCCGCGGCACGCCCTTCACGCGCAGGCCGTACGCGACGTTCTCCGCGACGGTCATGTGCGGGAAGAGCGCGTAGTCCTGGAACACGGTGTTGACGTCGCGCTCGTAGGGTGCCGTTCGCGTGACGTCGCGGCCGTGCAGCTCGATCGTCCCTTCGTCGGGACGCTCGAAGCCGGCAATCAGACGCAGCGTCGTCGTCTTGCCCGAGCCCGAGGGCCCGAGCAGCGTGAAGAACTCCCCAGGCGCGATGTCGAGGTCGACTCCGTCGACCGCGACCACCTCGCCGTAGGACTTGCGCACGCCGCGCAGCCGGACGTCCGGAGTCGCAGGTTCCGGCGCCGCAGTCGTTTCGGGGAGATCGCTGCGCTGCTCGACGGCCACCACGTTACTTCTTCAGGTCGGCGAGGACTTCGCCTGCGGCCCGCACGCCCTCGGACGCCCCGCCCTCCATGAACCCTTGGAAGTCCTGCGAGCAATGCTCGCCGGCGAAGTGGATGTTGCCCTGCCGGGCTTTCTCGTAGCCGCTGAAGGCCGTGTACTGCCCGGGCTTCCAGTACGAATACGAGCAGAGGAAGTTCGGATCGGTGAACGGCGTCGACAGCATCGCCTTGCCGTTCCAGTCTTTCGTGATGTCTCGGAAGACCTGCTCGAGCTGCGCGAGGAGCTGCTGTGCGAACTTCGTCACCTGCGGGTTGGTCGCGTTCGTCGTGTACGGATTCGACTGCGCCATCGACTTCGCCACATCCGCACCGGGGTACTCGACGAAGATCCCGGTCGCACCCGCCTGTCCGCGCGTGACGTCCCAGCCGCTCTGGAACGGGAGATCCGTGTAGATGGATCCGTCGCTGCCGAGCG
This sequence comes from Actinomycetota bacterium, assembly GCA_046730515.1. Taxonomy (GTDB): domain Bacteria; phylum Actinomycetota; class Thermoleophilia; order Gaiellales; family Gaiellaceae; genus 3-1-20CM-4-69-9. The sequence continues at coordinate 10,865 of JBKPJA010000094.1, read as the reverse complement.
TGTTCCAGATCCGCGAGTTGAACTGCACGTTGAGCTTGGCGTTGATCCCCGAGCCGAGCTGCGTGATCGCCGTCTGCTTGCGCGTGTCGAAGCCTGCTCTCCGGTAGTCGAGCGTGCGCAGGACGGCGAAGCTCATGCAGACGATCACCTCGTCCGCGGTCACGACCTCCGACGGGCCGGCGCCGGTGTCGAAAGTCATCGTGATCGTGCCGTCCGCGTTCGTCTTGATCGACGTCATCCGGTTGTTCAGGTGGATGCTGTCGGACGGGAGCGCCTTCGCGATCGCTAGCGGTAGCAGCGTGTTGCCGCCGACGATGTGGTAGCGCTCGTCGGACTTGCCGTAGATCGAGAAGCTGCCCGGCTTCGAGTTGAACCCGAGTAGGTACATGAGGTTGAGCGCCGCTTGATCCGTCGTCTCGGCACCGTATTCCTCGTTGTACGCGGCGTTGAGGAGGGCACCGAACTGCGAGTTGTGTCCGCCCGGCACGTAGTTCGCGATCCAGTCGTGCACGGTCATGCGATCGAAGAACTGGCCCGCCGCAGTGAAGCTGTTGTAGAGCGTGGGATAGCCGGTCTGCTGGACCTGGTCCTGGAGGGTCTGGTGGACGGGTTGGAAGTCCTTGCTCGCCTGGTCCTTCGAGTAATCGGCGCCGAAGATCCAGTACGTGTCATCGGTGCCGTTCGGCTGCGCAGCGAGCAGGTCGACCGTCGGCAGACCGAAGCGCTGCGCGAGCTGCAGGATCGTCTTGTGGTTCGTGTCGATGAGCTCGCCACAGAGCTCCGCCTGCTGGCCTCCCTGCCAGAAGCCGTGGCCGAACTCAGTCCAGTCCGAATGCATCCGGCCGCCCAGGCGGCCGGACGATTCGTAGATCTCGGAGTGGACGCCCTTGTCCTGCAGCGTCAGCGCCGCCGTCAGCCCGGCGATGCCGCCGCCGACGATGACGACGCGGGCCGAGCCGGCCGCACGCGCGGGACGCGCGAGCGCTGCCGGGCCGACGACCGCGACTGCGGCGCCGACCGCTCCGGTCCGTTTCAGAAACTGTCGACGTGTGGTCCGCGCGGCTGCCTTGCGCTCTCGGAGCTCCTCGAGCTCGACCCCGAGCGCTTTCGCCTGCGAGTGCTCCCGCGCGATCTGCCGCAACGCGCGCATGAGCGGTGTCCTGGCCATGCCTCCTCCTCGGTCGGGGCGGGTCGCGGCGAGCATCCACTATTCGCGCCTCGACTTCAAGCCCGGTCGTGGGCCATTTGCGTGGAATCCGGGCCGAGCCATTGACCCAATGCGAGGAGAGTGGTAGGAATCGCCTCGCTTTGCGCACGAGCCAACCTCAGCGCGCACGGCCGAAGATTCGGCGGGGCCCCGTGCGCGCTCCGCGTGAGCTCGATGCGCTCGATCAAGGGATCATCGAAGCGCTACAGGCGAACGGACGCGAGCCGTTCCGCCGCATCGCCGCGCGGCTCGGCGTCTCGGAGGCGACCGTGCGCGCGCGCTATACGAAGCTCTCCGCCGAGGAGATCCTCCAGGTCGTCGCGGTGACGAACCCGCTCGGCTTGGGTTTCGAGCAGGCGCTCGTCGGCGTGAAGACGGCCGGTGCGCCGCATCCTTCGGCGGACGAGATCGCGAGCTGGCCCGAGGCGGATTACGTCGTCGTCACCGCGGGCCAGTACGACATCATCGTCGAGCTCGTCGCCGCCGACCGCCGCGAGCTGCTCGAGCTCACGAACAGGATCCGTGCGCTCGACGGCGTGGTCTCGACCGAGACCTTCCTCTACCTCGACATGGTCAAGCAGCTCTACGACTGGGGGACACACGTCTGATGGCAACCGCAACGACCAAAATCGATCTTCAGCGGGCGGCCCGCGAGCACCTCTGGCTGCACTTCACGCGCATGGGGGGCTACCGCGACGCGGACGTCCCGATCATCGTTCGCGGCGACGGCTGCTATCTCGAGGACTGGAACGGCAAGCGCTATCTCGATGCGCTCGCCGGTCTCTTCGCCGTCAACATCGGCTACTCGTACGGCGACGAGATGGGCGAAGCCGCCGCCGCGCAGATGCGCGAGCTGCCGTTCTACACCAATTGGTCGTACGCGCACCCGCGTGCGATCGAGCTTGCGCACGAGATCGCGTCGCTCACCCCGGGCGACCTGAATCGCGTGTTCTTCGTCTCGGGCGGGAGCGAAGCAGTCGAGACGGCGTGGAAGCTCGCGCGGCAGTTCCACATGGCGCGGGGAGAGCGGCGCTGGAAGGCCGTCGCGCGGCGGCTCGCCTACCACGGGACGACGCTCGGCGCGTTGTCGATCAACGGCATCCCCGCTCTGCGGGCGCCGTTCGAACCGCTCGTACCGGACGTGATCCACGTCCGCAACACCAACCGTTATCACCGTCCGCTCGACGAGACCGAAGAGGAGTTCACCGCTTTCCTGCTCGACGATCTCGCCACCGCGATCGAGCAGGCCGGCCCGGAGACAGTGGCGATGGTGATCCTCGAGCCCGTACAGAACGCGGGCGGATCGTTCACCCCGCCGCTCGGTTACTTCGCCGGCGTGCGCGAGATCTGCGACCGGCACGGCATCCTGCTCTGCGCGGACGAGGTGATCACGGGCTTCGGGCGTCTCGGCGCGTGGTTCGGGTCGGAGCTCTACGACATCCGTCCCGACCTGATCACCTGTGCAAAAGGTCTCTCGTCCGCGTACGCGGCGATCGGCGCCGTGATCGCGCGCGACCACGTGATCGAGCCGTTCCTCTCCGAGCGTGCGTCGTTCGCGCACGGGATCACGTTCGGCGGCCATCCGGTCCAGGCGGCGGTGGCGCTGAAGAACATCGAGATCATGAAGCGGGAACGGATCGTCGAGCACGTCGCCGAGACGCAGGACGAGTTCCGCGCGACGCTCGCGCAGCTGCTCGAGCTCGACATCGTCGGCGACCTGCGCGGAACCGGCTTCTTCTACGCCCTCGAGCTCGTCAAGGACAAGGACACACGCGAGACGTTCGACGACGAGGAGTCCGAGACGCTGCTCCGAAACTTCTTGTCGCCGCAGCTCTTCGAACGCGGCCTGATCTGCCGCGCCGACGACCGCGGCGATCCGGTAGTGCAGATCTCCCCGCCGCTCGTCGCCGGGCAGGCGGAATTCGACGAGATGACGGAGATCCTCGGCGACGTGCTCGCCGAGGCGTGGGCACGAATGACATCCAACGGAGGGAGGAAGAGATGAGCGCAATGCCTGTCGAGGTCGAGCAGACCACGGCGCTGGCGATCCACGAGCGGGGCAAGCTGGTCAAGTCGTTGCGCCGTTTCGACATGGTGTTCTTCACGGTCTGCGCATTCGTCGGGCTCGACACGCTCGGCACCGTCGCGCAGAACGGGCCCGAGGGATTCCTGTGGCTTGCCATCCTCGCGCTCGTGTTCGTCGCCCCGTACATGCTTCTCATGGCGGAAGTGGGCTCTGCGTTCACGCAGGAGGGCGGTCCCTACGAATGGACGAAGCTTGCCTTCGGCCGCCTGCAGGGCGGCCTCGCAGCGACGATGTACTGGATCACCAACCCGCTTTGGGTCGGAGGGTCGCTCGCGTTCATCTCGCATGACTTCTGGTCACAGAACGTCTTCGGTATCGGAACGGCGACTGCGGGCGACTTCTCGTTCAAGCTGATCTTTATCTGGATCTCGATCGGCGTTGCGATCATCTCGCTGCGATACGGGAAGTGGATCCCGAACTTCGGCGCGTTTTTGCGCTATGCCCTGCTCGGTTTCTTTTCAGTGACGACGATCATCTATGGCATCAAGCACGGTTTCGCAGGCTTTCAGTGGTCGCACATCACGCCGACGCGCGCCGTGTTCTTCGGTCTCGTGCCGATCCTGCTCTTCAACTATGTCGGCTTCGAGTTGCAGAACGGCGCCGCGGAGGAGATGGAGAATCCGCGGCGGGACGTTCCACTTTCAATCCTGCGCAGCGGCATTTCCGGCGTGCTGATGTACGCGATCCCGATCTTCTGCATCCTGCTCGTCCTACCGGCGAGCAAGGTGACGGGAATCGGGGGCTTCATCGACGCCGTCACCATCACGTTCAACGGCGTCTACGGGGGCGCGGCCCACACGCTTCTGATCATCATGACGCTCTGTTTCGTCGGCGCGCTCGTCACGTCGGGTGCTGTTTGGATGATCGGATCCGATCGCGTCCAGGCCGTCGCAGCGTACGACGGATCCTTCGCACCGTTCTTCGGTGTCTTCAACCGGCGCTTCGGGACGCCCGTGCGCGTCAACGTGATGTCGGGAATCGTCTCGTCGGCGTTCTGCATCACGGCGATCTACATGCTGAAGCACCAGAGCACGGCGAATGCATTCACCGTCGTCCTCGACATCGCGATCTCGACGACGCTGATCTCGTACCTATGGATCTTCCCGGCGGCGCTGAAGCTGCGCTACAGCCATCCGCACGTGCGCCGGCCGTACGTGCATCCCTGGGGCGGGGTCGGAATCTGGGTCTCGACGATCCTCACGACATTCTGGATCGCGCTCGGATCGTGGGAAGCGGTCTTCCCGGACACGCTCGAGCGCTTGTTCGGCGTCGGTTACGGCTTCAAGGGATCGTGGGGGGTCGGCCAGGGCGAGTTCGAGGCGTTAACTCTCGGCGCGCTCGCTGTGATCTTCGGGATCGCGCTCGTCGGGTACGTCGCCGGCTCGGGCGTTCGCGCTCAGACCGTGGAAACACCACTCGAGGCGGCGCCCGCACCCGCGAGCTGACATTTCTCAGGTGCCCGGCGCGGAGCCGATCTGCGCCGGGCACCGCCAGTACTCGGTCTTGCCGACCGTGCTGACGGACGTACAGCCCTGGCGGGTGAGATCGGGTACACCCTGCAGTTTCCCGGCCACACATGCCTTCCAGGCGGCGGCTTCCCCGCGGGGCGTCGGCACCGAGGAGCAGCCGCCCGTCAGCCCTGCCTGACGGAGGACCCGACCGTCCTTGATTGCGGCCATCAAGGCGACGATCAGAACGGCTACGACGAGAACACCCTTCATATGCGGGCTCCGCGCGGGCGGGGATCTCATTGGATATCGGCCTTTCGCGACCGCGTCTTGATCACCCCGGGGAAGACGCAGCGGCTGTCCGCCGTCATGTGTTCACCTGCGGCCACAAAAGGAGACCACAATGAGGTTCCGCCGTTACTTCCGTCGCCTTCTTCTCGCCGGTGCCTTCGCGGGCGCGGCCTGGGCTCCTGCCGCCGGTGCGGCGAACGTCGATCTGATCGGCGGCAGGCTCGTGCCGTCGTCGCAACTGTCTTCGCTCCAGAACGCGCAGCCGACGCAGGCCCTGCCGCTGCGGCTGCTCCCGGCTGACGACCTCGCGCAGCTGCGCGGAGATTCGCAGATCGGCGGCTACTCGTCGAGCGCGGTTCCGCAGTCGTATCTGTCGAAGCTGCCGGGCGACATCCGCAGCGCGTACCTGAGCAACCAGCCGGCGCAGCGCGCCGCCACCTCGAGCGGGTCGTCCTCGAGCCCGTTCGACTGGCGCGACACCGTGATCGGATTCGTCGTGTTCATCACTGCGTGCGCGGTGTTCTTCGACATGTACCGGACGCGTCGCCGCAGCGCGCTTCGCCCGGCCTAGATCGATTCGGGCAAAGGGTCAGACCCCGCGGCCGGGGTCTGACCCTTTTTGTCACCTTAGGCCGTCGCGAACAGTCGACACATATCGAACTCAGCGAAGCCCACCGCGTTCGCTGTGAGCGCGGAAGAAGTTCTCGCTGCCCGCCGTTGCCATGGCGGCGCTGGCCGAGATCTCGAGGGAGAGCGTCGCCGCCGCGACGATCTGTGCGAGGCGATAGACCTTGCCCGCGCCCGTACAGCCGATCGACTGCAGCCACGCATGCGCGTACGGGAGCGTCGTTCCGCCGCCGACAGTGCCGACCTCGATGCCGGGAAGGCGCAACGCGACGTTCAACCTGTCGTCGACCTGCCGACCCGTGCCGTGAGCCATCGAGCTCGTCCCGACCATGCCGAGGTCTTGGCCCGTCGCAGCGAAGATCGCGGCGATCGCGGACGCGGGCGTGAACGCAACCGACTGCATCCCCGAGGCGACCGCGCCGTGCGTCCCGACGAACGACAGCTCGAGCAGATCGTCGATCGTCGTTCGCAAAACGCGCCGGACAGCATCCTCCGTGAGCGTGCACTCCGCGAGCACCGTCTTGCCGTGTCCGCCGCGCTCGAAGTAGCGGTGTGACGGCTTCTTGTCCCCGCCCATGTTCGCCTCAAGGATCGCGCGCTGAGGCTTGACGGGCGCGTGCTCCGGCACGTAGATCGTGTTCAGCGCGTACGCATTCCGCGTCATCATGTTCGGCCCGCACGCGTCGCCGGTTGTGAACGCCCACATGACGTGACACATCGTCCCGACGACGTGCGTCTCGACCTCGCGAAGCTTCGCGTAGCTCGAGATCCATTCGTCGCTGCGCTCCTCGAGCCAGCGGCGCATCTCCGCGACGTGTGCGTCGATGAAGCGCGCGAGCCGCACGGCATCCTCCGTGTTGCTGCACACAAAACACGACGCGCGGGTGATCCGATCCTTGAGCACCCACGTGCGGAAGCCACCCGAATCGGCGGCGGCGCGCGCGCCGCGGTAGAGCGACGCCGACAGACCGCCCTCGGTGTGCGCGAGCGGGACATAGACGGTGTCGCGTGTGCGGCCGGTCTCGGCGAGGCGTCCGAACGGCTCCTCCAGCTCGTACTCGCCGAGCTCGAGCTCGAGCGGGCCGACGACAGAGACCGGAATCACCGCCGCGCCGGTCAGCATCTCCTGCGCCTTCGCGAAGGGCGTGAGGTCGATTCCGGTCACGGGCCCGTCGAGGCCGAGAGCCTCTTGTCGCGCGCGGATCGATTCGGCGTCGTTCTTACGGGGCCAGCGGCGGCCGTTCACGTCTCAAGACTAGTGCCCCTTCCAGCGGCACTAGGCGATGATGCGCGCAATGGAGACGACGGTGGTGCTCGAGCTCGTTGCACCCGGCGGCCTCGAGGCGTTCCTCGAGGAGCTGACCGCGGCGCTCGCGAACCGCGGAGTGACTCTCGAGGAGGTCGGCCGTGTCGTCACGTCGGAGCCCGACCGCGTCGTGCTGGAGTGGCGCTCGGCCGATTGGGCGGCCGACGACGTCACCGAGGTCGAGATCCAAGCCGACGGCGAGCGGATCAAGATCGAGCATCGCCGTTTCGGCCGCCAGTTCTGGAGCGACGACGATCTCGTCGGGTGGTTCGCCGACGAGGTGGCCGCGTCGGCCCTCGCAGCGTCGGCGCCGCAGCAGTTCGGCGACTGGCTAACCGATCGCGCCGCGCGCCGGCCGTTCGGCATTCGCGCACGCCGTGACTACAAGGATCCGAGCCACCACCGGCCTTCTTTCGGCGCGGTGCTGTCCGCCCTGCATCTGACGCGCGACGACGTGCTGCTCGAGATCGGCTGTGGCGGCGGCGCGTTTCTCCAACAGGCGTTGCAGTCCGGCTGTCGCGCGATCGGCATCGACCACAGTCCCGAGATGGTAGGCGCGGCGGGCGAGCTGAACGCGGACGCGATCGCGGATGGGAGGTTGGAGGTCTTCGAAGCGAGCGCGGAGTTGCTGCCCTTCGAAGCGGACGCGTTCACGGCCGCAGCGATGATGCAGGTCTTCTTCTTCCTTCCCGATCCTGCGGTCGTGCTGGCGGAGTGCGTCCGCGTCTTGGGTCCGGGTGGCCGGCTCGCGGTGTTCACGATCTCCGAGAAAGCGCGCGGCACCCCAGCTGCCCCCGAGCCGATGGCGAGCCGCTCTCGCTTCTATACAGACGAGGAGCTCGTGCGGCTCGCGCGCGACGCAGGGTTCGCGCTCGCTTCTGTCGGACATCCAGACCTCGAGCCGCACGCACGAGCCGCGGGCCTCCCGAAGGACGTCGTCGCGATGTTCAAGGGCGATCCCACCGGCGGCCAGCTATTGCTCGCCCGCAAGGCATAACATCTTGCCCGTGACGGGCTTCATCTAGGTGTAGATCCCTGACCGCGTCCGCGCGCCTCCACGGCCGCCCGGTTCCGACCCGGCGATCGAGAGGAGGCGCAATGTCCCGCAAGCGGCGGGCAACGTTGCGCACGCTCGTCGACGAGCTTGCGCGCATCGATTCGGAGCTCGAAGATCCCCACGATCTGATCGTTCGTGGCGGCGTGCTCGTCGACGGCACCGTGCGGACGAATCCGGCGTCGCTCGTTCGTCGTGGCGCCTCGATCACGCTCCGTGTTGAACCGACTCTTCGCGGCGAGGCAAAGCTTCGTGCCGCGCTCGACGCGCGTTTCGAATCGATGTAGGCGGTCGCGTCGCGCTGGACGTGGGCGCCGCCGCCGGCGGATTCACTCGTGTCTTGCTCGCGGCAGGTGCTGCCCGCGTCTATGCAGTCGACGTCGGCTACGGCCAGCTCCTCGGCTCTCTTCGGCAGGACGAGCGCGTGATCGACCTCGAGCGGACGAACCTTGGAGATCTCGACTCCACGCTGGTTCCCGAACCAATCGGGCTCCTCACGATCGACCTCTCGTACGTGCCGCTGCGTGTCGCGGTCCCCCAGCTGGAGCGACTCACGCTCGTTCCCACCGCGGAAGCGATCGCGCTCGTCAAACCGCAGTTCGAACTACGATTGGCGGCGCTGCCGTCGAGCCGCGCTGAACATGACGAGGCAGTCCGTCTCGCGAAGCGCGGCTTCGAGGGTTGCGGCTGGCGGGTCGAGCAAGTGATCGAGTCACCGGTGCGAGGAGCCGGAGGCGCGAAAGAGTTCCTTCTCCACGCGGCCCGGTTAAGCTCCAGCCGGTGGCGACCGAGCAAGTGATGGAGCAGGCGGAGACCGGCCGCGAGTCGTATGCCGGCGTCCTCCGTTTCTACGAGCTCGCGAAGAAACAGGAATGGCAGGTGCGCGACCTGCCTTGGAACGAACTACCGCCGATCCCGGAAGGACGCGGATCGCCCGACCGCCGTGCGCGCCGCAAGGACATGTGGCGCTCGGTGCTCACGCAGCAGCTGCAGGCCGACATCCTCGCCTGCGACATGTCGTCGCAGCTGCTCAACATCGCGCCGGATCCTGAGGCGAAGCTCTACTACTCGACGATGGTGCAGGACGAGTCGCGCCACACCGAGGCGTGGCTCAAGCTGATTGCGGAAGCCGGCGGGACGGCGGAGCGCGATCCCTACCTCGACCAGCTCGCGCACATGACGCTCGAGGCGGACACCGTGGAGGAGAAGGTCTTCCAGATGCAGGTCTTCTACGAGCGGTTGATCATCTCGCGCTTCCGACTGATCGCGCGCGCGTCGCGTGGGACGGTGCTCGAGGATCTCTGCAACCGTCTGGCAACCGACGACGGCATTCATCACGGGGCCGGGATGGCCTACGAGCGAGTCCTCCTCCAGAACGCGTCGAAGAAGACGAAGCAGAGACTCGTGGATGCGGCGAATCGCCTGCTGCCGACCTTCGTCGAGCACGCGCTCTGGCGGCCGCGCGAGCGCGCGATGATCGGGGGCGCGATGCGTTCGCGCGACCTCGATCGCCTGCGCGAGGACCTCGAGATCGGAGTCAGGCTCGCGGAGTCGCTCGGACTCGACGTGAGCGACGTCGAGTTGCCCCTCACGTAGATGCCGGCGACGGTGATGGACGGGACAGCGCTCGCCGCGCGCATGCGGGTGCAGCTCAAGCACGAGATCGCCGAGCTCGGAGACGTTGCGCTCGCAACTGTGCTCGTGGGTCACGATCCTTCCTCGCAGATCTACATCCGGCTCAAGCACAAGGCGGCCGACGAGGTCGGCATACGTGCGATCGACCGCAGGCTCCCGGAAGACACCCCAGAGGACGAAGTCATCGAGCTAGTCGGCGAGCTGAACGAGGACGATTCGGTCGACGGCATCCTCGTCCAGACACCGTTACCGCCGCAGATCGACGAGGCCCGCGTGATGCGGACGCTCGATCCGATGAAGGACGTCGACGGTCTTCATCCCTTCAGCGCGGGTCAGCTGTTCTTCAACCGTCACACCTTCGTCGGAGCGACCCCGCTCGGCATCATGCGGCTGCTCGAGGAGCATCGGGTTCCCGTTGCGGAGAAGCGCGCGGTCGTCGTCGGCCGCAGCCTGATCGTCGGTCGCCCCACCGCGATGCTTCTGTTACACGCGAACGCGACGGTGACGATCTGCCACTCCCGGACCGACGACCTGGCGCATCACACCCGCGACGCCGACATCCTCGTCGTCGCGGTCGGCACGCCGCATCTCGTCACCGGGGACATGGTCAAGCCGGGCGCGGCCGTGATCGACGTCGGCATCAACCGGACTGAAACCGGCCATGTGATCGGCGATGTCGACCCCAGCGTGGCCGGAATCGCCGACTTCCTGACGCCCGTTCCGGGGGGCGTGGGCCCGATGACGATCGCGTACGTCCTGGAAAACGCGGCCCGCGCAGCCCGCTATCGGCGGGGGGCGCTCGTCTTTCCGCGGGCTTGATGAGCTACACTCCTGCGCGTTGTTGAACCTGGTGGCGGCTCGGTGCCCGGGCCGTCGCACGTTTGTTGAAGGAGGAGAAGTAGTTGGCTCAGGGCACCGTCAAGTGGTTCTCGAACGAGAAGGGCTACGGCTTCATCGAGCGTGAGGGTGGCGAGGACGTCTTCGTCCATTTCTCCGCGATCACGATGGACGGCTACAAGTCGCTGACCGAGGGTCAGAAGGTCGAGTTCGAGGTCGTGCAGGGCCCCAAGGGCGCGCAGGCCGCGAACGTCCAGTCCGTTTAGGTCGTTTCGAAACCGAATCTGGAAGCGGGGCCCCGGTGGGGGCCCCGGCGGTTAGTGGGACGTAGCGCCGACGCCCAAACCTACCTCGCCGCCGGCAAAAAACGGGTT
>JBKPJA010000093.1:0-4906 GCA_046730515.1 Actinomycetota bacterium | reverse complement strand
AAGAACGTCGCGCGGGCGGCCGGGAAGACGGCGACGTTCATGCCGAAGCCGATCTTCGGCGACAACGGCAGCGGCATGCACACCCATCAGTCGCTCTGGAAGGAAGGCACCCCGTTGATGGCGGACAAGTCCGGCTACGCGGGGCTGTCGCAGCTTGCACGCGCGTACGTCGGTGGACTGCTGACGCACGCGCCCGCGCTGCTCGCCTTCTGCGCCCCGACGACGAACTCGTATCGCCGCCTCGTGCCCGGCTACGAGGCCCCGGTCAACCTCGTCTACTCGCAGCGCAACCGCAGCGCGTGCATCCGCATCCCAATGTACTCGGAGTCGCCGAAGGCGAAGCGAATCGAGTTCCGTTGCCCGGACGCTTCGGCGAATCCGTACCTCGCGTTCGCCGCGATGCTGATGGCGGGCATCGACGGAATCCAGAAGGGGCTCGACGCCGGCGAGCCGGCTGACTGGGACCTGTTCGAAGAGGATCACGGGGTCGCGCAGGTTCCGGGCTCGCTGGCAGAGGCGCTCGATGCGCTCGAGTCGGATCACGAGTTCCTGACCGCAGGTGGCGTCTTCGGCGACGAGCTGATCCACACGTGGATCGACTACAAGCGGGCGAGCGAAGTCGACGTCGTGCGACTCCGCCCGCATCCTGCCGAGTTCTCCCTCTACTTCGATTGCTAGCGACCGCGACAGCTGTCGAGATCCGCGACCTGCGGCCGGAGGATTGGACGCAGGTCGCGGAGATCTACTGGGACGGCATGCGAGACGGGCTCGCGACCTTCGAGACCGAGGTGCCGTCGTGGGAGACGTGGGACCGCAAGCACCTCCAGGCTCATCGCATCGTCGCAGAGGTGCTCGACGACGTCGTGGGCTGGGCGGCCCTTGCGCCTGCGTCGACCCGCTACTGCTATCGCGGTGTCGTCGAGAACAGCGTCTACGTGGCGCATGAGGCGCGCGGGCTCGGGGTCGGGAGGAAGCTGCTCGAGGCGCTGATCGCCGGGGCCGAAGCGGCGGGGATCTGGGCGATCCAGACCTCGATCTTCCCGGAGAACCGTGCGTCGCTTGGTCTGCACGAGAAGTGCGGGTTCCGCGTCGTCGGGATCCGCGAACGCATTGCGAAACGCGACGGCGTGTGGAGGGACACCGTCTTTCTCGAACGACGCTCAAAGGAGATCGCATGATCAAGGTCGAGGCTGTAGTCATTCGCGAGCGCGTCGAGACGGTGATCGACGCGGTCGAGCACGAGACAGGTCACGTCGGCGTGACGGTGATCGAGGCGATCGGTCACGGCCGTCAGCGCGGCGTCACGCACGAGTACCGCGGCCGTGTTTTCGAGTCGCGCTTTCTCCCAAAGGCGCAGCTGACGTTCGTCGTCCGTGACGAGCTCGCGCCGGCGGTCATCGATGCGATCGTCGACTCGGCACGGAGCGGCAACGAATCCGGCGACGGGCTCGTCTGGACCTCGCGTGTGGACAACGTCACGCACAACCGCACGGGCGTGCGGCTCGACGAGGTGGTGGAGGTCGGATGAAGACGAACGATCTCCTCATCGCGGCGAACACTGTCTGGGTCGTCGTTGCGGCGGTGCTCGTGATGTTCATGCAGGCCGGCTTCGCGTTCCTCGAAGCGGGACTGACGCGGATGAAGAACGCCGCGCACATCGCGGGCAAGAACGTGCTGATCTTCGGGATCTGCTCACTGGTCTACTGGGCGGTCGGTTTCGGCCTCGCGTTCGGCGACGGGAACGGTGTGATCGGCACGCACGGCTTCCTGCCGTCGGTCGGCGCGATGCTCTCGGTCGGCCAGGCGCCGTTCACGTTCTTCGCGGGGATCCCCGGGGCGGCCGGCTACCTCTTCGAGGTCGTGTTCGCAGGTGTCTCGCTCGCGATCGTATGGGGAGCGATGGCCGAGCGCGCGAAGCTCTGGGTCTACTTCGCCTTCGGCGTCTGCTTCACGCTGATCTACTCCGTCACGTCGCACTGGATCTGGCACGCCGGCGGCTGGCTCTTCGGGCTCGGCATGCAGGACTTCGCCGGCTCGACTGTCGTGCACTACCAGGGCGCGCTGGCCGCGCTTGCCGGCGCGCTCCTGCTCGGGCCACGCATCGGCAAGTTCGGACACGACGGCCGCGCGAATCCCATTCCCGGCCACAACATGCCGTACGCGGTGCTCGGGACGATCATCCTCTGGTTCGGCTGGTTCGGCTTCAACCCCGGCTCGACGCTCGCCGTCGTGACGGGGCATCACATCGGCTACTTCGGCTACGTCGCGTTGACGACGAACCTCGCTGCAGCTGCCGGTGCGCTGGGTGGAATCGGCACCGCGTGGGTCGTGCTGCGGAAGCCGGACATCTCGATGATGCTGAACGGCGTCATCGCCGCGCTCGTCGCGATCACGGCCGCGTCGGGATTCGTGGCACCGTGGGCGGCCGTCCTGATCGGGTTCGTCGCTGCGATGATCGCGGTCGTCGGCGTGCCGTTCGTCGAACGGCTCGGCATAGACGATCCGATCGGCGCGGTTGCAGTGCACGGTGTCGCCGGCGTGTGGGGAACGCTTGCAACCGGTGTGTTCGCGGTGCCGGCGCTGGCGGCGAACCTTGCCACCGGCCGCGGCGGGCTCGTCTACACAGGCTCGTTCCACCAGGTCGGCGTGCAGGCGATCGGCATCCTCGCGGTCGGCGCCTTCACGTTCACGGCATCATTCGGGTGCCTGTGGACGATGAAGCGCCTGTGGGGCATCCGCGTCGAGGAACACGTCGAAACGGCTGGTCTGGACGTGTCCGAACACGGCATGTGGGGCTATCCCGAGTTCTACATCCCGGTCCCCGGCGGTTACGGGACGGAGTCACACGGCCATCTCCTCGGCCACGTGCACCAGCATCCTGCGGCCGAGGCGGACGCAGCATAGGACGAAAAGAAAAAGGGTCAGACCCCGTTGGGGTCTGACCCTTTTTAGGGTTTAGGATCGTCGTGTGCTCCGCCGGGGTCTCGCTCTGGTCGCGCTCACGCTCGTGATCGCCGCTCCCGCAAAGGCGGCGCAGCCCTACAACGTCAGCTACCACGCGTTCCCACTTCCGAGCGGGGATGTGTCGTACACGACTGCGCCCGACGGACTGTGGACCTCGCCGTGGTTCCAGACCCGCTTCGGCTTCACGGAGCTCGTCTCGTCATGGAATGCGCAAACACCCGCCGGCACGTGGATCGAGATCCACATGCGCGCGCTCACCGACCAAGGCACGCAGACCAAGTGGTATGTCATGGGCCGCTGGGCGTACGGCGACGGGGACATCCAGCGCACGTCGGTCGGCCACCAGGGCGACGCTGACGGCTACATCGCGATCGACACGTTCTTTGCAAAGGACCATCCGATGGTCGCGTACCAGCTGCAGGTCCAGCTTTTCCGCGTCGCGGGCTCGAACGCGACGCCGACCGTGACGCGGCTTGGCGCGGTCGCGTCCGATCCGATCAACACGAATCCGTATGTCCCGAGCGCGACCACGATGACGCAGACGGTCGATCTACACGTGCCCTCGTACTCCCAGGAGATCCACGCGGGCCAGTACCCGCAGTTCGATGGCGGCGGCGAGGCCTGGTGCAGCCCCACGTCGACCTCGATGGTCGTCGCGTACTGGGGCAAGGGGCCGACGCGGAACGACTACGCGTTCGTGCTCCGGGACTATCCGGGCATCGCGGATCCGTGGGTCGACTACGCCGCACGGTACACCTACGACTACCACTACCAGGGCACGGGCAACTGGCCGTTCAACACGGCGTACGCCGCGCACTGGGGTCTCGAATCAGAGGTCACGCAGCTGCACTCGCTTGCTGAAGCGGAGCAGTTCATCAAGGCGGGGATTCCGCTCGTCGCATCGCTCGCGTTCCAGCCGAACAAGCTCGACGGCTTCCTCTTTCGCGGCACCAACGGTCACCTGCTCGTGATCGGCGGGTTCACCGCGGACGGGAACGTGATCTCGTACGACCCGGCCGCGACGAGCGACGGCGCCGTGCGCCGCGTCTACGACCGTGGGCAGTTCGAGAAGGCGTGGATGACCGCAACCGGCGGAATCGTCTACGTCATCCATCCTGCGTCGATGCCGCTGCCGCCGTCGCCCGGGAACTGGTAACGGCAACCTCCGCGCGCGGCGCGACCCGCCAGAACGCATGTGACGCAGCCGCCCAATCCGCGAGCAGCTCAGCTGCGCGCGGCGAGCCGGTGTGCCGCACGTGCTGTTCGAGCAGGTCGTGGAGCTCATCTGTGACCGCGCGTTCGGCGGCGACGAGCTGGCCGTTCAGGCGCAGCGGCAGCGTCCCGGCGGGATCGAACACGTAGGCGACGCCGCCGCTCATCCCGGCCCCGAAGTTGAGACCGATCTCGCCCAGCACGACGACTCGTCCCGACGTCATGTACTCGCAGGCGTGATCTCCTGTGCCTTCGACGACCGCGGACGCGCCTGAGTTGCGCACCCCGAATCGCTCACCCGCGCGTCCGGCGCAGAAGAGCTCGCCGCCGGTCGCACCGTAGAGCACGGTGTTGCCGAGCAACACCGGGTCGCCTGCGTCGTCCGGCGGAGGGACGACCACTATGCGACCGCCACCCATCCCCTTGCCGACGTAGTCGTTCGCCTCGCCGACGAGCTGAAGCTCCACACCGTCCGCGAGGAAGGCGCCGAAGCTTTGGCCCCCGGCTCCCTCGAAGCGCGCGCGCAGGCGTCCCGGCGGCGCTGACGCCCCGAAGCGGCGTCCGATTTCGACCCCGAGACGTGCGCCGACGGCTCGGTCGCGGTTCGTGATGTCGTAACGCAGGTCGAGGATCCGCGGCTCCTCGAGGATCGGCGCCGCGTCGAGGGCCAATCGGATGCCGAGGTCTCCGCCTTCGGGCTCGATGTGCGAGTGCGCTTCGAAGCGACCGC
>JBKPJA010000092.1:0-4927 GCA_046730515.1 Actinomycetota bacterium | reverse complement strand
TCGTGGACGAGCCGGTCGATCCGCCGCCCACCGCTGTCGCCGAGCACGGCCAGCTCATGCTGGGGAAGATCATCGGGCCGGAGAATCCCGTGGCGCAGAGCATCGTCGATGTCATGGTTGATGTAGGCGACGCGGTCGACGATGCGGACGATCTTGCCTTCGAGCGTCGCAGGCTGCTGTTCGCCCGTGTGCGTGAGGATCCCATCACGGACCTCCGCGGTCAGGTTCAGCTCCTCCGCTATGCGGAGCGACTGCTCGTTGTGCCGGAAGCGGCTGCCGAAACGCTCGCGCATCGCCTCGTCGAGCGCGTCCTCCCCGGCGTGGCCGAACGGCGGATGGCCCATGTCGTGGCCGAGACCGATTGCCTCGACGAGATCCTCGTTCAGCCGCAACGCACGGGCGACGCCGCGGGCGATGCCAGTCGTCTCGAGCGTGTGCGTCATCCGGGTGCGGTAGTGGTCGCCGGCGGGATCGATGAAGACCTGCGTCTTTCCCTTGAGCCGGCGAAACGGCTTCGAGTGGAGAATGCGGTCGCGGTCGCGCTGAAACGGCGTGCGCAAACGGCATTCTTCCTCCTCGCGCAACCGGCCGCGTGTCTCGTACGAACGGACAGCGAGCGACGAGAACCACCGCTCCTCGTGCTCGCGAACGGCCTGTCCGAAGCGATCGGCGACTTTTCCGGCAAGCTCTGGCATCTCTGACCTACGCTAGATGATGATGGGGACGGTTCCGCCGTCGGCGCTCCACGCGGAGCCCGTCACATAGCTGGCGCGATCCGAGCACAGGAAGGCGATCACCGCGGCGATCTCTTCAGGTTCCGCCAGCCGCCCGAGCGGCCGACCCGCGCCAACTGCTCGTATTACTTCTTCAC
The DNA here is from genome assembly GCA_046730515.1 of Actinomycetota bacterium. Lineage (GTDB taxonomy): Bacteria > Actinomycetota > Thermoleophilia > Gaiellales > Gaiellaceae > 3-1-20CM-4-69-9. The sequence goes on along the minus strand of JBKPJA010000092.1, from coordinate 4,056 downwards.
GCGTCTTATAAAAGCGCACAGCTTGCTGGTCGGCCAGACCCCCTTCTGCCAGCCAGGCCTGGGTGGCGGTGGGCCCCGGCGCGACCGCGTTGCAACGGACTCCGTCCTTCGCGTAGAGATCGGCGACGAGCCGTGACAACGAGAGGACTGCCGCCTTCGTGACCGAGTAATTCGGCATCCCCGTCGACGGACGTTTCCCCGCCGTGGAGGAGACGTTCACGATCACTCCGCCGCCCGTCTCGCGCATCGCCGGCAAGGCAGCTCGGATACAGCGCACGTAGCTCATCACGTTGAGACGCCACATGTCGTCCCACTGCTCGTCGGTCAGCTCGTCGAACGTCGCCTGGTACGCCTCCCCCACGTTGTTGACGAGGCAGTGCACGTCGCCGAGCGCACGCGCAGTGTCGGCGACGAGCTTCGCTGGGGCGTCCGGTACGGACAGGTCGGCAGCGAAGCCGGCCTCCGCGCCCGCGTCGCGCCGCGCCTGCTCGACGCGCCCCGTGTCGCGTCCGGAAACGGCAACTCGAGCGCCTTCCTCGGCGAGCAACCGCGCGGTCTCGAGACCAATCCCGGACGTGGATCCCGTCACGAGGCACACACGGTCGCGCAGGCCGAGGTCCACGCTGTCAGTGCCCCTTCAGTGAATGTTGCTGAGCTTTTGGGTCGCGGGCGCCAAGCGATGCAAGGTCGCAGGGAGCCCTCGTACCGGGTGGTACGGGGGCGACTGAGGACGCTGCAACGCGCCGTGTGATCGCGGACCAGAAGCCGGTGGACATTTGCTGGAGGGGCACTAGCCTAATCGGCGTGACCACCTTGATTCTCGCTCGACACGGCGAGACGGATTGGAACCGCGACGGGCGCTTCCAGGGCCATGCCGATCCACCGCTGAACGGCCGCGGCCACGACCAGGCGCTCGAGCTCGCCGAGCTCTTGGCGGACGAGCCGATCGAGGCGGTCTACTCGAGCGATTTGCGCCGCGCCTACGAGACAGCCCGGATCGTCGCCGATCGGAAAGGGCTCGACGTCATCGTCGACCCCCAATTACGGGAACGGGACGTCGGCCACTGGTCCGGCCTCACCGCCGCGGAGATCGAACAGCGGTTCCCCGATCAGATCCGCCTGTGGCGGGAGGGAGCCGTCGCCGTCGGAGAGAGTCGCGAGTCGCTCGCCGCGCGCGTCGTCGACGCCGCGCACCGAATCGCCAAGGCCCATCCCGACGGGCTCGTGCTGGTCGTCACCCACGGCGGCGCCCTCCGAATGCTGCGGCACTCGGCCGGCCAGGACGCCCACCTGTCCGCGCCTGCCTTTGGGAACGCCGAGCTCCTGAAAATCGGCGTCGAAGACGGCGGCCTCCACTGGCTAGACTGACCGCCACGATGGAGGACTACACGGGCAAATACAAGGGCGAGCAGGTCGAGGTGGCGCTCTTCGGCGGCGAGTACCAGGAGGGTGTCCTGACCGCGTACTGCTACGTCGACGACGTCGCGCACATCGAGCTGAACGGCCACATCCTCGTCCCCTTGCAGAACATCGCTTCGCTGCACTGCTCGAGCCGGTGCGACGTTCCCGACGACGACTGGCCGCCGCGCGGATTGCGGGAGGACGAGCAGGGCGAAGACGGCGCGTAGCCCGCGCGTGTTCCTTTCGTTGCGCAACATCTTCAAGGCCTTGGCACTGCTCGCCGTTTCGTGCGGCGCGCTCGCGGGGCTCGGTTGGGCGCTCGGCGGCTACCGGCTGCTATCGATCTTCGTCTTCTGCGGAGCATTGCTCGCGGCGGCGCTCTACTGGTATTCCGATCGTGTCGCGTTCGGGCTCGTGCAGGCGCGCGAGCTTCCGGTCGCGGAAGCGCCGCTCGTCCACTCGACGGTCGAGCGGCTGGCGGCGGTCGCGCGTGTGGCGAAGCCGCGGCTCTACCTGATCGCGGACGGATTCCCACGGGCGCTCGCGGCAGGACGCGGTCCACGCGGCTCCGCGCTCGCGCTCAGCAGCGGCCTGATCGCGGCGGCAACGCCGGCGGAGCTCGAAGCCGTGATCGCGCACGAGCTCGCGCACGTGCGCAACCGCGACGTCGTCGTGCAGACGTCGGTCGTCGTACTGGCCGCAACGCTGCTCGAGCTCACTCGGATCGGCGGCTGGTTCCAGCGCGCCCTGCTCTTCGTGCTCGGCCCGGTCGCAGCAGCGCTCGTGCACCTCATGCTGTCGCCGAAGCGAGAGTTTCTCGCGGATCGCGCAGCAGCAGAGATGTGTAGCTCCCCGCATCCGATGGCAGACGCGCTGGTGCGTCTCGACCAAGCCGCCGAGCTCGTCGAGTTCGCCGCAAGCCCTGCCACCGAACCGCTGTACACCATCAATCCGTTCATGGACGAAGGCCTCGCGCGGATGTTCGTGACGCACCCGCCGGTCGGCGAACGGATCCGCCGCCTTCGTGAGCTCGATCCCGACTGGCGTGAGAAGCTTCGCGCCGCATGAAGATCCAGCAGGCCGAATACGAGCAGAGAACCGCGCGCCTCGCCGAGCATGCACGGGCGATGGCCTTGTCGGGCATCGTGCTGTTCGATCCTGCGTACGTCCTCTACTACGTCGGGTTCGCGTTCGTGCCGACCGAGCGGCCCATGGCATTCGTGCTGAACGCGGACGGCGCAGGCGGAATGCTCGTCCCGCGGCTCGAGCGCGAGCACGCGCAGGCCCATGCCGTCGTCAGGGAGGTCGCGGACTATCCCGAATATCCGTCGGAGACGCATCCGATGGAGTCGTTGCGCGACCTGCTCGGGCGGCTCGGGATCCGCGACTCGTACGGCGCCGACCACGACGGATATCCCTGGGTGCTCGGCTACCGCGGACCGACCTTGACGGGGCTGGTCGGTACGTCGCCGGAGAAGGTGACTGCGTTCGTCGAAGATCAGATGGCGATCAAGAGCGCCGCCGAGATCGAGCTGATCCGAGAGAGCTCCAAGTGGGGAAACCTCGCGCACGTTCTCCTCCAGCGATACACGCGCCCGGGCGCCACCGAAACCGAGGTTTCACAGCGCGCTTCGAACGAGGCGACGCTCGCAATGCTCGATGCGATCGGGCCGATCTACCGAGGACAGAATCCGTTCTTCGACGGAGCGTCTGCGGGTTATCGCGGACAGATCGGTCGCAATGCAGCAATCCCGCACGCTCTCGCCGCGAACATCACGTTCCGGGCAGGGGACGTGCTCGTGACCGGCGCGAGCGCGCCGGTTTGGGGGTATCTCTCCGAGCTCGAACGCACGATGGTGATCGGGGAGCCGTCAGCCGATCAGCGGCGGATGTTCGATCACATGATCGCCCTGCAGGACACCGCGTTTGAAGCGATCAAGCCGGGCCGAAAGTGCAGCGACGTCGACCGTGCCGTGCGCGCCTACTACGACGAGCACAGCTTGTGGGACTACTGGAAGCACCATGTCGGCCACTGCATCGGCCTGCGCTATCACGAAGGGCCATTCCTCGACATCGGCGACGACACCGAGATCAAGCCGGGCATGGTCTTCACGGTCGAGCCGGGGCTGTACGCGGCCGGCCTCGGCGGGTTCCGTCACTCGGACACCGTCGCTGTCACGCACGACGGCATCGAGTTCCTCACGTATTACCCGCGCGATCTCGAAAGCCTGACGCTACCCGGATAGAAAAAGGGTCAGACCCCCGAGGTCTGACCCTTGTCGAGATAATTGGGCGGCGACCTACTCTCCCGGGAGGTTGCCCTCCGAGTACCATCGGCCCTGGCGGGCTTAACTTCTCTGTTCGGAATGGGAAGAGGTGTTGCCCCGCCGGTAAGACCGCCCAAATTGTCGACGGCGCCGCGCGTGGCGCGCACCCTCAAAACTCCATAGCGGCGAACGTGTTCAAAATCAAGACCTCGAGCAATTAGTACGGGTCCGCTGAACACTTTGCAGTGCTTGCACGTCCCGCCTATCAACGTGGTGGTCTCCCACGGCTCTTACTCCCTCGAGGGGATGGGAAGCCTCATCTCGAGGTGGGCTTCCCGCTTAGATGCTTTCAGCGGTTATCCCATCCAGACGTGGCTAATCAGCAGCG
>JBKPJA010000091.1:0-23174 GCA_046730515.1 Actinomycetota bacterium | reverse complement strand
GGCGCTGCAGGGCTGCTGCGGCGACCCGTTGAAGGTGACGTGATCCGGGCAGGTCACGGTCGTCGCGGAGGGTGCCTTGCCGATCGTGAAGTTCTTGGAGTCGTTGCTGCCGTCGTGGTTGGGGTCGCCGGGGTAGGCGGCGTTGGCGGTCGCGGTGCCGGCGTCGATGTTGCCCGCGTAGCTGACGAGGACGGGTTGGCTCAGGCCGCCGGCGCCGCTGACGCTCGCCGAGCACGGCTCGATCGCCGACCCGCTGTAGGTGAACGGCCCGGCGGCGCAGCTCACGACCGTCGACGACTTCGCCCTGCCGATCATGATCGTCTTGGTATTCGAAGCCGGCTTGTAATTGGCGTTGCCGTCGAACGACCCCAGCACGGTGTAGGCGCCCGCATCCACCGGCGGTCCTGACAGCGGCGACCCACTCGTATCGCTGCCCGCGTAGTACGCCAAAGAGGGGGCCGGCGACAGGTCGATCTCGCCGCTCACACCATTCGCGACGGCAATTGCCGCATGCGAGCCGCCGTCGAAGGTCTGCGGCGAGTCCCAGGAGATCAGGACACTCGCATCCGCCCGGCCGATCGTGAACGTCGCCGAACCACTGCTGGCGGTGTGGTTCGCGTCACCTGGGTAGCTCGCGCTAGCCGAAGCAGTGCCTGCGACCGTGTTGTTCGAATAGGTCACGGACGGTGACGCGCTCAGTCCGCCGGCGCCTGTCGTCGACGCGCCGCACGGCGTCTGCGCCGAGCCCGTATACGTGAACGGGCCCCCTGTACACGTCACGGTCGTCGTCGACGGCGCGGGGGCGATCACGAAACTCGCCGAGCCACTGCTTGGATCGTGGTTCGCATCCCCACCGTAGGCGGCGCTCGCGGAAGCAGTCCCGGCGTTTGTGTTGTTCGAATAGCTCACCGACGGCGAAGTGCTCAACCCGCCCGCACCTGTCGTTGACGCGCTACACGGCGCTTGCGCCGAACCCGTATACGTGAACGGGCCGCCCGCGCAGATCACCGTCGTCGTCGACGACGCGTTGCCGATCGTGAACGACACCGACCCGTTGCTCGGATCGTGATTCGCGTCACCCGGGAAGCTCGCGCTCGCCGAAGCCGAGCCCGCGACGACGTTGTTCGAATAGCTCACCACGAGGCTCTGGCTCAATCCGCCGGCCCCAGTCACAGCCGCCGAGCACGGCTCGATCGTGGAGCCGGTGTAGGTAAACGGACCCGCGCCGCAGTTCACCGTCGTCCCCGAGGGCGCCTTGCCGATCGTGAAGTTCGTCGAGCCGCTGCTGGGGTCGTGGTTTGCATCGCCGGCATAGCTCGCGCTCGCCGACGCCGTGCCGGCATTCGTATTGCTCGAGTAGCCGACGGAGGGCGAAGCGCTCAGCCCGCCCGCACCCGTCGTCGACGCGCTGCACGGCGTCTGCGCGGAGCCCGTATACGTAAAGGGGCCACCGGTGCACGTGACCGTCGTCGTCGAGGACGCCTTGCCGATCGTGAACGTCGCCGAGCCGCTGCTGCCATTGTGGTTCGCATCACCTGGGTAGCTCGCGCTAGCCGAAGCAGTGCCAGCGACTGTGTTGTTCGAATAGGTCACGGACGGAGACGCGCTCAGTCCGCCGGCGCCTGTCGTCGACGCGCTGCACGGAGTCTGGGGCGACCCGTTGTAAGCGAACGGAGCACCGGTGCAGGTCACCGTCGTCGTCAACGGCGCCTTGTTGACCGTCTGAGTCAGGCTGCCGGCGCTCGACGCGAAGCCCGGCGCTCCGCTGTAGTTGGCGTTGATCGTGTGCGGGCTACCGCTTGCGGTCAGCGTCGACGTCGTGCACTGTGCGCTGCCGGCGCTCACGGCTGTGGCGGAGCAGAGCGTCGTCGATCCATCTGTGAACGTGACGGTTCCGGCACTCCCCGGGCTCGGGGATACCGTCGCCGTAAAGGTCACTGAGTCGCCGAACGTGCTCGTGTTGCCCGGACTTGAGCTTGTGACGGCCGTTGTCGTCGTTTGGGTCGCCAGCCTAAAGTGTGCGTAGAACGTAGTCTCAGAGCTCGCGCAGAGCGCCTGCCCCGTCAGCGTCGTGCCGCCACTGGCCGAGTTGGACCAATGGTCAAAAACGAAGTTCGTGTTTACGGTCGTCCACGTGCCGTCTGTGTTCGCAACTGCGCTCAGCGCTTTGACGGATGAGTTACCAATGCCGGGCTCAGCGAACTGACCATTGCCGGGGGTGTTTAGGTTGTAGCCGGTAGTACCAGGAGACCCCGATTCCTGACCAGGTGTGCACGCGGTGTCCTTGTTGCCGTACCTCTGCGAGGTTACGGACCAGAAGGTCAAACCGGCAGGCGCGTCATTCGCGAGAGCGAAGTGAAGGTTGTTGCTATCCGTGAAGCTTGTTGTCGCGGTCCCCGACGTGGCACCGGTCACGGTGACGCTGTAGACGGCAACGAACGCGGTGGGCAGCTGAAATTGATTGGTGAACGCACCGCTCGCATCCGCTGTGACGTCTGCGCTGTAGGACCACGTCTGGCCGACATTGTCGTTCACGAAGATGTGTACGGCCTCGCTAGCTCCCCAACCACTGGCTGTCAGCGTCACCGTCGATCCCGGTGTGTAGTCCGCTTTGTCGGTCGAGATCGAGGGCGTAAACGTCGCCGACGACCCCGTGGTCGTCGTCGTTGAGGTCGTCGTCGTTGTGGTGGTGCTCGTCGACGTCGTATCTGTCGGCGTCGGCGTAGTGTCCGTCGTGGTCGTCGACGACGCCGGCGTCGTGTCTGTCGATGTAGGCGGCGGAATTGTGTCGGTCGACGGGGACGAGGACTGCGCCGTCGTGTCAGTCGAGCTGGATGAGGACGCACCGCTCTCGTCGGAGACGCTGCCGAGGGCGCCGCTCGCGAGGAGACCCACAACGAACAAGGCCACGATCGCGACCAACGTCCACGACTTCTTCTGAGGTCCCCCGTTCTTCGCCAGCGGTGCCATCTAGTCGCCCTCCCTCGGATATGCCCAGGCCAAATCGTCCCCCCGCCCGGGTTTCCGAGGTACTAGCCGTCGGTCCGATCTCGCCAGACGAAAGGCTCATGCTCGGGATGGCGCCGGGACGCCTTGCGGCGGGCGCCTTGGAGGCTGTCCTGAAGCGGCGCCTACGTAGCGGCGACCTCCGTCAGCTTGGCCTGCTTGCGGCCGAGCCTGACGGTTACGAACGACACGGCGAGCGCCGCGCCCAGGACGCCGACGCCCCACCACAAACCGCTGATGTTGTCATCCCAGCCGATAGCGCGATCGATCGAGAAGCGACCGGGCCCGATCGCTGCCACCGAGACGGCGATGGTCAGGATGGTGAGTGGAAACTCGAACCCTCCGTTTCCGTTCCAGAAGCCTTTCGACCAGTGGACTGTGATGATCGCGTTCAGCATCACGACCGCAATCGCGAGCGACGCGAGCGGTGTCAGAAAGCCGAGCGCGAACAAGACTCCGCTCGACTCGGCCAGCCCCGCGAAGATCGCCAGCACCATCGGCGCGCGGTAGCCGAGCTGGCCAAAGAAGCCGCCGGTTCCTTTGGGGCCGCCGCCGGCGAACCAGCCGAAGAGCTTCTGCGCGCCGTGGCCGAACATCGTCCCGCCGACGACCACGCGCAGCAAGAGGAGTCCGTACGACATTGCTCACACCTCCGTTTGTTGGTCTCTTGGATGGAGCTTTTCGCTCAGCTGTTCCCGTGAAACCAGCGGCTCAGGCGCTGCCACAGCGACGGGCCCTTCGCTTGCTTCAACGCCGCCTCCCGCGCTGCCTGTTGCCTCACCCACGCTCGGTGCCGCGATGAACGCGTGCCGTACTTCGGCCTCCAGTAGACGGGCTTCACGCGGCCGAGCGTAGCCGTTTCGACGCGAGTGGCGCGATCCACAGAAAGGCCGCGAACGAAAACGAGACGACCAGGATGTCGCTCGCTGTGAAGAAGCCGGCGAGCAGCGCGGTCAGGGCGAACCCAACCGGGGTCAGTCCGAACGAGCCGAAGTAGTCGAGGCTGACCACTCGGGAGAGCTTGTCCTCGGGCACGAGCTCGATCATCACGGTTTCCCACAGAGCGTTCGAGAAGCCGATCAGTGCTCCCCTCATCGTCACGAGGGCGATCGCCGCCTGATACGACGGAACGAGTGCCATGCCGATCACGCAGAGGTCGTTGAGCGCGAAGAAGGAGTAGAAGAGGACGACGCGGTGACGGCGCGGATTGACCTGGCCGAAGAGGAGCGCGCCGACAACCATTCCCACTGCCTGGAGCGAGAAGAGCGTCCCGTATGCGCCGACGCCGCGGTGGAAGTGCTCCTGTACGAGCTTCGGCAGCAGCGCCTGGTACGGCGCGAAAGCGACCATCACGATCAGAGCGGCGAGCGAGATCGTCACCCACAGCCAGGGCACGCCTGCGATGTAGCGGATCCCGTCGACGACTTCCCGCAGCGTCCCGGCCGGCTCTCCTTCGCGCTCCACGGAACGCGGACGGGCGAGCCACAGCAGCGCCGCCGAGAACGCGTACGTCCACGCGTCGAATGCGAAGACGGACGAGAGCCGAGGCCGACGTAGAGCGCGCTCGCGATCGCCGGCCCGATGACGAAGCTGATGTTCCGCGAGATTCCGATCAGCGCGTTCGCGGATGCGAGCAGCGGTTGCTCGACGACGAGCGGGACGATGCCGCCGAAGGCGGGATGGAAGAAGCCGTCCCCGAGGCCGAGTGCAAGCGCGAACAAGAGCAGGCGCGTCAGCGTCAGGTGCCCGGATGCGTCGACCACGGCCAAGCCGGCGACGAGGAGACCGCGCGAGACGTCCGAGATGATCATCAGCCTCCTCCGCTCGTAGCGGTCGGCGAGCGCGCCGCCGATGAGCAGCGTCGTCAGCATCCCGAGCGACCAGAGCAGCAGGACGAACGCGAGCGACGTCGACTTTCCGGTCAGCGCCACGGCGCGCCAGCCGAGCGCGACGAAGAGCGCGCCGTTGCCGATCAGTGAGACGCTCTGTCCTCCCCAGACGAGCCGGAAGTCGCGGCTTCTCAGGGCATGCAGAACCCGAGCCCGCTCTGCGAAGACCCCCATGCTCGGAGGCTATCCTCCGTTTCGTGCCGGATCGCATTCGCATCGCGTGCGTGCAGATGACGAGTCGCGCCGACAAGGCCGCGAACCTCGAGGCGGCCGAACGCCTGGTCGCGCAAGCCGCGTCGACCGGCGCGGATCTGATCGTCCTCCCCGAGAAGTGGAACGCGATCGGGGACGCGGCGTTCTACCACGAGGCCGCCGAGCCGATCGAGGGCGGCAAATCGGTCGAAGCGATGTCCGAGTGGGCCCGCCGACACGGTGTCACGCTGATCGGGGGATCGATCAGCGAACGGCGCGAGGGCCGCGAGAAGGTCTCCAACACGTCGATCGTCTTCGACGCGGACGGCTCGATCGTCGCGGTGTACCGCAAGATCCATCTCTTCGACGTCGAGGTGGGAGGCGTCACCTACAGAGAGTCCGAATCGGAGGAGCCGGGCGATGAGCCGGTCGTCGTGCACGCGGAGGACTGGGGGATCGGGCTCAGCGTTTGTTACGACGTCCGGTTCCCCGAGCTCTATCGGATCCTCGCTCTCGGCGGCGCGGAGCTCTTGACGGTGCCGTCGCACTTCACGACGCCGACCGGCCGCGACCATTGGCACGTGCTGCTACGCGCGCGTGCGATCGAGAACCAGTGCTACGTCGCGGCGGCTGCGCAGGTGGGCGAGACGCTGCCGGGCAAGCCCTCCTATGGTCGCTCGTTGATCGCAGATCCGTGGGGGGTCGTACTCGCGCAGGCGCCCGACGAACCGACGGTGATCACAGCCGAGCTCGACCGTAGACGGCTGCAGGACATCCGCACGAAGCTCCCGTCGCTCAAGAACAGACAGCCGGACGCCTACAAGTGGCCGGCCGGCGTGTGACGCAACTCCGCGCTGTTCTCTTCGACGTCGACTTCACGATCTGCCGCCCCGGCCCGGAGCTTTCGTCGGAGAGCTATGCCCGCGTTGCCGCGCGCCACGGCGTGGGGCTCGACGTGTCGCGCTACGAGGAGGCGCGCGAGCAGGCGGCCCTGAACCTCAAACGCCATCCCGAGCTGGCGCACGACGACACGATCTGGCACGCGTTCACGGAGGAGATCTTCATCCGCATGGGCGGCCCGCGCGAGATCGCTTCCAAGTGCGCGACGGAGATCGAGCGTGGGTGGGAGGTGTCCGAGAACTTCGAGCTCTACGAAGACGTCTTGCCGGTGCTCGAGGATCTGCGCGCCCACGGGCTCAGGCTCGGGCTCGTGTCGAACGGCATCCGCGACCTCTCGGCGTTCGTCGCTCACCATCGGCTCGATGTCGACGCGATCGTCGACTCACGCACACACGGCTTCGTCAAGCCGCACCCGACGATCTTCGAAGCGGCGCTCGAGCGGCTGGGAGTTCGCGCGAACGAGGCCACGATGGTCGGGGACTCGATCGAGGAGGACGTCGAGGGAGCGCGGGCGCTCGGGATGCACGCGATTCTCGTCGACCGCGACGACCGGCATCCCGACGTCGCCGGGCGGTTGACCGATCTCTACGGGCTCCCCGCCGCACTCGGTGTGTCGCGCCCTCGTTGACCTACGATTGAGCGCGCATGCCTGGCTGGGTCATCTGGGCAATCGTGGCCGTCGCGCTCGCGATCGGCGAGATCTTCACGCCGGGATTGTTCTTCCTCGGTCCGGTTGCGCTCGCGGCCGTCGTTGCGGCGATCGTTGCCGCGGTCGGCGCAGGCGCGGCGATCCAGCTGATCGTCTTCATCGTCGGGGCGCTCGGGTCGCTGTTTTTCTTGCGCCCGATCGCGCGTGGGCACCTCCACATGCCCGCGATAGTGCGCACGGGCACGGCTGCGCTCGTCGGCGCGAAGGCGACGGTCGTGCAGCGCGTCGATGCGGGCGGCGGCCGTGTGCGGATCGGCGGCGAGGAGTGGAGCGCGCGTCCGTACATGGACGGGGACGTGTTCGAAGCAGGCGTGCAGGTCGAGGTGGCGGAGATCCGGGGCGCGACTGCGCTCGTCTACCAGTAGGAGGTCGGTCGTGGTTGCGTTGATCGTATTGGCCGTTGTCGCAGTGTTCGTCCTGATCGTGCTGGCGCGGACGATCAAGGTCGTCCCGCAGGCACGCGCTGGTGTGGTGGAGCGGCTCGGCCGCTACAGCCGCACGCTCAATCCCGGCTTGACGATCGTCGTCCCGTTCATCGATCGAATCCGCGACATGGTCGACCTGCGCGAGCAGGTGGTGTCGTTCGATCCGCAGCCGGTGATCACGGAGGACAACCTCGTCGTCAACATCGACACCGTCATCTACTTTCAGGTGACGGATCCGAAGGCGGCGACGTACGAGATCTCCAACTACATCCAGGCGATCGAGCAGCTGACGGTCACGACGCTGCGAAACGTGATCGGTGGCCTCGATCTCGAGGAGACGCTCACGTCACGCGATCAGATCAACGGACAGCTTCGCGGCGTGCTCGACGAGGCGACGGGGAAGTGGGGGATTCGTGTCAACCGCGTCGAGCTGAAGGCGATCGATCCGCCTGGGACGATCAAAGACGCCATGGAGAAGCAGTTGCGTGCAGACCGTGACAAGCGCGCGGCGATTCTCACCGCGGAAGGCGTCAAGCAGTCGCAGATCCTCACCGCCGAGGGCGAAAAGCAGTCGGCGATCCTGCGCGCCGAAGGCCAGAAGCAGGCGAACATCCTCGCCTCGGAGGGTCAGGCGAAGGCGATCGACACCGTCTTCAAGGCGATCCACGAGGGCAACGCCGACCCGAAGCTCCTTGCGTATCAGTATCTGCAGGTACTGCCGCAGATCGCGCAGGGCGAGTCGAACAAGCTCTGGATCATCCCGAGCGAGTTCCAGCAGGCGCTCGGCCAGCTCGCGCAGGCGCTGCCGGGTGGCAATACGCAAAAAGGGTCAGACCCCGAAGGGGTCTGACCCTTTTTCAAAGGCCCAGCTCTTTGCTCCATCGGTCAGTGTGCTCGCCAAGGGCAGGCGGGCGCGCGTTCGTTTGCGGGATTCCGAAGACGCGTGACGCTTCGGACAAAGTGGACACCGGTCCGACGCAAACGTCCTCTCCGTCGCAGAGCCGCAGCCATTCGTCCAGCGTGCGCGTGCGGAAGACCTGCTCGAGCTCGGCATGTGCGTCGTTCGCCCGCGGCAAGAGATCGGGGCGTTCGAGCAGCTCGCAGAGTCGCGACCAGAACTTGGGCTCGAGCGCCGAGAGGGTGAGGTGGCGACCGTCGGCGCACTCGTAGATGCGGTAGCACGCCAGCCGTCCCGTCAACGGCCCTGCGAACTGCGCGAGCTCGTGCGCGCGATGCGTCATCGAGACGACGATCCGGGCTCCGCGTCCCGTGTGCTCGCGTTCGAGCAGGGCCCCGAGGATGTGCTCCGCCGCACTGAGCGCGCCCGCGGCCAAGTCTGCGATCGGCAGCGGCGGCATTGCCGGGGCTGTGGGCTCGAGCGCACCGGCCCAGCCCATGTAGTTGAGGTCGTGTCCCGCGCGTAGGTCGCCTTCACCGAACCCGGTGAGTGAGCAGTAGACGACGCGTTCGGGAACGTCTTCCGGCCCGACGCCCAGTCGCGCCGCCACGCCGGGCCGGAATCCCTCCAGCACGACGTCGGCACGTGAGCAAAGCGCCGGGCCGAGCTTCGGATGCCGTTCGCGATCCCAGAGCACCGACTCCTTGCCCGCGTTGAGCTGCGCGTCCCACTCGGGGGCCACATCGCGGAGCGGGTCGCCGCCCGGCCCTTCCAGGCGCACGACCCGCGCGCCGAACCGCAGGAGCTCGCGGCTCGCGAACGGCCCGGGCAGATAGCGCGTCAGGTCGACGACGAGGGCTCCGGATAGGGGCTCCACTATGCTGCGAACATTGACTGACCGGACGAACGGCCAGGAAGACAAGCGGCGACTCATCCTCGAAGCCGCGGTGCGCGTCTTCGCGCGCAAGGGCTACCACACGTCTCGCGTCGGCGACATCGCCGAGGAAGCGGGCGTCGCGCACGGTTTGCTCTACCACTACTTCCGCTCGAAGGACGAGGTGCTCGAGAGCATCTTCAAGGAGACGTGGGCGGACATCATCGCCGCCACGCGGATGGTCGAGGAGACGGACGAGCCGGCGCGCGAGCGGCTCGCAGGCATCGCCAAGATCCTGTTGCGTGCGTGGAGACGCGATCCCGATCTCGTTCGCGTCGTCGTGCGCGAGATCGTCCGCAGTCCGGACCTGCAGAAGCGTCTGCCGCAGATCAACGAGTCGTTCTCTGCGATCGAACGCATCGTCGCGCGTGCACAGGAGGACGACGAGTTCCGCTCCGACGTCGACCCCAGGCTCGTGAGCTTTGTGTTCTACGGCGCGCTCGAGGAGATCCTCACCGGCTGGGTGCTCGGGACGCTCTCCGACGGCGAAGAGCAGATCGCGGCGGCGGAGCAGACCGTCGTCGAGATCGTCTGCGGCGGCCTCACTCCCGCCCGCGCACCGACTCCGGCCTAGCCCATGGCTCAGTTGACCGCAGAGGCGGCCGCTCGCGCGCCGACCGTCCGTCGCAGTCTTTTCTGGACGCTCGGTCTCGGCGCGTTCGGGCTCGCCTTCTCGATCACGACGACTTCCGTCGCGCTACCGCCGATCCTGCGGCACTTCACCGAGTCCGGCGCGCTGATCGGGCTCGTGCTCGGCTCGGAAGGCGTCTTCGCGCTGATGCTCTCGCCGGTGATCGGGCCGTGGAGCGACACGTTCCACACACCGCTCGGACGACGGCGTCCGTTCATGCTCGCCGCACTCGGGCCGATGGCCTTCTGCCTGCTCCTGATGCCGTTCATGCCGAACCTATGGCTCACCACGCTGATCGTGCTCGCGTTCTTCTTCGCGTACTACGTGTACGAGCCGCCCTACCGTGGTCTCTATCCGGACCTGCTGCCGCCGCGCACGTACGGGCGCGCGCAGGGGATCCAGCACCTGTTGCGCGGCATCGCGCTCGGTGCCGCGCTCGTCGGCAGCCAGTTCCTTCTCAAGCTGTGGCAACCCGCACCGTTCATAACCGCGGCGTTCGTCACGACCGTAGCGTGTGGCGCTGCGATCGTCTTCGTCCGCGAAGACGGTGGTCACGGGCGCGTGTTCGCCGGTGTGCTCGCATACGTCAAGCAGAGCTGGTCGATCTTGCGTGAGGAAGCGGATGTCCGGCGATTCCTGATTGCCAACGCAGCCTGGGAGGGAACGTTTGCCGCGGCGCGCAGTTTCGTGGTGCTCTATGTGATCGAGGGTCTGCACGAGACGAAGGCGATCTCCGGCGCGATCCTCGGCGCGGTCGCGACGGGGTACGTCATTGCCGCGCTCGTCGCGGGCCGGCTCGGCGATCGCTTCGGGCTCGCGCGCGTGATCTTCATCGCGTCATTCGTGTACGGCGGCGGCTACCTCGTCGCGGGCACGGCGACCACGTGGCATACGTGGTACTTCGGGTTGATCGTTCCGGTCGCGATCGCGGGCGGAACCGTGATGACGCTCGCGTGGGGACTGCTGTTCAAGTTGATGCCGTCACGTCACCGCGGCGCGATCTCGGGGCTCGCGACGACGACGAAGGGGCTGGGCCTGCTACTCGGCGCGCCGCTCGCGGGCGTTGCGATCGACCTCGCGCGTCCGTACCTGCATGCGACTCACGGCTATCAGGTGCTGTGGACGGTGTGCGCGGTGCCCATCCTGGCCGTCACTCCGCTCGTCTATCGGCTGATCAAGGTGGAGCCCGCTACAGGCACTGGGGTTCCGCTGGTCGGCTGAGGCCGAAGCCCCACACCTTCCCGCTAACGGCGTAGAACGACGTGACGCTGTGCGGGCGGACGAGCTCGTACGCGTCGTAGCCGCCACACCTGACGAACGACAAGCGGCCGTAGAGCGCACGGATCCGTGTTGCAGGATCTCCCGTTCGCAAGCCCTGAGCAGTTCGCCACCCGGTCGGCGACCACAGCGTGAAGAGCTGCACCACGTTCTTGCCGGCGAACGCAACTCCCGCGCCTTGAGGCTCGTACGCCGTGTAGTTGTAGTACCAGGTCGGACGCGCGCAGCCGGCGCAGACTCCGAACTTTCGGCCCCAGGTCGCCACGACGTGCTCAGGCGAGTCGCCGAGCCGCAGTCCGCCCAGACTCGTCCCCGGCACGAGCGTTCCGTGCAGCGGCAACGCGACCGCCGTGACCAGTACCGCTGCCAGCACGGCGGTAGGGTGACGGAGTGGCGCTGTACGACGCGGTGCGCGGGCTCGAGCTCGAGATCGAGGACTTCGGCACGCAGCGGCGCGAGGCGGCCGTCTCCACGGAGTTCACGCGTGTGACGACGACAATCGTCCTCCACGGCCGCGGTGCAAGCGGAGAAGGCGAGGACGTCACTTACCAAGCGGAAGCGCACGACGACTTTCCTGAGCTGCGCGAACGCGGGCAGTTCACGCTGGAGGAACTCTCGCGGCGGCTCGAGCAATACGAGCTCGAGGACTATCGACGCTGGGCCTTCGAGAGCGCGGCGCTCGATCTCGCTCTGCGGCAGGCGGGCCTTTCACTTGGAGACGCCGTCGGTCTTGACTACAAGCTCGTGCGCTTCGTCGTCTCGACGCGGCTCGAGATCCGTCCGTGGCTGGACCTCTATCCGGAGATGCAGTTCAAGCTCGATCCGACGAGCGAGTGGAGCGACGACCATATGCGCGAGATCGCTGCGACCGGAGCCGTTCGCGTCCTCGACCTCAAAGGGCAGTACCACGGCACTATCGTCGACCAGCCGCCCGACCCGCGCCTCTATCGGTCGGTCGCCGACATCTTTCCGGAAGCGATCATCGAGGACCCGGCGCTAACGGACGAGACACGCGATGCGCTGAGCGCCGCAGAGGAACGCATCAGCTGGGACGCGCCGATTCATTCAACCGACGACATTGCAGCGCGCGATCCGCGCTACTGCAACATCAAGCCCTCGCGGTTCGGCCCGGTGAAGCGGCTGTTCGACGCGATCGACCATTGCCGTGCTCATCGAATCACGATGTACGGCGGCGGCCAGTTCGAGCTCGGCCCGGGCCGGGTGCACATCCAGAGGCTCGCGTCGCTGTTCTACGCGGACTCGCCGAATGACGTGGCACCGAGCGCCTACAACGAAGGAGGGTCGCGGCCGGGTTTGGCGCAAAGCCCGCTCGAAGTTGCGGTGGAGCGCGGTCTCTAACAAAACCGACCAGTTTCCTTCGCTCTCCATGATTGATTCGTTACAAGCCCGTCGTAGGCTCGGCGTCAATCAAGGAGGCGAACATGACACGTCCGTTCCGTCGGCGTCGGAGTCTCGCCGTCAGGGTTTTTCTCATCCTCGCCGGCGCACTCATGTGGGCCTCCAGCGCTAGCGCGCGCACCCACGACGGGCCGATGAGCTTCCTCGACAACGGCA
Source organism: Actinomycetota bacterium (assembly GCA_046730515.1). Lineage (GTDB taxonomy): Bacteria > Actinomycetota > Thermoleophilia > Gaiellales > Gaiellaceae > 3-1-20CM-4-69-9. The sequence goes on along the minus strand of JBKPJA010000091.1, from coordinate 10,737 downwards.
AGGTCCGTGTCGGGGTCGATCTCACTCAGGGCGGAAAGATCACCTACCTCGCCGCGCTGCAGGGGTCCTTCCGCAGCGACCTGCTGCAGGACTCCCAGCAGTCCTACTACGGGGGACCACCGGACGCGCAGTGGCACGTCTTCGCCGGCTACGGCACGACCGTCCTCGCCAATCGCAACGACGGACACACGATCTACACGAAGGTCATTCCCCAGCAGGAATATCCCTTCTACCGTCAATGCGAGTGCACGTTCGAGACGTGGGTCACGCTTGACGGCAACGCCGTCCACGTGCACAACCGGCTGACCAACTCCCGCACTGACGGCGCGAGCTTCACGGCTCACTGGCAGGAGCTGCCGGCCCTGTACACGACCGGCGACACGTATCGGCTCTACACATACGACGGGAACGCGCCGTACACCGCGGCTCCCGTGCGTGAGATCACGGACGATCGCGGCGGCTTCTTCCAGCCCGGCCCCGGTTTTCTCGCAACCGAGCACTGGGCCGCGCTCGTCAACGACGAAAAGTTCGGTGTGGGCCTGTTCGAGCCGCGTCTTACGAGCTTCGTCGGCACGCCTGGGAACGACTACGCCGTCAACTACAACTGGATCAACGGCTACATGGCCGCGGCTGCGAACGAGATCCTCGGTTCGAACGCCGTCTACACGTACGACTACACGCTCATTGTCGGCAGCCTCGACTCGATCCGCGGCTACGCGACCCTTCACCGGCCGGACGCCCGACCGACCTACCTCTTCCGCAGCAACAGGCAGCACTGGTGGGAGGCGAACGCGTCCGACGGTGGCGATCCGATTCAGGGCTCGCTTCGGATCTATCCCGACCGCGACGACGCGCAGCTCTACGGGCCGACGAGCGCCTTTCCCGCGAGCAGCGTCCGCGTGCTCTACGTCCGCGGCGCGTGGCACACGCGGGAGAACGAGGCGCAGCTGTTCTGGCGTACGGACGCCGGCGACTTCTCGGAGGGTCGCTCGTACACCTTCCATCCGGACAACGACGGGAGCTTTCACACGTACGTGCTTCCGGTCTCCCAGCGGAGCGCGTGGGCGGGGACGATCGAGCAGTTGCGCTTCGACCCGATTCGCGACGCGGAGCCGGGCAGCTACGTCGACATCGCGTGCATCTCGTGGAAGCCGTGTCCCCGGAGCGCGAAAGACGAGCGGCGGCTCGCGTCCTCGCGCCCTAGCGTCGTCTTCCAGGATTCGTTCGACTCCTCGTTCAACCCGTCGTTCTGGTTCTCGGGGTCGGGCTCACCGGGGACGTCGACGGGCGTTCAGCAGGGGCGGCTAGTGATCACGGCCGGAGCCGATGCAGCGCAGGCTCCTGACGTGGGCTACATCGCGTCCGGCGTCTCGTCGCGATGCAGGCTCGCCGGGAACTTCGACATGAGCGTGAGCTACCGCCTGCTTGAGTGGCCGCCGGCAAACGGCGTCAATCTCAACTTCGGAGCCGACACGGACGGGATCGGGAGACTCAACTCTCCAAACGACGTCTACTTCAGCTACTCGCCTGCAGGCGGGACGCAGGTTGCGACGACCGACGTCGTCGGCACGCTCCGGCTCGTGCGCAAGGGGAAGCTGCTCACCGGCTACTACCGGACTCCCGATGGTTGGCGCTGGCTCTGGGCGACGCACACTTCGACGAGCGACGCATCCGTACAACTCTCGATCTACTCCACCGATGCCGCGTTCGCGCATCAGAAGGTGCAGGTCGCGTTCGACGACTTCCGTGTCACGCGCGGGGATGTCGTCTGTCCGTGACGTTGACACGCCTGAGCTGCTCGTCGTAGGTTGGGCCTCACCCGAAAAGGAGGCTTGATGAACACGTACGTCATCCTGCGCCGGAGCGGCTGGCGCACGCCGGAGGATCTTCAGGAAGCGGCGGCGCGGTCGAAGCAGGTCGGCGACGAACAGATGTCGGACGACATCCGCTGGATTCGCAGCTACGTGTTTTCCGAGGACGACGGTACTCTCGCGACGGTGTGCATCTACCAGGCGTCGAGCGAGGACGCGATCCGAAAGCACGCCGACGCAGCGGATCTGCCGGCGACGGAGATCCGGGAGGTCGCGGACACTGTCATCGTCCGCCCGGATCCGGAGCCGGCCGCGGTTTGACCAAAAAGAAGGGACTGTCGCCGGAGGGACGATCCCTCGGTCATCGGGGTCACTTAGCCACACGGCTGCGCGACGTCGAGCTCGACCTCCGACACCTGCACTCCGACGGTGCGAATCTTCTGCGGGTGGCCGGGGCCGAGGGGAAGTGCCGGGGCGGTGCCCGTCACCTTGTCTGGCAGCGGCACGTTTCCGGAGCGACAGACACGCGCGGTCAGTGACTCCGCACGCTGGAGCGAGATCGTGAGCTCAATCCACGAGCGCTGCCCACGCTCGGGGAAGACGTGGATCCACGCCCGCCGGCCAGGCCGCGTCCAGCCGTCCGGATCGAGGCCGTGGCTCTGCCAAAGGAGACGGTACGGCCGCTCCACGTGCAGGACAGCGAGCCCGTAGTTCTTCACGACGGTCGTGCCGGCGAGACCCAGGCGCGGGTCGGCCGGGGACGCGACCACATACGGCGGCGCGTTCCCCGTCCCGGCGACGACGCCGGTTGAGGGGTCTGCATGAAGTTGGCGAGCCGGGAAAGGCGCGTAGTCCCACGTGTCGCCGACGTGATACGCCCGGTCGACGGACCCGTTCCAGAGCTCCACGTCCCACCACTCAATGGCGCTGTAGCTCCAGTCCGTGCTCGTCGGGTACGGGAGGATGGCCGCGTCTCCGCCGCTCGGCAGCGCACGATCGACCCAATCCAGCACCAACCCGTGCAGGTCTGTGACGGGCCGCCCGCTCGGGCCGTGCGAAGTCAGGAGACGTTGCCACGTGGCCGCAGCCGTGCCGGCAGAGAACGCGAACGCGAATGCGCAGACACCCATCGCGAGTACCTTCTGCGGCAGGCGCAGGACCATCAGTGCGAGCGTCAGGACGGCCGCCGCCACGGCCACGAATGCGGGTCCACCCGAATCCCGGATCAGGCCGTTCAGTACCGCCTCCGGCGCGTCCACGTACAGACCCGCCACGCGCGGGAAGTCGTGCTCGACGACGGTGGCGACGACGAATGCCGTGACACCCGCGAGGGCAACCACGGGCAGCCGGGCGTCGTTGACGGCGCGAACCATCGCGATCATGAGCAGCGGTGCGACATAGAAGAGATAGCGACTGCGTACTCCTGCGAGTCCCCCGCCTACGTGCACGTCGTACGACGAGGCTTCCAGTGTCAGGCCAATGACCGTCACGAGGATGAGCAGCGCGAGCGGCGAACGGCGAAGCCCGTTTGCAACGAGCCATGCGCCGCCGACGAGCAGCGGCAGGAGACCGATGCCGACTCCCATCGCATCGAGATGGGGCCCGGCACGCTCAAAGGCGCGCCACGGCAGGATCGAGCCGCTCGCAATGACCGAGTAGCTGCCGAGCAGTCGGCTCCGAAAGACGAGGGCGACGACAAGGGCCGGCACGGAGGTCGCGGCGAGGACGCGGTGGCGTGCGAACGCGCGCCTTCCTTCGACCAAGACAATGGTCACCGGAAGTACGAGGGCCAGCAAGAGGAACTGCGTACGTGTCAGGATCGCGAGCAAGACCGCTGCGATTGCAAGCGCATCACGCCGCGGTGAGGGGTTCACGACCGCGCGGGAAAACGCGAACACCGTCCAGAGGAAGATCGGATACGCGGCCGACTCGCTCATGACGAAGGCGGACTCGACATTCCAGGGAATCGCAACGGAGAGCGCGGAACAGACGAGTGACCAGCGTGGTGTCAGCGCGAGTTCCCTCGCAAGCAGATACGCCGGCACTGATGCACTCGCAAACAGAACGCCGTTCAGCCAGTGCGCCGCATGGAAGGCGCTCGGCGCGGAAAGCGTTCCGAAGAACGGCGCGACCAACGCGGGATAGAGCTGGGCGTAAGCCGAGACGTGCACGCCACGCAACGTCGGCAACGGCGAGAGCGTGTCGCCGATATGGGTCGCGAGCTTTGCGTACTGCAGCTCGTCCGTCATCACGATCCAGTCACGGACACGCGACGCGAGCACCGCAAGCGCGGCCGCCGTCAAGACGCAGAGGCTCGCGAGCGGCAAGTAGCGACGGTGCGTCACGCGCTAGCCGGGCTGGAAGAGGAATGCGGTTGTTCCGATCAAGCCCGTTGGTACGACGTCGAGCTTGCAGACGCCGCCCTGTTGCGGCACTGCCGGGATCTGCCCCCGCCACACCGCGCCCGACGACGAAGGCGCGAACGTCAGCTGCCGCCACACCTGACCGTTCCGCCGGACGGCGATCGTACCGGGAGACTTGATCAGGAGCGTGACGATGAAGGTGCCGCCATGGTCACATGTGTACGCCGTGATCGCGCCGTCGCCCCCGCCGGAGATGTCGCCGTTCGGCTGCAGCCCTGTCGTGCGGTAGATCGCTCGCAGCGGCGGCGTGAACAGCCAGAGCCTGAGACCGGCCTGGCCGGCCGCGACGCTCTGAGTTTCCGCGACCGGCGATCCGTCGAGCTCGAATGTCCTCGAGATCACGGTGTAGCGAACCGGCGATCGGTGTGCATCCTTCGGGCTCAGTGTCCCGTTCGGTCCGAGGATGAGCTGACGCTGAGGTACGGGGCCGGGGACGGACGAGCCGCCGACGTCGTAGACGCGGTCGACGCGCGGATTCCAAAACAGCGTCTGCCAGACTCCGTTCCAGTCGCGCTCGCCGGCGTAGACGTAAGCGACCGAACCGGCTGCCGCGCGGTTCACCCAGCGGGGTTCGGGGCTCGCAAACTCCGCCTTCTGCTTTCTTGCCTGCTGGGCGACATAGCCGCTTGCCTCTGCCGACACTGCGATTCCGGCCGCAAGCAGCAGAGCGGGAAGAACGAGCAACGCTCGACGCGGCAAGAGCGCGAAGAGAAGGACGGCAATTCCGACGCCGACGTAGAAAACGAGCTCGAGCGTATGCAGCGAAGTTGCGTGAAGAAGTCTCAGGAAAGGAATCAAGGTCAGCGCATCGGGCGTCGCCGCGTCGACCACGATCTTCTCCAGAGGGAGTGCGAGCAGTGGGGCGGCGACCGCGAGGGCGATCACCGAGCTCACGAGGTACGGGCGCGGGCCGCCGCGCGCAAGCCACACTGCGAAACCGAGGAAGAGGATCGGCGCGACGGCGAGCAGGTCCCGCTCGGCGAGCCGACCCACGTGCTCCGACGCAAACACCCCGACTTCGACCACGAAGCAGACGATCACCGAGGTTGCCACCGCGAGGTACGAACGCGTGTCGGCGGATGCTTCGCGGTGCCGGAATGCCTCGACGAGCAGCACGAGCAGTGCGCACACGGGGAAAATGCCCGTCAGAAGCTCGATCGACGCGGCGTGGTAGAGGATGAACTTCGCCGCGTGTCCGACGCCGTGTGAGCCGTGGCCCACGCCTGCGTAGCCGCCGAGGACGGCCGTGCCGGCGGCGAGGTGCCATGCGATCCAGGCGCATGCAACTCCCGCAATTCCCGCGAGCGAGGGCCAGAGCCGGCGCGCTGGTTCTAGCGAGCGCCCGAGCAGCGCATAGAGCGCGAGCGCTCCGAGGAAGACAGGCAGGAGGACGACCGCCTGGAGACGCGTCGCCATTGCTGCGACGAGAGCGAGCACCAAGAGCACCTGGTTCCGCGCGGTCGGTCGCAACAGCGCGTTTGCGATCGCCCAGGCGGCGACGGTCAACAGCGGATAGAAGAGCACCTCCGTCATCACGAGCCCGGAATACGCCAGGCCGGGGACCGCGAGCGTCAGCGCCGCGGCGAGCAGTGCAAAGCGGCGCGGCATCAAGGACCGTCCCCAAAGGTAGACCGGGACCGCCGCGAGCGACATCACGAGCGCCTGCAAGACCTTCAGCAGCCCGTAACCGAACTCGATGCCGCCGATGCTCATCGGAAGCCCGACGAATGCGGGGAAGAGAAAGCTGTAGTACGGCGTCGGCCCGCCGAGGATCGTCAGGCTGGCGTGATGCCAGAGTCCTCGGCCGAGAAGGGTGTAGACCATCTCGTCCGGAGCGATCCACGGCCCGGGGACGTCCTCTGCGGCGAGCGCGCGAAATGCGGTCGAGACCGCGACGAGGAGGACGAGCAGAGCCGACGGGCCGGAAAGCCCAAGTAACAGTCTGTTACGTCGCGTCTCAGGCGCCCGTCGCAACGGGGCCACGCTGCACGGGCGAGAGCGCCGGCGCCCACGAGCAGAGCGGCGACACTTCGCCGTCGCGGCCGTTCAGCGCGCGGTAGCCGAGCGCGTGCTCGGCCTGCATCAGCTTGTGGATCTGTGTCGTTCCCTCGTAGATGATCGGCGCGCGCGCATTGCGGAAGTAACGCTCGAGCCCGTACTCCGCCGAGTAGCCGTACGCGCCGTGCACCTGGATCGCGAGATGCGCGGCGCGGAACGCGGACTCTGTCGCGTGCCACTTCGCGAGCGACGTCTCGCGCGTGTTGCGCATCCCTTCGTTCTTCATCCACGCCGCCTGCATGACGAGCAGCTTCGAGGTCTCGTAGCCGAGCACCATCTCCGCGATCATGTCCTGGACGAACTGGTACTTGCCGATCGGCTGTCCAAACGTCTGCCGGTCCCGCGCGTACTCGACCGACCTCTCGAGGCACGCGCGGACGACTCCGCACGCCCCCGCAGCGACGGTGAAGCGTCCCTGGTCGAGGCCGTACATCGCGATCTCGAAGCCCTGACCTTCCTCGCCGATCAGGTTCTCGGCCGGCACCTCGACGTTCGAGAAGAAGAGCTCTCCGGTCGAACCCGCCCAGATGCCGAGCTTGTTCTCCGTCTCCGCGGTCGTGAAGCCCTCCATCCCGCGCTCCAAGACGAACGCCGAGATGCCTTTGTGCTTCGCAGACGGGTCGGTCTTCGCGAACACCAACGCGTGATCGGCGACGTCCGCGTACGAGATCCAGTTCTTGGACCCGTTCAGCACGTAGACGTCGCCTTCGCGTCGCGCAGTGGAACGCATCGCGGCGACGTCGGAGCCCGCCGCAGGCTCCGTCAAACCGAAGCACGCGAGCTTCTCGCCCTGAGCCTGCGGGACGAGCCAGCGCTGCTTTTGCTCCTCGTTCGCGTACCTGAGCAGCGCGAGTGAGTTCAGCCCGACGTGGACGGAGATCAGCGTGCGAAATGCGGCCTCGCCGCGCTCGATCTCCTCACAGGCGAGCGCCTCGCAGACGAAATCGAGCCCGGCGCCGCCGTACTCCTCCGGTATGACGATGCCGAGCAGCCCGAGCTCCGCCATTCCGTCGATCGCGTCCCGGTTGTGCCGGTGCGCGATGTCGTTCTCGATCGCGTCAGGGAGGATGCGCTCGTCGACGAAGCGCCGGACGGTGTCCTGCAGCAGCCGCTGTTCGTCGGTGAGCTCGAAGTCCACGTTCCTAGTCTAAGGACGTACGCCGAGCCTTAACGCAACGACAACCAGCGCTTAGCGGCCGCGGCCTATAACGGGGGATGAGCGCACATGGCGGGGTTGCGATGGACCCGGCAAACGTCGAGGGCTGTCGCCGCGGGCACCGCGGTACTGACGGCGGCCTTCATCGCCCTCGGATTCGTGGGTGTTGACCGCTACGCCCGCAACTATTGGCTCTACCGTGGGTTCCCGCCGCCCGTGGATCCCGGCTACGTCACCGTCACCGGGACGCAGGAGCGAATCGACGTCACGAGCGCGGCCCTCGGGGGCCGCACGCAACCGGTCTACGTCTACCTGCCGCCCGGCTACGACACGCATCCGGACCAGCGCTATCCGGTGATCTATCTCCTGCACGGCTTTCCGGGACGGCCGCTCGCCTTCATGCTCACCGTGCGGATGGGCGTCGTCGAGGACGAGCTCTACGCGAAGAACCTCGGCAAGCCCGCGATCCTCGTGATGCCGTACGGCTCGACCGGGATCTTCACGGACAAGGAGTGGACCGACGGCGTCTCGCCGAACGAGGGCTGGGCCACGTTCGTCGCGCGCGACGTCGTGAACGCCGTCGACTCGCAGTACCGGACCATCCCGCGGGCGGACGGCCGCGCGATCGCGGGCCTCTCCGAGGGCGGCTACGGCGCGATCAACATCGCACTGCACCATCCGAAGGAGTTCGGCGTCGTCGAGAGCTGGTCCGGCTACGAACGTCCTGCGCACGACCACGCGATCTTCGGGCGCAACCTCGAAGGTCTCGCCGCGAACTCACCGTTCGAGCTGCTGCCGCAGGTCGCACACGGGCTGCGGCGCACCGGCACGTACTTCTGGTTCTACTCGGGGACGAGCGATCCGTCCCACAAGCAGAACGAGGCCTTCGCGGCCGAGCTGAAGCACTTCCACATCGCGCACGCGTACCGCGTGTTCCCAGGTGGCCACAACTGGGCGATCTGGCGCGGCGAGGCGCAGCGTTCCTACCTCTCGGCGGTGAAGAGGCTCGCCGGGGCTTAGGCTCGCCCGAGTGGCCTTCGGCTCGGCGATCGCGTTCGCGATCGTGATCGCGGCGACCGGCTGGCTCTATCTCGTTCAGCCGCACTCGAAGTTGCCCGGACCACCGATTGCCGATTCGCTGCCGTTGGACGAGCTCTCCCGACGCTCGGCCGTCCCGCTGATGGTCTTCCTTGCGGTCTGGATCACCGCCGCGCTGGTGCTCGGCCTCGTCGTTCGCGCAACCCGAGCGGAGCGTTTGACGGCGGGATTGATGCTCGCGCTCGGCGTGGGTGGTTGGGGATATCTCGTCACCGGTGTCTCGCTGGTGATCGTGCGTCAGGTGCCGGCGCACGAGGCGTTTCGCGCGGCGGCCGGCAAAGAGGCGATCTATCTCCCCGCGACGCTCGCCGGGCTCGCCGGTGCGCTCGCTGGCCTGGCGCGCAGGTCGGATCGTCCCAGGAGCCCGCTCGTCCTCTCGTGGTTCGTCGCCGCGGTCGGCCTGCTCGGCGTCCTCGACGCGGTTCTTCCTAACAACAGGCATGCGCTGATCGCGTCGCTCGCGCCGGAGCGCGTGCACGGGATCGGGTTCGCGCTCGTCGCGCCGCTTGGCCTTGCACTGATCGTCACCGCACGCGGGCTTGCGCGCCGGAAGCGCCGCGCTTGGCAGATCGCTGTTGTTCTGCTCTCGGGTCTCGTCGCGCTTCATCTGCAACATCGATTCGGGTACGGCGCGATCGTCACCGGCCTCGTAGCCGTTGCCCTGCTCGCTCGACGCGGCGACTTCGACGCACCGGGCGATCCAACTGCGCATCCGCGCATCCTCGTGCACGCGCTCCTCTTCGCGGCCGCGATCTTCGGGTACGCATTCGGCACGCTCTGGATCAACCGGGTCGTCGCCGATCAGCCGTACACGCCCGACTTCGCCTTCAAGGAGACCGCACGCGCGCTCGGCGGGCTCAACGTCAGCGGATCCGCACACCTCGCGGGAAGCTTCGGCGAATGGTTCCCGGTCTCGGTGCTCCTGCTCGCAGTCGTCGCGACCGGAGTCTTGCTGTTCGAATGGATCGGCCCCTGGCGTTACCGTCACGCGCAGGAGACGCGAGAGCGCGAGCTGACGCGCGATCTCGTCGCGGCGTGGGCAGCCGACACACTCGCGCCGTTCGTCCTCCGCGGCGACAAGTCGTACTTCTTCGACGGCAAAGAGCGCGCCTTTCTCGCCTACAGAGTCGTCGGAGGCGTGGCGATCGCCTCCGGCGATCCGATTGGGCCGCCGGACACTTTCGAGGAGTTGATCCGCAGCTTCCTCGGGTTCGCGCACAACCGCGGGTGGCGTGTAGCGATCCTCGGCGCCTCCGAGAACGCGCTCGACCTCTACGCCGCGCAGGGACTGCACGCCCTCTATCACGGCGATGAAGCGGTGATCGAGACCGATTCGTTCTCACTCGAGGGCCGCGCGATCCGCAAGGTCCGGCAGTCGGTTCATCGCCTCGAACGCGCGGGCTATCGGGCCGAGGTTTTCCGTCCGAGCGAGCTCGATTCGGGACTGCGGTCGGAACTCGAGGACGTAACGCGCACGTGGCGCGGTGACCAGCCCGAGCGCGGATTCGTGATGGCGCTCGACACGCTGTTCCGGCTCGAGGACGAGTACGCGCTGTTCGTGATCGGCAAGGGGCCGGACGGCAGGGCGGCCGGCTTCCTCCACTTCGCGATCTGCCGGCGCCTCTCAGCGCTTTCGCTCTCGTCGATGCCGCGCCTGCGCTCGACTCCAAACGGGTTCAACGAGTGGCTGGTGTCCGAGGCGGTCGCGTGGGCGTGCGAGAACGGTTTTGCGCGCGTCTCACTCAACTTCGCTCCGTTCGCGGCGTTGCTCGCGCCGGAGGCGGACCTCTCGACCCTGCAGAAGCTCGAGCGGAGCGCGCTCCTGCGACTCAAGGGCCGCTTCCAGCTGGACAATCTGCTCATGTTCAACCGCAAGTTCTTCCCGACGTGGCAGCGGCGGTTCGTCGTCTACGAGCGCAAGCTCGACCTGCCGCGCGTCGGCATCGCCGCGCTCGCCGCGGAGGCGTACCTGCCCTTCGGCGGCCGCGCGCGCGAATGACGGCATCGATAGCCGCGGGACTGCTGCTCGCGCTCGGTTCGGCGGCGGCCCTCAACTGGGGCTATTTCATCCAGCACGCCGCCGCGACGGCGTTGCCGCCGCTTTCACTGCGCCGGCCCCTGCACTCGCTCGCGTTGCTCTTTCGAGACGTGCGCTGGGTGATCGGCTTCTTCACCGGGATCGGCGGCTGGG
>JBKPJA010000090.1:0-10175 GCA_046730515.1 Actinomycetota bacterium | reverse complement strand
GGAGCTCCGCGAGATCCGCCCCGACGACGAGCCTCGCGACATCGGCGCGTTCCGCATCTCCTTCGTGCGGATGGCGCACTCGATCCCGGACTGCGTCGCCGTCGTGCTCGAGACACCCGCGGGCCGCATCGTGCACACCGGCGACTACAAGATCGACCACACGCCGGTCGACGGCTTGAAGACGGACGTCGGCAGGCTGGCGGAGCTCGGCAACGAGGGCGTCGACCTCCTGCTCGGCGACTCGACGAACGCGGAGCGTCCCGGGATGACCTTGTCCGAGCGCGTCGTCGGCGAAGCGTTCCGCCAGATCGTGCCGCTGCGGGAAGGACGCGTGCTCGTGTCGTCGTTCGCGTCCAACGTGCATCGCATGCAGCAGGCGATCGACGTCGCGGTCTCGGTCGGTCGCAAGGTCGTCGTCGTCGGCCGATCGATGCGGAAGAACGTCAACATCGCGCGCAATCTCGGGTACATGGACGTCCCCGAAGACGTGCTCGTGCGCCCGCCGGACCTCGACGAGCTGCCGCCGCACGAGCAGATGATCCTCTGCACGGGCTCGCAGGGAGAACCGCTGTCGGCCCTCGTGCGCATCGCGTACCGCGACCATCCGTCAGTCCACGTCGACCGCGGTGACACGGTAATCATCTCCGCCAAGCCCGTCCCGGGCAACGAGTTGCGCGTGCACGACGCGATCAACCAGCTCGCCAAGCTGGGAGCCGAGGTGCTGCACGAGGAGATCGCACCGGTGCACGTGTCGGGACACGCGCGCGCGGAGGAGATCCGCACGATCCTCTCGCTGCTGCGCCCACGCAGCGTAATGCCGATCCACGGTGAGTTTCGGATGCTCGCGGCGCACGCGCAGCTCGCACGCGACGCGGGTGTGCCCGCGGACGGGATCGTGCTCGCCGAGAACGGCTCCGTCGTCGAGCTCTCGAGAGACGGGGCGCGGATCGTCGGCGAGGTCGAGTCGGGGATCACCTTCGTGGACGGTCTCGGCGTCGGCGACGTGCACGACGTCGCCCTACGAGATCGTCGCCGCCTGTCCGAGGATGGCGTGCTGATCATCGTCGCGACTCTCGCCGCGTCGAATGGGGGCTCCGCAGGGCCGCCCGAGCTGATCGCGCGCGGATTCGGTGACGGGTCCGGCGCGCTGCTAGAGGAGTTGCGCGAGGAGGCAGACCGAGTTCTCCAGGAATGCCTCGCGGACGAGATCTCCGAGATCAAGCTCCTTCAGGAGCATCTGCACGACGAGGTGGGACAATTGATCTACGACAGAACCCACCGCCGGCCGATGATCCTTCCGGTAGTGGTAGAGGTCTAAATGGCGCGCTACGCGCCCGAGTCACGCGCGAAAGGATCGAGAGCTGACTACAACATGGCCTGTCCCGAAGCTGCAAGGCCCTTGAGATGAGCACCCTGCGAGCAAGAGAGCCCGGTTGGGCAGACGTGTTGATCGACCACGCTGACTGGTCGACGTCGCGTCGCCTGATCGCGCAGCTCGGCGCCTGCGAGGCGGCGGCGCTCGCGTTCTGCCGGCTGCTCGAGCGCTGGGCGCGCGGAGACGCGGCTCCTTCCACGGCGGGAGGACGTCAAGCGGCCTTGCGGCACGCCGCAGATCGCGTCGAAACCGCGCTCGTCGGGCTCGAGCGTCCGCTCGACCGCTACCTCCTGGAGCTGGAAGCCGATCGCGCGGAAGGCCGGTCGTGGTACGGCGGACCCGGGGCGGGCGAGCTGATCGAGTGGGCACCCGTGCTACAGCGCGCGGGTGTTGCAGCCTCGCCGATCCGCGTCGCGCAGGCGTACCTCGAGCTCGCCGTGCTCGTGCGTGCGCTGCAAGGCCTCGCGGACATGGCCCGCATCGAAGCGATTCCGGACCGCTCCTCGCTCTGGGCGGGCCTCTTCGACCTGCGCGAGAACCTCGAGCGCGCGGTCGACGATCTGCGCGCGCTAGCTGCCTAGCCGAAACCGGTCGCGCTCGCACCAGCGATCGGGCTTGAACTCTTCGAGCAGCGTGATGTGAAACGGGATCCCGCGCATCACCTGTCCAACTGCGAACTCACGTCGTATTTCGTCGGTCCGAATCGTCTAGCGTGAGAACGAGTGCGGTCTCCACAACCGGAGCTTACGGTGGTCGGCTCTGTGAATCTCGACCTCGTGGCGCGTGTCGAGCACCTCCCACGGGCGGGCGAGACGGTCACAGCATCGAGGTTCGAGCGTATTCCCGGCGGCAAAGGAGCAAATCAGGCCGTGGCCGCTTCCCGGCTCGGCGCTGATGTTCGCTTCGTCGGCTGCGTCGGTCCGGATGAGGCAGCGTCGGAAGCGCTCGTCAACTTGGCCGACATCGAGCTTCAGGTGCGTGAGGTCGACGCTCCCACGGGAGTCGCGCTCATCCTCGTCGGAGCAGACGGCGACAACCAGATCGTCATCGTCCCTGGTGCGAACGCCTTCGTCGAAGCCTCGGGCATATCCGGCTCGGTTCTCTGCCAGCTCGAGATTCCGGACGCCGTTGTCGAGGCCGCGCGCGCCCAGGCTGACTGGCTCTGCGTCAACGCCGCACCTGCCCGTCCGTTGACGGTCGAGGCCGATCTGGTCGTCGCGAATCGCTACGAGCTCGAGGTGATCGGGTCGCAGCGCGGTCTGGTCGCCTTGACGCTCGGCGAGCAGGGTGCGGTTTTGCTCGAGGACGGGGAGGAGGTTGCGCGCGCAACTCCGCCGAGGGTCGAGGCCGTCGACGGGACTGCCGCCGGGGATGCGTTCACCGCCTGCCTCGTCGTCTCGCTGCTCGAAGGTCTCGACCGTGAAGAGGCGCTGCTCCGTGGGTGTGCCGCGGGCGCGATTGCGGCCTCGCGGTTCGGCGCGCAACCCTCGCTCCCGACCGCAGACGAAGTAAACGCGATACTGCGCGGCTGATGTCGACGCCGATCTTGCTCGACTGCGACCCGGGCCACGACGACGCGATCGCGCTGTTGCTCGCGCTCGCATCTCCCGAGCTCGAGCTCGTCGGTGTCACGACCGTCGCAGGCAACCAAACGCTCGAGAAGACGACGGCGAACGCGATCCGCGTGCTCGACTTCGTCGGGCGAGACGACGTACCCGTCGCTGCGGGCGCGCCCGCGCCGCTCGTGCGCCAGCCGCACGTCGCGGCCAACGTCCACGGCGAGACCGGCCTCGACGGTCCCGACCTGCCTCCGCCGCAACGGGAGCCGTTGTGGGAGCACGCCGTGGAGTTCCTCGCCGAGCGCATCCGCGAGCGAGGCGGCGCAGTCACGCTCGTGCCGACCGGGCCGCTGACGAACGTCGCACTGCTGCTCGCGTTGCATCCCGACGCGCACCCCGAGCGCATCGTGCTGATGGGCGGCGCGATCGCGGAGGGAAACGTCACTCCTGCGGCCGAGTTCAACATCTGGGCCGATCCGGAAGCTGCCGCGCGCGTCTTCGCGAGCGGAATCGACATGACGATGGTCGGGCTCGACGTCACGCACAAGGCACTCTTCACACCCGCGCACCAAGAGCGGCTCGAAGGGCGCGTGGGGGAGATGGTGCGCGCGCTGCTGCAGTTCTACGGCGAGTTCCACCGCAGGCAATACGGCTGGAACGGGTCGCCGATCCACGACGCCGTCGCGGTCGCGCACGTCGCGCGCCCGGATTTGCTCGAGACGCTCGACCGCGGCGTGAAGATCGACACAGGGCCCGAGCTCAGTCGCGGCCGCACGTACGTCGACCTCTGGCGCCGAGCGGGTTGGGAGCCAAACGCGCACGTCGCGGTCGACATCCACGCCGACGACTTCCTCGACCTGCTCGTCGAGCGCTTGAATTCGTTCGGATGAGCGGCCTCGTCTTTGCTGCGATCGCGCCCCACGGCAGCATGGCGATCGATGAAGCCTGCGAGCCGGGGGAGGAGGGGCTCGCGCAGGCGACACAGGACGCGTTCGCAGAGCTCGGACGCCGCTTCGAGGCCGCACGTCCTGATGCGACGATCGTCCTCACGCCGCACAACGTCCACGTCGAGGGCGCCTTCGCGGTCGTGATCTCCGCCGAGCTGCACGGCTCGCTGTCCGAGTGGACGACGCAGCCGGTCGAGCTCACGTGCCCCGTCGACCGCGACCTCGCGCTGAACTCGGTTGTAGCGCTGACAGACGCCGGCATTCCCGCGGTTGGGCTGAGCTACGGCGGCAACGATCCGGACGGCGCCGTCTTTCCGATGGACTGGGGCGCGTTGATTCCGCTCTGGTACATGGGCGGGCGAACGGAGCCGCAGGTGCGTGCTGTCGTGATGTCGCCTGCGCGCGACCGTTCGTTCGCAGAGCATGTTCGCGCCGGTGCAGTGCTCGCACGGGCCGCAGCCGAGTCCGGGAAGCGCGTGGCGCTGATCGCGAGCGCCGACCACGGCCACGCGCACGACGCGGACGGCCCGTACGGCTACGACCCGGCCGCGAAGGAGTACGACGACCGCGTCGTCGAGCTCGTCGACACGGAGCGGCTCGCCGAGCTGCTCGAGTTCGATCCGCACTTCATCGAGCGCGCGAAAGCCGACAGCTTCTGGCAGATGCTGATGCTGCACGGCGCGCTCGGGGAGGATTGGCGCGGCGAGCTCCTCTCGTACGAAGCGCCCACGTACTTCGGGATGCTCTGCGCCGCCTACGCGCCTTTGTAGGAGGCCGAGAGCCGGCGGCGAACGTGCGCCCATGGCGCGCCGCCGCAAGAAGCGCACGCTTCGTCCCCGCGTGCCTGCGCGCATTCGCAAGAAGTCGCGCAAGGGCAAGACACGAGGACACCAGCATCCTGAGCTCACCGGGCTCGGGCTGCTCGCGCTCGGCAGCTTCCTCGCCTTCGTCCTCTACCTCGGCTGGAACGGCGGCAGCGTCGGCGGCTGGATCGCGCACGCATTCACTGCCACGATCGGCGTCGCCGCGTACCTCGCGCCGGTTGCGTTCGTCATGCTCGGCGCGCTGATGGTCGCGCGCAGCGCGCTCGTCGACGTGAGCCCGTTCCGGACCGGGATCGTCGTGTTGAGCTTCGGCCTGCTGACGACATTGGGCTCTGCGAACGGCGGCGCGATCGGCGGCGTCCTGTCAGAGCTGTTCTCCGCGATGCTGGGCTCGACGGGCACGACGATCGTCGGCGTGCTCGCGCTGCTGGTCGGAGGGCTGCTGCTCTCCGGCGCGTCGGCCGGTGCGCTGCTGCGGCGTTCCGGACACGCGGTCAAGCGCGCCCATTCGCGGGCGCGCAGCGCCCGGCTGCGCGAGCCGATGCCCGAGCCCGCGCCGGTGATCCCGCTGCGGACGGTCGAGCCGCCCGTGGACGCGGTGCACGACTTTCCGGATGTGGTCGGCGAGGCCGCTCAGCCGCCGTCGTTGCTCGTCGAGCGCGAGGTCGATCCAGACGACCCCGATCAGCCGAGCCTGTTCGACGTCGCCTCGATGGAGACGGTGAGGGAGTACCGCCTGCCCGACCGCGAGATCCTGCACCGGTCGCCGGCTCCGAGCGAGGTGGGCGCGGACGTCGCCCAGCGAACCGCGGCCGCACTCGTCCAGACGCTGGCCCACTTCGGCGTCGAGGCGACGATCGTCGGTCAGATCTCCGGGCCGCGCGTCACTCGCTACGAGCTGCAGCTCGCGCCGGGAACGAAGGTCTCGAAGGTCGCGGCGCTGAAGGACGACCTCTCCTACGCGCTCGCGACCACGGAGATCCGCATCCTCGCGCCGATTCCCGGCAAGCAGGCGGTCGGCGTCGAGCTCCCGAACCTCCAGCCGAACCTCGTCACGCTCGGGGACATCTTCGACGACCTGCCCGCGACTGCATCGCCGCTCGCCGTGTGGCTCGGGAAGGACATCTCCGGGACGGCAGTGTGGACCGATCTCGCGCGCATGCCGCATCTGCTCATCGCCGGCACGACGGGCTCGGGAAAGTCCGGCTGTATCAACACGATCCTCACGTCGATCCTGCTCCGCTCGACACCGGACGAGGTGCGAATGATCCTCGTCGACCCGAAGCGCATCGAGCTCGGCTTCTACGAGTCGATCCCGCACCTGCTCACGCCGGTCGTGTCGTCGCCGAAGCAGGCCGCGGCCGCGCTTGCGAACGTCGTAGCGGAGATGGATCGCCGTTACGAGCGGCTCTCCGTCCTGCGTGCGCGCAACCTCGCGGAGGCGAATCGCGCGCTGCGTCGCCGCGGCGAGTCGACGCTGCCGTACCTGCTCGTGGTGATCGACGAGCTCGCCGACCTGATGATGATCTCGCCGCAGGAGGTGGAGGACGCGGTCATCCGCCTCGCGCAGAAGTCGCGCGCCGTCGGCATCCACCTTGTACTGGCGACGCAGCGGCCGTCGGTCGACGTGATCACTGGGATGATCAAGGCGAACGTCCCCTCGCGCATCGCGTTCGCGGTGTCGTCGCAGACGGACTCGCGCGTCGTGCTCGACACGGCGGGCGCGGAATCGCTGCTCGGCCAGGGCGACATGCTGTTCAAGCCGCTCGGAACCTCCCGTCTGCAGCGCGTGCAAGGCGCCTACGTCTCGGAGGAGGAGATCGCGCTGATCGTCGAGCAGTGCCGCTCACAGCGCGAGCAGGAGCTCGACGAGTCGCTGCTCGAGGGTCCCGAGGCGTTCGCGGACGAAGAGGCCGACGACGAGGAGTTCGACCCGGACGAGGATCCGCTGCTCGAGAAGGCGATCGAGATCGTGATCCAGACGCAGACCGCGTCGGTGTCGCTGTTGCAGCGGCGACTGCGTGTCGGCTACACGCGCGCGGGCCGGCTGATCGACATGCTCGAGCGGCGAGGAATCATCAGCGGCTACGAGGGCTCGAAGCCGCGCCGCGTCCTCGTTGACGACGTGAGCCAGGTCGTGTCCTAAGAAGCCACGGCTCGGGGTCAGACCCTTGCCGTCAACGAGCCGATGATGGGCGTGAGCCGTGCACCTACGAGACACGGCTCGGGGTCAGACCCATGCAGTAAACGGCACGAGGTTCGACGCGTCCTCAACTGACGTCATGCACGTCGAAGTCGAAGCCCTTTTAACCCCCAGATCACGAACGCGCCCGTCCGTTGCGGCTCTTCCACGAGCTGGAAGTCCGGCCAGAGTCTCCGCAGCGCATCGACGCTCGCCTCGAGCTCGATGCGCGCGAGCGGTGCTCCGATGCAGACGTGGATGCCGCCGCCAAAGCCGATGTGCTGCGCGGCGTTCTCACGTCCAGCGTCGAACTCGTCCGGAGACTCGAAGACGCGCGGATCCCGGTTCGCCGCGCCGAACAGCATCGCGATCTTCGCCCCGCGCGGGATGGGCACATCGCCGATCGCGAAGCCGTCCATCAAGACCCACCGCTCGAAGAGCTGGAGCGGCGGGTCGTAGCGGATCATCTCCTCGAGGGCCGCCGCTGCGGGAACGTGGCTGTCGACGACACGTCGCCACTGGTCCGGATGACGCGCGAACGCAAGCGTGCCGTTCCCCAGGGTGTTGACCGTCGCCTCGTGCCCGGCGTTGAGCAAGACGATCACCGTGCTGACGATCTGGTCGTCTGACAATCGCTCCCCGTCTACGCGCGCCTCGACCAGCGCGGTGACCATGTCGTCGCTCGGATGATCACGCCGCTCGCGGATCAACTCGAGCACGTACGACCGAAACTCCGCCGCAGCACGGTTCGCCGCCTCGGCCGCGGTGGGAGGAACGTCGAGCTCGTACATCTTCACCATCCTGTGCGACCAATCCAGCAGGTCGCGGTGCCGCTCGAACGGAACGCCCAGCATGCGGCAGATGACCGCGATCGAGTACGGCTGCGCGAAGTCGTAGAGAAGCTCCATCTCGCCCGCCTCCGCCAGCGGCTCGAGCAACTCCGCAGCGAGCTCGCGCGCCGGGTCGCGCAACGCCTCGACGGCACGCGGCGTGAATGCGGCCGCGACGAGCTTGCGCATGCGGGTGTGCTCCGGCGGCTCGATCCAGAGGAGACTCCAGCGCTCGCTGTCCCAGAACGCCCGCCAGCGAGGGTCGAGCGGCGGCACGCCTGCCTCGTCCTCGGACATGACATGTCGGAAGTTGCGACCGAGCCGCTTGTCCCGAAGGCAACTGCGCACGTCCTCGTGGCGCGTGACGAACCAGCGCGCATGGCCGGCCCCGTAGAAGACCGCCGCTGCCTCGCGCAGGCCCTTAAGCACGGGATATGGATCCGCGAGGAAATCCGGGTCGGAGGGGTCGAAAACGAGGGTTTCGCTCGTCTCCATAGACCTAGAACCTAACCCGGCTCTCTCCGCGTCGTCTTAACAGGCAGCAAGGGCCGGAGGGGGTTAGCATCTGGCGACTTTTTTCCGGCCTGACGACTAGGAGGAGGGCAATTTCTTGAGGAAGAAGCGTTTCTGGGCGGGCGCGCTCGCCGCCCTGATGGCGGCCGGGGCCTTGGCCGTCGTCTTGGCGGGCAGCAGTTCTGCGCATCCGTCCGCAGTCTTTAAAGCCGCGCTGATCAGCGACATCGGCAAATTCAACGACAAGAGCTTCAACCAGTCTCAGCTGAAGGGACTGAATCGCGCCGTGGCCGTGCTGCACGTGCAGAAGATCGCGCTGCAGTCGAACTCTTCGAGCGATTACATCCCGAACATGACGACGGCGGTCCGCGAGGGAGCGAACATCGTCATGGACGCCGGTTTCCTGATGGCCGGTGACCTCGCCACCGAAGCAGCGCAGTTCCCGAAGACGCACTTCACGATCACGGACGACTTCGTGTCCTCGTCGACCGGCGACTTCAAGGGCAAGGACGTCCACAACATCGAGGGGCTGACGTACGCGACGAACGAGAACAGCTACCTCATCGGCTGCATGGCCGCGCTCGTGACCTCGAAGTACGACCACGCGAAGCCGGTCATCGGCGCGGTCATGGGGATCAAGATCCCGCCGGTGGACATCTTCTTCGCCGGCTATCAGGCGGGCGCCAAGAAGTGCGTGCCGGGCACCACGGTTCTGCACGCATACTCGAACAGCTTCACGGCGCAGGACGTCTGCAAGAGCGACGCCGAGAACGAGATCAAGGCGGGCGCGCACGTGATCTTCGCGATCGCGGGCGGCTGCGGCCTCGGTGCACTGGGCGCCGCGAAGGACGCGGGCCTCTGGGGGATCGGGGTCGACCAGGATCAGTCGTTCCTCGGCACCTACATCCTCACGAGTGCGGTGAAGCGCGTTGACGTGGGCGTCTTCACTGCCGTCAAGCTGGCGAAGGCCGGCAAGTTCAAGGGCGGGTTGAACCTCGCCTTCAACCTGAAGAACAACGGCGTCGCGCTCGGCAAGTTCAGCCCCAAGCTGAAGAAGGCCGAGGTGAAGGCGATCACGGCGAAGCTCACGGTGCTGAAGAGGCAGATCATCAGCGGCAAGATCAAGGTGCCGACGACCTTTTAGCTAAGGCGCTTTTCCGAGTTGGCACGTGGAGGGCCCCGGGATGGGGCCCTCCGTCGTTCCGCGCCAGCTTAGAATCGCCTCGATGGACGAGACCCCCGTCCTCGAGCTCCGAGGGATTACGAAGCAGTTCCCGGGCGTCCTCGCGAATGACCACGTCGACCTCGACCTACGGGAGGGAGAGGTGCACGCCCTCCTGGGGGAGAACGGCGCCGGCAAGACGACGCTGATGAACGTCGTCTACGGCCTCTACTCACCGGACGAGGGAGAGATCCTCATCAACGGCAAGCGAGTGGACGTCTCGTCGCCGCACGACGCCATCGACCGCGGGATCGGGATGGTGCATCAGCACTTCATGCTCATTCCGGTGATGACGGTGACCGAGAACATCGTGCTCGCCGAGGAGCCGAAGAAGGGCCCGCTGCTCGACTACGGCGGCGCGCGCAGACGCGTACTCGACATCTCGAAGCGGTTCGGCTTCGCGATCGACCCGGACGCGAAGATCCAGAGCATCACCGTCGGCCAGCAGCAACGCGTCGAGATCCTGAAGGCGCTCTACCGCAACGCAAAGATCCTGATCCTCGACGAGCCGACCGCCGTCCTGACGCCGCAAGAGGCGACGGAGCTGTTCTCGATCCTCAAGGGACTCGTCGCAGAGGGGATGTCGATCATCTTCATCAGCCACAAGCTGCACGAGGTGCTCGAGATCGCGGACCGGATCACCGTGCTGCGTCGCGGCAAGCAGGTGGACACGATTCCGCGCGAAGGCGCGACCGAGGCCGGCCTGGCTCGGATGATGGTCGG
>JBKPJA010000089.1:0-33387 GCA_046730515.1 Actinomycetota bacterium | reverse complement strand
GCGATGAGCAACGTCTCGCATTCGCCGATCCGTCTGCTCGAGGAGATCGGCCGAGCGTACCGCGCGAGCGGACGCGCAATGCCGATTGCGGACGACGTGTCGCTGCACTGTTATCCGAACACGAACACGGACGCGCCGTCGGTCGGCTTCTCCTGGCCGAACGTCGGCTGCGTGAATCTCGATCGTTTCAAGCAGGCCTGGTGGGATGTCTTCCACGGCACCGGTCAGCCTGTCTTCGGCGAGGCCGGCGACGGCCCGGGACGCCACGTGCGCGCGTTCATCGACGAGTCTGGGTACCAGGCCGCGGTCCCACCCGACAAGACGAACGTCTACACGGGCAGCGAGAACGTGCCGACGGTGACCGCCGAACAACAGGGCGACTACTACGCACAGTTGATCGCGTGGGCCGCATGCGATCCAGACGTCGCCGAGCTGAACTTCTTCCACCTCATCGACGAGAGCGCTCTGCCGGCAATGCAGACGGGTGTCGAGCTGGCGGACGGCACGCGCCGCCCGTCCTACGACGTCGTCAGGGGTGCGATTGCAGCGAACCAACAGTGTCACGGGATCACGGACTCCTGGCGCCACAAGACCAAGGTGGTCGGGGCGAGCGCGAAGCTCCATGGCCGCTTCGTCGTCGTCAGGGCTGCGGAGGGTTACTCGTACAGCGTCGGCATCCTCCGACAATCACGCACGTTGGCGGAGAGCTCCGGCACGGCGACCCCGAACGTCGACCTGCAGGTGAAGCTGCCGAAGCTCTCGCGCGGCTCGTACCGCGTCGTCGTGAAGCTCAGCGCGGAGACGAACCCGGCGCGGGTTAGCACGTTCACGAAGCGCTTCCGAACGTAGGCTCACGCGGGATGGCACGCGTCGCCGTGATCTCGGATACACACCTGCCGCGGGGAGGGCGCGAGCTGCCGGACGACTGCGTGCGGTTGTTGCGTGGCGCGGATCTCATCCTGCACGGCGGCGACTTCGTCTCGAGCTCCGTCCTCGACGATCTGCGTGCGCTCGGCCCGCCGGTCGAGGCCGTCTACGGGAACATGGACGAGGCGGCGCTGAAAGAGGCGTTGCCGCGTGAGCACGTGGTCGAGGTCGAGGACACGCGGATCGGGATCATCCATATCCCGGGCCCGCGTGCCGGCCGCGAGGCCCGTCTCGCCGCGCGCTTCGAGGACTGCGACGCCGTCGTGTACGGCCACACGCACGTGCCGCAGGTCGAGCGGTTCCAGCATCTCTGGGTGTTGAACCCCGGCTCGCCGACCGAGCGCCGCACCGCACCGGCGCGGGCAATGCTGGTGCTCAGCGTGCGGGGCAGGCGCCTCACGCCGCAGCTGGTCACGCTCCCTTGACAATCGAACATGCGTTCGCCTATCATGCGAACGCATGTTCCCCAAGGCATTGATCGTGATCGTGCTGCTGGGCCTGGCCGTGGGCGTCGCCGCCCGACCGTCGGGCGGCGCCGGCCGCTCGCAGGTCTACGTCGTCCGGTCGACGGACACGCTCTGGTCGATCGCGTCGTCGCACTACGCGGGCGATCCGCGCGAGGGAGTCTGGAAGCTCGAGCGGCGCAACGGGCTCCGCGACGCAACCCTCGTGCCGGGGCAGCTACTCGTCCTGCCCTAGTCGGCCGAGCGCCAGAACGCGAGCAGCCGCTCGTTGAACGGCGCGCCGAGCGCCTGTGGATTGTGCGCGGCTCCGTCGAAGGTGACGTCGTCGGCACCGAGTGACTCGACGAGCACGTCGCATACGCGGTGCAACGAATGCATGCCGATCCCGCGCGCCTGGGGTGGTGCGTTGTCCCATGCGCCCCGCACGACGAGCTTCGGGAAATCCGCCGCACCGAGCACGTCGAGCGGAATGTCCGCGTCCCACGGCGGCCGCTCGCGCCAAGAGCTCGCCGCTGCGCGCAGCTCGTGGCTCGTCGTCAGCGGATCTTCGGGCGGCTTGAACCCGAAGGCCGCGTAGAACCGTCGGCGGTAGTCGCCCGGATCCGTTGCCTCGTCCTTCGCATTCGTGATCCGGCGGATGAACTCTTCGACTGTCGCATCGCCGCGCACGAGGCCCAGCGCAGGCGGCTCGATCATGGTCAGCGAACGAACCCACTCTGGTCTACGGGCGGCGGCGAGCAACGAGGACACGGCGCCGTACGAGTGTCCGACGAGGTGTACAGGTTCGGTCAGCAGCGCCGCGATGTCCTCGGCGTCCGCCTCCCAGTCACCTGCGTCCGGCCCAGGACTGTCCCCGAAGCCGCGCCGATCGACGATCAACAGCCGGTACTCCTCCGCGAGCGGTCGCTGCCCGGACCAGGCGACCACGCCGCCGCCCATGCTGCCGTGGACGAACACCGCCTGCTCGCCGCTGCCCCAAACGGTGGCGTGGAGCACGGCGCCAGCGTAAACGTGCTTCAGCCGGTTACTGCTGCCTCGAGCGGGCGCGCAGCTTCGAAGACGCCCGGCCGGTGTCGGAGCGCAGCGAAGAACGCGTCGACGATCGCCGGTGCGAACTGCGTGCCTCGACCCAGGCGTAGTTGTGCCGTTGCCTCCTCGAGGTTCAGCGCGGACCGGTACGGACGGTCGCTCGTCATCGCGTCCCACGCATCCGCAAGGCCGACGATGCACGCCTCGACGGGAATCGCGTCACCGCACAGCCGGTCGGGATAGCCGTCTCCGTCCCAGCGTTCGTGGTGGTGGCGAATTAGCGGCACTGCTTCGCGTAGGCTGCCGAGCTTCGAGACGATGTCGGCGCCGTCCACCGGATGACGCTTGATCACCTCGTACTCGCTCGGAGTGAGCCCGCCCGGCTTCGACAGGATCGCGTCCGGAACGGCGATCTTGCCGATGTCGTGAAAGAGGCTTCCGTAGCGAATGGCTTCGAGTCGCCCGCGCGGAATGCTGAGCTCCTCGGCGACGGCGAGCGCAATTCGCTGTACGCGCGCGGAGTGTCCCGCCGTGTACGGATCGCGCGCGTCGACGGTCGCGTTCAGGCTCGCGATCGCTTCGAGCGACCGCTCCTGTAGTCGCCGGTACGAGTCGAGCAGCTCCTGGGAGCGCGCGCGCAACACGCGGGCCTGCCGTGTCAGCATCGACGATGCGCCGCGTACGAGCAGACCGAGTGCGAAGTAGATCGCAACGAACACGAGACCGACCGTCAGCCAGATCACGTGCTTGCGCGACGTGATGAAGCTCTCCATGTGGCGAGGATTCGCGTAGATCTCGTACGCGCCGATCACCCGGGTTCCGTCTGCGCCTCGCAGAGGCGCGTACACCTGCAGGAGATGGCTGAAGTGGAGCGAGCGCTCGACCTCGTTCTCCTCGCTGTTGAGCTCGTCCATCGAGGCGACCGCGCGGTGATCGCGGAGCACCTGGCCGAGACCGCCCTCGAGCTCATAGCGATGGCCGATGCGCTGTTGCGCACGATTGGTCCAAGCGAGCACGCCGTCGGGCCGCCACACCTTGACGGTGACGAGATCGGGATCGCGCCGCAGCTGCGCGGTGATCTCCTCGGGGAGCGTCGCGGACACGTGCAGGTGGTTGCCGCGGACAAGCTGCGAGCGGAGGACTCCGTCCACGTACTGCGTGAGGCTCGTGCGTGCGTCGACGAGCGCCTGTCGCTTGAGCGCCGTGGTGAGCACCGACGTCAGCGCCAGACCGGCGACGAGGAGAATGGCCGCGCTGGCGACGAGGAAAACGCGCAGGAGCGTCAGGGACCGATGCAGGTCCCAGCCGGGCCGAGCGCGATTTGCCGCAGGAATCGACACGCGTCCTCTGCGGCCGTGTATCGGCCGTCACGAGCGGGGCCTTGAGCAGGCGAAACCTAGAATCGAGCCGTGGATCTCGACCTCGTCTTCCTCGGCACCTCGGGCTCGATGCCGACCGCCCAGCGGGCGCCCGCGGCTCTGCTGCTCCGGCGCGGCGGTGAGAGGCTCCTCTTCGACTGCGCCGAGGGGACGCAGCGGCAGCTCCTGCGCTCCTCCGTGGGCCTGGTCGAGCTGGAAGAGGTCTTCCTGACGCACTTCCACGCGGATCACGTCCTCGGGCTCCCGGGGATGCTCAAGACCTTCGCGTTGCGCGGTCGCGAGCTGCCGCTCACCGTCTACGGGCCGCGTGGGCTCGTCGATCTGCTCGGCTCCCTCAAACGGGTGGTCGGGAAGCTGTCCTACGAGGTGCGGTTGGTGGAGCTCGGGGCGGGCGACGTACTCGAACGAGGCGACTACCGCCTGGCCGCTTTTGCCGTCTCACACGGCGTCTCGGCGATTGGCTGGTCGCTGATCGAGGCGACGCGTCCGGGCCGGTTCGACGTCGAGGCGGCGAATGCGCTCGGGATCCCGAACGGCCCACAGCGCGGCGAGCTCCAACGCGGGGTGCCGGTCACGCTTGCCGACGGCCGCGGCGTGCAGCCCGAGCAGGTGCTCGGCGAGCCGCGGCCGGGCCGCAAGGTCGCGATCACCGGTGACACGGCGCCGAGCGACGAGCTCGTCGAAGCGGCGTGGGGGGCGGACGTGCTCGTCACCGAGGCGACCTTCGCGGAGGAAGAGCGCGAGCGCGCCGCCGAGACGCTCCATCAGACCGCGACGCAGGCCGCGGAGATCGCCCGTCGCGCCGATGTCGGCCTGCTTGCGCTGACGCATCTGTCGAACCGGTACTTCGGCCCCGAGATCGCGCGCGAGGCCCGCGCGGTCTTCACCGAGACGGTCGTCCCACGCGATTTCGACGTGATCGAGATCCCGTTCGCCGAGCGCGGAGCACCGCAGCTGATCAAGGGCGGAGCCGCGCACCGCAAGGAAGAAGAGGTCGTATCATCCGCCGCGGGATGAGCGGGATGGTGCACGCCGCCGTCGCGGGCGACGTCCGCGAGGCCGAGGAGATGCAGGAGATCCTGCGCGCTGCGGGCATCGAGTCAGAGCTCGAGGCCGCGGAGGACGACTCGCTGGTCGTGCTCGTCCCGGAATCCGAGCTCGAGGCCGCGCAGGATGCGATCGAAGCCGGCACCGAGCCCGACGAGATCGTCGCCGAGCCCTAACCCAGTCACAATCTGACCGTGCGCGAAGAGCGGAAGGTCGTCACCGCATTGTTCGCCGACCTCGTCGGCTCGACCGCGCTTGCCGAGCAGTTGGATCCGGAGGAGGTGAAGCTGATCGTCGGCGAGGCGGTGGCGCGAATCGTCCACGCCGTCGAGGACTACGGCGGCACGGTGAAGGATCTGGCGGGCGACGGCGTGCTTGCGCTGTTCGGCGCACCCGCTGCGCATGAGGACGATCCCGAACGCGCGATCCGAGCCGGCCTCCGCATCGCGCAGGAAATTGCCGCGTACGGGTACGAGGTCGCCCAGGCGTGGGGGACGGACGGCCTCGCCGTACGAGTGGGCGTCAACACCGGCCCGGTCGTGCTCGGAGCACTCGGCGCGGGGGCGCGTGTGGAGTACGCCGCGTTCGGCGACACGGTCAACACTGCTGCGCGTTTGCAAGGTTCCGCCGATCCCGGCGGCGTGCTCGTCGGCGCGGAGACCAGGCGGCTCGTCGGGCCCGCGTTCGAGTGGGGCGAGGCTCAGCGCCTCGACCTGAAAGGCAAAGCCGACCCGGTGGCTGCTTTCGCAGCGATGCGCGCAATCGCGGACGTGGGTCGGGCGCACGGCGTGTCGGGATTCCAGACCCAGTTGATCGGCCGCGAACGTGAGCTCGGCTCGGCGCGAGAAATTGTCGAAGCAGCGCTGCGGGGAAGCGGCGGCATCCTCATCCTCACAGGAGAGGCGGGGATCGGAAAGAGCAGGCTGCTCGCCGAGTTGCGCTCGCTCGCCGAAACGGGCGCCGACGATGCGCATCCTGCGCTCTGGCTCGAAGGCCGGTGCGTGTCGTACGGCGAGTCGTTGCCGTACTGGCCGTTCCGTGATCTCGTGCGTCGCTGGCTCGGTGTGTCCGCAGACGAGCCCGAGCTTCGCGTGCGGGTCGCGTTGCGTCGCCGGCTCGAGACGTTGTTCGACGAACGGACCCGCGAGATCTATCCGTACGTCGGCTCGCTGCTCGACCTCGCACTCGAACCGGACGCGCAGGCGCGGCTTGCGGAGCTGTCCCCGGAAGCGCTGCAGTACCGAACGTTCGAGGTTGTCGCGACCGTCCTTGCGCGCCTCGCGGAGGCGGGACCCGTGTTCGTCGTCCTCGAGGATCTGCACTGGGCCGACGCGACGTCGCTGCAGCTCGTCGAGCGCCTGTTGCCCGTGACGCAGGAGTTCGGCGTGCTGCTCGTGCTGACGCAACGAGCAGAAAGAGATCACGCGTCGTGGGCCGTGCGAGAGCTCGCGGCGCGGGAGTTCCCGCACCGCACGCGGGAGCTGACGCTCGAGGCGCTCTCCGGCGACGCGGGCGGGGAGCTCCTCGCGGCGCTCGTCGGTTCGCAGACACTGCCGGACGACCTGCGCGGCCGCATCCTCGATGCCGCAGAAGGCAATCCGTTCTTCCTGGAAGAGCTCGTAGGTTCACTTGTCGACGCAGGCGCGCTCGTTCGCGAAGACGGCGGCTGGCGCTTCGACCACGACGCGGAGATCGAGTTGCCGCCGACCGTCGAGCAGGTGATCGTCGCGCGAATCGATCGGTTGCCGGACTCAGCTCGCAACGTGCTCGGCGCAGCCTCGGTGCTCGGACGGCATTTCGGCCTCCCACTCCTCGAAGGCGTCTCGGGTGGCGACGGAGCGACACGGGACGCGCTGCACGAGCTCGAGCGGCTCGATCTCGTTCGCGAGGAGCGCCGCTGGCCGCAGGCCGAGTACCGGTTCAGGCATGCGCTGATCCAAGAGGGCGCGTACCGCAACATGCTCACCGCCGACCGTGCGCGCCTGCATCGCCGCGCGGCCGAGTGGATCGAGGAGCGCCACGCCGGCAACGAGGAAGAGGTCTTCGGAGTGCTCGCGCATCACTGGCTTGCGGCTTCAGACGAAGAGAAGGCGGTCGAGTACCTGCTGCGCGCAGGCGACAAGGCGCGGCAGGAGTACGCGCTCGACGAGGCCGTCGAGCACTACCGCGCGCTGCTGCCGCTGCTGGAGGAGCGGGGCCGAAACCAGGAAGCCGCGCTCGTCCTCTTCAAGCTGGCCCTCGCGTTGCACACGTCACTGCGCTTCGAGCAGGCCGACGGCGCTTACCAGCGTGCGTTCACGTTGTGGACGCCGCCGACGGGACATGAACAGCCGACCGCGCAGCTGCGCATCGCGACGAGCTTCCTGCCCAACGATCCCGATCCGAAGTCCGCGATCGCGTGGCCGAACATCCAGCTCTGCATGCAGCTCTTCGATCGCCTGGTCGAAGCGTGGCCGGAGCGCACCCTCGTTCCCTCGCTCGCCGAGCGCTGGGAGATC
The DNA here is from genome assembly GCA_046730515.1 of Actinomycetota bacterium. Classification (GTDB taxonomy): domain Bacteria; phylum Actinomycetota; class Thermoleophilia; order Gaiellales; family Gaiellaceae; genus 3-1-20CM-4-69-9. The sequence goes on along the minus strand of JBKPJA010000089.1, from coordinate 26,043 downwards.
GCGAGGGACGGACTCCGCTACGTCTTCTACCTGCGCGACGGGCTGCGCTGGTCTGACGGTGAACCGCTGACGGCGCACGACATCGAGTATGGGATCAAGCGTGTGCTCGACCCGCGCAGCCCGGGCTCGTCCGTCGCCATCTACTTCGTGCTCGAAAACGGGCAGGACTACTACCTCGGCTCGGAGCGTGACGCGTCGAAGATCGGCGTCCGCGCTCTCGACGGCAGGACGGTCGAGTTCAAGCTCGCCGCTCCCGCGCCGTACTTCATGAGCGTCATGAACCGGCCCGACGGCGGACCCCAACCGCGGCACGCGATCGAGAGCGACGGCGATTGGTGGACCGAGCCGGAGCTCCAGGTCGTAAGCGGCGCGTTTCGCCAAGCAGGACGCACTGAAAACACGCTCAGGCTCGAGCGGCGCGAAGAAACTTCCGCGCCGCGAACGGGGAACGTCTCGCGCGTCGAGTTCGTTCGCTTGCCAACTGCAGAGAGCCTTGCTCGTTTCGAGCAGGACGAGCTCGACGTCGTCGCTGTGCGCTACACGCCACTGCTCGCGGACGCCGTTCCAGCCGCGAACGTTGAGGCGTCGCTCGGCCCGGCAGCATGGACCGGCTACCTCTCTTTCGATCACCACGACGCGCTCACGTCGAATGTCGAGCTGCGGCGGGCCCTCGCGCACGCAACCGATCGAGACAGACTTGCCGGGGTCGCGCCCGCGAACCTCGTCGTTGCAACGGGCGGGCTGGTGCCGCCTGCGCTCCAAGGCCACACGCCGGACATCGCGCCTCGCTTCGATCCCGAGCTCGCTCGCGAACACCTTGCGCGCGCGGATCTGAGCGGGGGTGGTGACATCTCGATCGCCGGTCTCGAGGACTTCGAGCCGCTGCTCGAAGCGATCGCTCAATCGTGGCGAGACGTTCTCGGTCTGAGCGTGACGCTGAATCCGTGGACGGCGAGCGACGTGGGGCAACTCATTCGGTTCGAAAGCGCGCCGATTGTCTTTGCGGGGTGGCTGCCGGGCTATCCCGACCCGGAGTACTACCTGCGCCTGCTCTTGCAATCGACGAGCCGCACGAACGAGGGCGGCTTCGCCGATCCGACTTTCGACGTGTTGATCGAGCGCGCGCGACAGGAGCGGAGCGACAGAGAGCGGCTCGAGCGCTTCCACGAAGCCGACCGGCTCGCGGTCGCGGACAGGGTGGCTCTCATTCCACTCGTCTACGGACGCAGCATGGCGTTCGTCAAGCCGCGTGTGTGCGGCTGGTGGGAGTTCGGGAAGACGTCCGCGGGATTCGCGGATCTGCTCGTCGATGAGTAAGCTTCGGCGGTCATGACGATGGTGATGGTCCGTGGCCGTTCGCGCGCGAGAGCCAGCGCGCGGGCAGCACTTCCTCCGCAGTAGCGCGTTCGCAGCGGAGATCGTTCGCGCGGCCGGAGTCGGGCCGGGCGACCTCGTGCTCGACCTCGGCGCCGGCACCGGCGTTCTCACACGCGCGCTCGCGCGTACGGGCGCGCGTGTGGTTGCAGTCGAGCTCGATCCGGAGCTTGCGCGCCGATTGCGCGGAGACTTTTCGGTTGTAGAGGGCGACATGCTGCGCGTTCGCCTGCCGCGCGAGCCCTTCCGGGTTGTCGCGAATCTTCCGTTCGCGGGCGCGACCGCAACTCTACGCCGGGTCCTGGATCCACGCGTTCACCTGCTGTCCGCCGATGTGATCGTGCAATGGGGGCTGGCGGCGAAACGGGCCGCTGCGTGGCCGACCACCCGCCTCGGTATCGAGTGGAGTGCGTGGCATGAGCTCTCCGTCGCGCGCAGGATTCCCGGCGGTTGCTTTGCGCCGCCGCCGCCGGTCGACTGCGCCGTCCTTCGGATCACGCGGAGAGACGTTCCGCTCGTTCCCGTCGAGCATGCGAACGACTACGCGCGGTTCGTGGAGCGCGGCTTCCGCGGCGGGTTGCGCGCGGTTGCCCCAGCACTGCAGCTGAAGCGTGCCGCGACCGAGCTCGGTTTTGCACGTGGCGCTGCGCCCCGCGACCTGGGACCGGATCAGTGGAGCGCTCTCTACCGCGTCGTCAGACGGCGCTGAGCTCGCGCGGGAACTCCCAGTCGGTCCGATTACTGCACGTCGCGTACTCCCACGCCACTACAAGCCGCGGGGTTACGCGAAGCGCGACGTCTCCCTCGACGAAGATCGTCGCCCGCGCGCCGCTTCCCGGATCGACGTACTTCTCCCGGTAGGCCGCGTCGAGCCGGTCGAGTTCCTCGTGTTCAGTTACGCGCTCGGCCTCGCCTTTGATGATGATCGGATCGGCCCCGTCGCCGTTGTGCAGCACGATGTCCGGCTGACGGTCGAGGTTCTGCGCCTTGCGGCTCGAGGCCTTCGTCGTGAACCAGACCCTCGTGCCGTCCCACCAGAACCAGACCGGAGTGGCGTCGGGGCGACCGCGCGCGTCCGCCGTCGCGACCCAGATCTCGCGCAGGCTGCCGAGCCGGAGATCGATCTTCCGCCAGGGAATGTGACCGCGAGTACGGAGCTCGTCGCTCACGAGCCACATTCTGGCCGCTCGACGCTGTCCGGCTGACCGGTTATGGTTCGGCGCGACCCGAACCCCTTTAACCCGGTCCAGTGAGGCCGGAAAGGAGTCGAACGAAGCTGTCTGCGTCCATTTCCGCCGACAAGGTCCTCCTGGACGCCGACGCGCTCTCACGGACGCTCTCGCGCATCGCGCACGAGATCATCGAGGGCAATCCGGATCTCTCGCGGGTCGCGCTCGTGGGGATCCAGACGCGCGGCGTGCCGCTCGCACACCGCCTGCGCCGCCTCGTCGAGGAGCGCGCCGGCGAAGCACCCGCCATCGGCGCCGTCGACATCACGTTCTACCGCGACGACGTGCAGGTGCGCGGCGGAGACGCGCCCAGACATCCGCAGCCCGTCGTCCGCTCGACGGCGCTCGACTTCCCGCTCGAGGGGAAGACGGTCGTCCTCGTCGACGACGTCCTCTAGACCGGCCGCACGATCCGCGCGGCGATCGAGGCGCTGTTCGACTACGGCCGTCCCGATCGAATCCAGCTCGCCGTGCTCGTAGACCGCGGTCACCGCGAGCTGCCGATCCGTCCCGACTACGTCGGCAAGAACTTGCCGACCTCGCGCGACGAGCGCATCCAGGTGCAGCTCGTCGAGATCGACGAGGTCGACCGCGTCCTGCTCGTCCCATCACCCGAAGAGGAGAGTCAGTAAATGGGGGAGATCAAAGTCCTGCGGGAGGATCTGCGCCCGCCCGCGCCGCCGCAGAAGCGGCACTTCATCTCGATTACCGACGTGGCGCGCGACGACCTCGAGCGCCTGCTCGCGACTGCGCGCACGTTCGAGCGCTCGCTCGAGCGGGAGGTGAAGAAGCTGCCGACCTTGAAGGGCCGGCTCGTGATCAACGTGTTCTACGAGTCGTCGACGCGAACGTCGTCGTCGTTCGAGCTTGCCGCCAAGCGTTTGTCCGCGGACACGCTGTCGATCAAGTCCTCCGGCTCGTCCGTGGACAAGGGGGAATCGTTGAAGGACACGGCGATCACGCTCGGCGCCTACGACCCGGACGTGATCGTCATCCGTCATCCGCAGATCGGCGCGCCGCAGCTCGTCGCGCGTGTGACCGAGGCGCACGTCGTCAACGCCGGCGACGGCAAGCACCAGCACCCGACGCAGGCGCTGCTCGACCTGTACACGATGCGCGAGACCTTCGGGCGCGTCGACGGGCTTCACGTCGCGATCGTCGGCGACGTCCTCCACTCGCGTGTCGCGCGCTCGCTGATCCAGGCGCTCGCGCTGATGGACGCGCGTGTGACGCTCGTTGGGCCACCGACGCTGCTGCCCCGCGGGATCGAGGCGATGGGGTGTGAGACCTCGACGGACATCGACGCGATCGCGGCGGCGGACGTCGTCTACGTCCTCCGCATGCAGCGCGAGCGGATGGAGGAGGGCGCGAACTTCGTGCCGTCGCTGCGCGAGTACACGGCGCGGTGGGGCGTGACACGTGAGCGGCTGCGCCCCGGCCAGAAGGTGATGCATCCCGGGCCGATGAACCGCGGCGTCGAGATCGATCCGCGTGTCGCCGACCATGCCGATGCGCTGATCGAGGCGCAGGTGCGTGCCGGGCTCGTGACGCGGATGGCCGTGCTCTATGACCTGCTCGTCGGCGCCCCGGCGCCGGTGCACGTCGGTGACCCGGTGGAGGTGGCGTGATGTTGTTCCGCAAAGACTCACCCGGCGAGAACCTCGTCGTCCGCGGTGCGCGCGTGCTCGATCCGGCGCGCAACATCGACTCGACGCTGGACGTCCGGATCGACGACGGCGTCATCGCCGCCCTCGGCACCGAGCTCGAAACGAACGGGCACAAGGTCATCGACGCTCGGGGCCTTGTGCTCGCGCCTGCGTTCCTCGACCCGCACGTCCACCTGCGCACGCCGGGACGCGAGGACGAAGAGACGATTGCGAGCGGCACCGCTGCTGCGGCGGCAGGCGGCTACTGCGCGATCCTCGCAATGCCGAACACCGACCCGGTCGTCGATTCGACGGCGGCGCTTGGTTCGCTCGCCGAGACCGCCCAGGCAGAAGCGGTGATCTCCGTCGGCTTCCTCGCCGCGATCACGAAGGCGCAGGCCGGCACGGAATTGACGGAGATGGGCGCGCTCGCAGACGCGGGCGCGGTCGGCTTCACCGACGACGGCATGCCTGTGACCTCCCCGGGAATGATGCGACGCGCGCTGCAGTACGGCCGCCGCATCGCCGTCCACTGCGAAGAGCCGACTCTTTCCCGCAACGGGCAGATGCACGAAGGCCCTGTGTCGGCCGAGCTCGGCGTCTCGGGGTATCCGTCCGTCGCGGAGAGCGTGATGGTCGAACGCGATCTTTCCCTGGCCGCGTACGAACGTCGCCCGCTGCATCTTCTGCATCTCTCGGCGTGGGAGTCGGTGCAGGCACTCCGACGCGCACGGCACGCGGGCGTCGCCGCGACCGGCGAGGTGACCCCCCATCACCTCTGTCTCACCGACGAGGCGGTTCGCTCGCTCGATCCGAACGTGAAGATGAATCCGCCGCTTCGCAGCGAGTCCGATCGCACGGCGCTGATCGAGGCGCTGAACGACGGGACGATCACGTGCATCGCGACCGATCACGCTCCGCACGCGCCGCACGAGAAGGACGTCCCGTACGAGGCGGCGCCTTTCGGCGTCACGGGCCTGGAGACAGCGTTCTCCGCGCTCTACACGCGCCTCGTCGAACCGGGGCTCGTTCCGCTCGAGACGATCCTCGAGCGCATGTCCGCAGGGCCGGCGCGCGCGTACGGTCTCGACGAGCCGCAGATCGCGGTCGGCGCTTCTGCGAACCTCGTCCTGCTCGACCTCGGCGCCGCGTACCAGATCACCGAAGAGGTCTTCCGCTCGCGGTCGGTGAACTCGTGGCTGCTCGGCGCGACGGTCAAAGGGCGCGTGCGCGCGACGATCGGATCCGGGACGCTGGTGTACGCGGCGTGACGGGTTTCCTCGCCCTCGAGGATGGATCCGTCTTCCGCGGGGATTCGGTTGCCGCGCATGGGTTCGCCGTCGGCGAGGCCGTGTTCACGACGGCGATGACCGGCTACCAGGAGGTCGTCACCGATCCCTCGTTCGCCGAGCAGATCGTGTGCTTCACCGCGCCGATGATCGGCAACTACGGCGTCGCCGAAGGGCGGAGCGAGTCGGCGGCCGTGCACGCGTGCGCGGTCGTCATGCGCGAGGCGCGCGGACCGGAGTGGACGGACTGGTTGCACGAACGCGGCGTCGTCGCGCTCAGCGGTATCGACACACGCTCGCTCGTGCTTCGGCTCCGGACTGCCGGCGCGATGCGCGCCGTTGCAGTCTCAGGCGAGTCGTCGGTCGAGCAAGCACTGGCGGTCGCGTGCGGTGCGGAGCCGATGTCCGGACGCGCGCTCGCGCACGGAGTATCTGCACGTCAGCCGTATGTGTACTCCGAGCTGGGCCGCTCGCGGATCGCGGTCGTCGACTATGGCTGCAAGCGGTCGATCCTTCGACGTCTTGCGGGCGCGGGGGCGGCGGTGACCGTGTTCCCGCACGACGCCACGCCGGAGGAGCTCGTTCGTTTCGACGGCGTTCTCCTCTCGAACGGCCCCGGCGATCCGGAGCCGCTCCGTGACGAGATTGCAACAGTCCGCGACTTGGTGGGACGGGTGCCCCTGCTCGGGATCTGCCTCGGCCACCAGCTGCTCGCGCTCGCGACCGGCCATCGGACGTACAAGCTTCCGTTCGGCCACCGCGGTGCCAACCATCCGGTTCTCGAGCGGACGACCGAACGCGTGCTCGTCACGGCGCAGAATCACGGCTTCGCGGTCGAAGCGAGCGAGGCGCGCGAAGCAACTCACGTCTCGCTCTACGACGGCACCGTCGAAGGGCTCGACTTCCCACGTGAGCACGCCCGTTCCGTGCAGTTTCATCCCGAAGCGGGTCCCGGTCCGCACGATGCGTGGCCGATCCTCGAGCGTTGGGTTGAGGAGGTGTCCTTGCGTGCCGCGGCGTGACGACCTCGGGTCGATCTGCATCATCGGGTCGGGTCCCATCGTCATCGGACAAGCGTGCGAGTTCGACTACGCGGGTTGCCAGGCGTTGAAGGTCTTGCGCGAGGACGGTTTCCGCACCGTGGTCGTCAACTCGAACCCGGCGACGATCATGACCGACCCCGGCTTCGCCGACCGCACGTACCTCGAACCGCTCGACCTCGACGGTGTGACAGACGTGCTCGCACGCGAACGTCCCGACGCGCTCCTGCCGACGATGGGCGGACAGACGGCCCTCAATCTCGCGCGCGGGCTGGCGGAGTCAGGCGCCCTCGCGGAGCTCGGCATCGAGCTGATCGGCGCGCCGCTCGACGTGATCGCGCGCGCCGAGGACCGCGAGCAGTTCCGCGCAGCAGTGCAGTCGGTCGGGCTGCGCGTTCCGAACTCGCGGATCGTCACCGACGCCGACGAAATCGCAGGTCTCGTCACGCCCGCGGTCGTGCGGCCGGCGTTCACGCTCGGCGGGCACGGGGGCGGCTTCATCGAGAGTGCGGCGGCTCTGCGCAGGCAGGTCGAGCTCGGGCTCGCCGAGAGCCCGATCGGCCAGGTGCTCGTCGAGGAATCGGTGCGCGGCTGGGACGAGTTCGAGCTCGAGGTAGTGCGCGACCGCAAGGACAACGTCGTCATCGTCTGCTCGATCGAGAACATCGATCCGATGGGAGTGCACACCGGCGACAGCGTCACTGTCGCGCCGCAGATGACGCTTTCCGATCACGCGTACCAGGAGCTGCGCGACGCGGCGATCGCCGTCATCCGCGCGGTCGGAGTGGAGTGCGGCGGCTCGAACATCCAGTTCGCGCGCAACCGGGAGACCGGTGAGCTGCGCGTGATCGAGATGAACCCGCGAGTGTCGCGCTCGTCGGCGCTCGCGTCGAAGGCGACCGGTTATCCAATCGCCAAGGTCGCTGCGAAGCTCGCCGTCGGCTACACGCTCGACGAGATCGCGAACGACCTCACGCGCACGACGCCGGCGAGCTTCGAGCCGACGCTCGATTACGTCGTCGTCAAGTTTCCGCGCTTCGCATTCGAGAAGTTTCCCGGTGCCGACCGGACTCTCGGCACACAGATGAAGTCCGTCGGCGAGGCGATGGGGATCGGGCGCACGTTCGTGGAGGCGTTTCGCAAGGCGCACCGTTCGCGCGAGCTGGAGAGCGGAGAGCGCTGGCAGTTGCCGGAGGGCGCGCATCCGTGGTTCCACACGGAGCTCGGGCGTACAGAGATCACCTGGTCGTCCGTCGACGACCTCGTCGCCGACGACTGGCTCAAGTTGAAGCGCTTCGGCCTTTCCGACGCGGAGCTCGCCGAGTGGTGCGACACGAGCGAGGACGTCGTGCGGGCTCGGCGGCGCGCGTGGGGAGTGCGCCCCGCCTTTCGCCGCGTCGACTCGTGTGCCGGCGAAGTCGAGGCGGCGTCGACGTACTACTACTCCACGTGGGGGGAGTCGGACGAATGGCCTACGGCCCCTGGTCACACGAAACCGCGCGTGGTGATCCTCGGCTCCGGCCCGAACCGGATCGGGCAGGGAATCGAGTTCGACTACTGCTGCGTGCACGCGGCGCAGTCCTTCCGCGCACTCGGCTACGAGGCCGTGATGGTGAACTGCAATCCGGAGACGGTCTCGACGGATTACGACACCTCGGATCGTCTCTACTTCGAGCCGCTCGACCTCGAGTCGGTGCTCGCGATCTGCGAGCGCGAACGGCCTGAAGGCGTCGCAATCCAGTTCGGAGGACAGACGCCGTTGAAGCTCGCGCGCGGCCTCGAGTCGGCCGGCTTCCGGATTATGGGCACACCGTACGACGCGGTCGATCTCGCCGAGGACCGCGAGCGGTTCGCGGCGCTCCTCGGAGCGCTCGGCATCCGCTGTCCTGCTTGGGGAATCGCAACGACGACGGCCGAGGCGTACGCGATCGCCGAGCGCATCGGCTATCCCGTGCTCGTGCGTCCGTCGTACGTGCTCGGCGGACGGGCGATGCGCATCTGCTATTCGGCCGATGACATGGTCTCGATCGACGAGGCGCTGCTCGTCGACCGCTTTGTGGAGAGTGCGATCGAGATCGACGTCGACGCCGTCTGCGACGGAACCGACACCTTCGTCGGCGCGGTGATGCAGCACGTCGAGGAAGCGGGAGTGCACTCAGGGGATTCCGCGTGCGTCTTGCCTGCCCCGTCGCTCACCACCGACGAGGACGCGGAGATCCGCTCGATTGTGCGCCGGCTGGCAGGTGCACTCGGTGTCGTCGGCCTCGCCAACGTGCAGCTGGCGGTTGCCGACGGCGACATCTACGTGCTCGAGGCGAACCCGCGCGCCTCGCGCACGGTTCCGTTCGCGTCGAAGGCGACGGGTGTCAATCTGGTCGAGGCGGCCTGCCGCGTTATGTCCGGCGGGCGCCTATCCGATCTGAACCTGCCCGAGGGCCGGTCGCTTGGACACGTCGCCGTGAAGGCGGCGGTCCTGCCGTTCGCGCGCTTCCCGGGCGCGGACCCGGTGCTCGGCCCGGAGATGCGCTCGACGGGCGAGGTGATGGCGAGCGCCGCCGACTTTCCAACCGCGTTCGCTAAGGCCGAGCGCGCAGCCGGACGTCCGTTGCCGGAGACAGGGACGGCGTTTCTCTCCGTTCGCGACGCGGACAAGCTCGCCGTCGTCACCGTCGCGAGACGGCTCGCCGCGCTCGGCTTCCAACTGCGCGCGACCGCAGGAACTGCGCGCGTGCTCGAAGCCGCCGGCCTCGAGGTGGAAGCGGTGCGCAAGGTTTCGGAGAACGGCGTTGGACAGAGCGTCGTCGATCTCATCCGGCGCGGGCACTGCGACCTGGTGATCAACACGCCGTTCGGGTCGGGTGCGCGCACGGACGGATACCTGATCCGCGAGGCTGCGCTCGTCGCGCGCGTGCCGTGCATTACGACGCTTGCCGGAGCGGTTGCAGCCGTGCACGCAATCGCGAACGCGCGGCGAGAAGAGTCCGTGTCCCTGCAGGAACGGATCGATGAGACGCGAGCGGCTTAAGGTCGTCGCGGCCGAGAAGGTGGGGCCCTACACGCTGCTGCGTGTCGACCGCGGCGGCCTCGATCCCGGGATCGCCGGGCAGTCCTTCATGCTCGAAGCACCCGGGCGTCTACTGCCGCGTCCAATGTCGCTCTGCCTCGCGCCTTCGAGGGAGCTCGCGTTCCTAATCGATCCGATCGGCCCGGGAACGCGTGCGCTCTGCGGGCTCGAGCCCGGCGAGAAACTGGCGATCCTCGGGCCGCTCGGCAACGGCTTCCGCCTCGACGTCGGCCGGCCCGTGCTCGTCGGCGGTGGGATCGGCGTCGCGCCGTTGCCGTACCTCTCCCAGGCGCTCGGCGGGCCGCCGGCGGTGCTCGGTTTCCGCAGTGACTGGCATGCAGAGGCGTCGGCTCTCCTCCCGCAGGCGGAGGTCTGCGTCGAGCCCCGGCTCGTGACCGAGCTGATCCCGCCGGACCACGATGTGCTCGCCTGCGGGCCCGAGCCGATGTTGGAAGCCGTCCGCCGTCTCGCGCCGGAGGCTCAGCTGGCGTGGGAAGCGCCGATGGCCTGCGGGTACGGAGCGTGCTACGGCTGCGCTGTCGAGATCGACGGCGCCCTCAAGCGTCTTTGCGTCGAGGGACCCGTGCTCAATCGCGGGGAAACCCATGGTTCCCCCGCGCGCCCCCTCCGTTACGGCGAGCCGCGACCGAGGCTTGTTAGCGCTCCCACCGGGCCAAGCCCGGCTCCGCGCGACCGCGTCTGCGACGTTCCAATGCAATCCGAGTTCAATCGATGATGTTGCTGAATGCCAGCGGCTGCCTCGACGGGCTGACGGCGCCGGAGGTCGCGCGCACGCTCGACGTCTTCGTGACGAAGACGGTGACGCCCCTGCCGCGCGACGGCAACACCCCGATTCGCATCGCCGAAAGCGAGGTCGGCATGTTGAACTCGATCGGGCTTGCGAATCCTGGCATCGACCGTTTCCTCAATTGGACGCTCCCGCAGCTTGCTGCGCTCGACACGCCGATCTGGGTCTCCGTCGGAGGTTTCAGCGCACACGACTACGCGGAACTGTGTCTCCGGCTCGACGACCATCCCGACGTGGCAGCGATCGAGCTCAACGTTTCGTGTCCAAACGTCGCTTCGCCGGCCGAAGACGTAGCGCGGATCGTCGCCAACGCGCGCCTCGCGACGCGTAAGCAGTTGTGGGCCAAGCTCTCGCCGGCGGTTCCCGACGTCGCCGAGCTCGCGCGCGCCGCCCACGAGGCGGGGGCGGACGGGCTCTCGCTGGTCAACACGATCCGCGGCCTTGCGCTGGACGACCACACCCTCAGGCCCGCTCTCGAACCCGGCCCGGGCGGTCTCTCCGGCCCGGCGCTGAAGCCGATCGCTCTCGCTGCGGTGCATGCGTGCTACGGCGCGACGGGATTGCCGATCGTCGGCATGGGCGGTGTGCAGTCCGGGCGCGACGCGCTCGACTTCATCGCCGTCGGGGCACAGCATGTCGCGTTGGGCACTGTTCTCTTCGCGGACCCCGACGCACCGGTGCGCATACGAACGGAACTTGCAACGGAGCTGGACGCGCGCGGTTATGCAGACGTGGATGCTGCGTACGCAATCGCGCACAGCGCGGTGTTTACCGCTGCGACAACATAGAAGAAGAAAGACCTGCTCACGACAGGAAAACGGTCGGCCTTGACCGCGATTTTCGAGTTGTTAGACTCCTGCGCTCATGGTGTCGCCCAAGATCCAGGCCCAGGCACCGGTGCGTTCGCTCGACCAGCGCATGGAAGCGCTGAAGCGTGCGAACGACATCCGTGTCCGGCGGGCGAGGTTGAAGAAGGATCTGAAAGACGGGCGCGTGTCGATCGAGCAGATCCTTAGTAATCCGCCCGAGTACGTCTCGACCGCGAAGGTGTTCGACATGCTGATGGCGGTGCCGAAGTTCGGACGGGTGAAGGCGGCGCGCTTCCTGAACATGTGTCGCATCAGCCAGTCGAAGACGGTCGGTGGGCTCTCCGACCGGCAGCGCACTGAGCTGATTGGCCTCTTCAACCGCTAACGGCCCGGCCGGCGCCGAGTTGCCGGTGATCGCGGTCACCGGAACCTCGGGTGCAGGCAAAGGGACGCTCGAAGCGGCGATCATGCCGCGAGTGCCCGAGTTGGTGCTCGCGATCTCCGCGACGACGAGGCCGCGTCGCGAGGGCGAAGAGCACGGACGCGAGTACTACTTCGTCACCGACGCGGAGTTTCAGCGCATGCTCGACGCGGGCGAATTCTTAGAGCACGTCGACTTCGAGTGGGGACAGCGCGTGGGGACGCTCTGGTCGGAGATCGACCGCATCAGAGCGAAGGGAAAGGCGCCGCTGCTCGACCTGGAGACGGACGGAGCGATTGCCGTGAAGCGAGCGCTCCCGGACAGCGTGACGATCTTCGTCCGCGCGCCGTCGTTCGCGGAGCTCGAGCGCCGGCTACGTGCGCGCGCGACCGAGAGCGGCGGCGAGATCTCGAAGAGGCTCGAACGTGCGAAGCGACAGCTCGAGCAGGAGCACGAGTTCGATTACGTGATCGTGAACGACAACGTCGTCCGAGCGGCAGAGGAGATGCTGGGCATCGTCCAACGGGAGCTGCGACGCGCAGGTAGCATGGCCCCGTGATCCATCCACGCATCGATGAGCTCCTTGACAACGTCGACTCGCGCTACGCGCTCGTGATCGTCGCGGCCAAGCGGGCTCGCCAAATCAACGACTACCACCACCAGCTGGGGGAGGGGATCGGCTTCGAGCAGGCCCCGCCGCCACTCGTCGAGTCCCGCTCCAAGAACTACTTGACCATGGCCCTCGAGGAGACCGCCGAGGGCAAGCTCGAGTACTCCTACACGAAATAGCAGGCAAAATCCGGGCATGGCCCGGGTGCTCGTGGGCGTCTCCGGTGGGATCGCCGCCTACAAGGCGTGCGAGCTCGTTCGCCTGTTCGTGAAGGGAGGGCACGAGGTCGTTCCACTCGTAACGCCTGGGGCGGACCGGTTCGTCCGTGCGGAAACTTTCCTCGCGCTCGCGCGTCGGCCCCGAACGGAGGATCCCTATCCACACCTGACCCGCGCCGACCTGCTCGTGATTGCGCCGGCGACGGCGAACACGATCGCCAAGCTCGCGCAGGGTCTGGCCGACAGTCTCGTCACCGAGGCGGCACTCGCGCACCCCGGGCCGACGCTTGTCGCGCCGGCGATGAATCCACGCATGTGGTCGCATCCGGCGACGCGTACGAACGTCGAGACACTTCGCTCCCGCGGCGTGGAGCTCGTCGGCCCGGACGAGGGAGAGACTGCGGAAGGCGAGCTCGGCGTGGGGCGGATGTCCGAGCCGGAAGAGATCTATGCCCGCGCACGCATACTGCTCGGCGAGTCCGACTCGCTGCGCGGGCGACGCGTGCTCGTGACAGCCGGCGGCACACGCGAGCCTCTTGACGCTGTGCGCTTCCTCGGCAACCGATCGTCCGGACGGATGGGTGTTGCGCTTGCGGAGGAAGTGCGCAAACGTGGCGCGGAGGTCACCCTGCTCGCGGCGAACCTCGCCGTCGCGGCGCCCGACGGGATCCGGGTCATCGAGACGCCGACTGCGGCCGCGATGCTCGCCGAGGCGCGTGCCCACTCGGACGCGGATCTGGTGTTGATGGCCGCAGCCGTCGCGGACTACCGTCCGACAGCTCCGACGGGGGCGAAGCGCGCGAAGGGGAGCGAGCTGTGGCGTGTCGAGCTCGAGCCGACGACCGACATCCTGCGAACGCTCGCTGAGCAGCGCAGCGACGGTCAGATCCTGGTCGGCTTCGCCGCCGATCGGGGTGATCAGGGACTCTCACGTGCGCGAGAGAAGCTGGTTGCGAAGGGCGTCGATCTCGTCGTCTACAACGACGTCTCGCGTGAGGACATCGGCTTCGACGTCCCCGAGAACGAAATCGTCCTCATCGGCGCGGAAGGTGAGCGTCGTCTCGAGAAGGCGCCGAAAGACCGAATCGCAGCGGCGATCGTAGATACGGCGGAGGAACTCCTGCGTGAGCGAGCCTGAACGTCTTCGCACGGTCGACTCGGCCCGGACGATCGCCGCCGTCGTCGACAACCTCGCGCGTGTCATTCATGCGCCGCGGGAGACGCTCCACCTTTGCGTGCTCGCGCTCGTCGCCGAAGGTCACGTGATCCTCGAGGACTTTCCCGGCGTGGGGAAGACGATGTTGGCAAAAGCCCTGGCGCGCTCGCTCGACGTCTCGTTCTCGCGGTTGCAGTTCACGCCCGACCTGCTTCCCTCCGACGTCACGGGCGTGAACGTCTTCAACCAGCGCTCAAATGAGTTCGAGTTCAAGCCTGGCCCCGTGTTCGCGAACCTGTTGCTCGTCGACGAGATCAACCGCGCGTCGCCGAAGACACAGGCCGCGCTGCTCGAGTGCATGCAGGAACAACAGGTGACGGTCGACGGCGTCACGTACGAGCTCGCGCGGCCGTTCATGGTGCTCGCTACCCAGAACCCGATCGAGTACGAGGGAACGTATCCGCTTCCGGAGGCGCAGCTTGATCGGTTCATGATGCGGTTGCAGATCGGGTATCCGCCGCTGACGGAGGAAGCGCGGATGCTCACCGAGCAGACCGGGGATCCGCCTCTCGAGACACTCGAGCCCGTCGCGGCTGCGGCGGACGCGCTTCGTCTGGTGGAGGAGGCGAAGGGCGTGTACGTCGAGGAGAGCCTCAACCGATACGTCGTTGCGCTGTTGCGGACGACGCGCAGCGACGAGCGCCTGTACCTCGGCGGCAGTCCGCGCGCAGGCATCGCGCTCCTCCGCGTGGCGAAGGCACGCGCGCTCGCAGACAACCGCGAGTACCTCTCGCCGGATGACGTCAAGGCGGTCGCAGTGCCGGTGCTCGCCCACCGCCTGATCGTCGCGCCCGAGGCTCGCTCGAGCGGACTGGGAGGCGAGGCGATCGTGGCGGACGCGCTGGAGAAGACGCCGGTCCCGGTGTGACCCGCCGCGGCCGTTCCGTCCTCGGGCTCGGCTTCGTCGTCTACGCGGCCGCCTGGGTCTTCGGCTCGAAGCCGCTCTACCCGGTTGCGGTCGGCCTGCTCGCCGTCTCGCTGCTGTCGTGGCTCTGGGTTCGGCTCGCCAAGGGGCCGTTTCGCTTCCGCCGCAGGACACGCGAGAGCGACGTCTACGAGGGAGAGGATGTAGCGATCCGTCTCGAGCTCGAGCCGCAGGGCAAGGTCCCGCCGACCAACATCGTGGTCACCGAGCGGATCGGGCGTCTCGGCGAGCAGCGGCACATCCTGCGGCGCTTCAGCCGGACGCTCCGCATCGACTACACGCTCGAACGTGTCGCGCGCGGGCGCTACGGGTTCGAGGACGTGCGTGCTCACATGTCGGATCCGTTCGGATTGCAGCGGGTGGTCGTGTCGTTGTCTTCCGCGGGCGCACTGCTCGTCTACCCGAGGCTCGTTCGGCTGGAGCGACTCTTCTCGGACGGCGGCGCAGGGATCCGCGACGGGCGGCGCCTCCTGCTCCATCGTCCCGCCGGGTTCGAGCTCCACAGTGTCCGCGAGTACGTGCAGGGCGAGTCGCTGCGCACCGTCCACTGGCGGTCGACGGCGCGCCGGGGCGAACTGATGGTCAAGGAGCTCGAGGACACGCCTCGCGACGAGATCGCCGTGCTGCTCGACGCCGATGCGCGCGCGATCGCGGGTGGGAGCTTCGACGTGCAGGTGCGCGCCGCGGGTTCGATCCTCGAGGCGTACGTCCGTCGGGGCCGCCGCGCCCTCTTGGTCGTGAACGGCGCGGAGCGCGTCGCGCAGCCGGTGCGTTCGTCGGAGAGCGACTGGCGGCGGGCGCTCGAGCTGCTCGCCGCTGTCGAGCCGAACGGCCGCGTGCCGGTGGCCTCGCTGCTCTCAGACGAAGCCGGTGCGGCCGCGCGAGCGCTCGAGCTCACGGTCGTTACCGCACGCATTGACGCCAAGCTCGCGGACTGCATCGTGGACCGGGCGCTCTCCCGTCGGCGCGTGTCGCTCGTCTACGTGGACGTGCCGTCGTTCGCGGGTACACGGAAGCCGGAGCCGCTCCTGTTGCGACTGCAGGCCGCGCACATCCCCGTCGCGGTCGTGCGCTCGGGCGACGATCTGCGCGCCTGTCTCACGCAGGCGCCCGGTGCGGAGGCGGCGCATGGTTAAAACGGCGCTCCTGTCATTGCTCGCAGCCGTCGTGA
Organism: Actinomycetota bacterium; assembly: GCA_046730515.1. GTDB lineage: Bacteria > Actinomycetota > Thermoleophilia > Gaiellales > Gaiellaceae > 3-1-20CM-4-69-9. The sequence goes on along the minus strand of JBKPJA010000089.1, from coordinate 10,223 downwards.
TCGCGGCCGATTGGATCCGGCTCGAACGTCCGCCGCACGCGGAAGGCCGCCTTGCCCTCCTCGTTGTGATCGCGGTGCTGCCTGCGCTCGCGCATCGTCGCTGGTTGCGGTTGCCGGCCCTGGCAGCCGCCGCTTTTGTCGGCCTGGCGGTCGCGTTCTCGCTCTCGCCTCGCGGGCTCTGGCCCGACGGCGTCGGCTTCTTCGGAACATTCGCACGACGGTTCGGCAGCGGCTTCGTCGACTTCTACCAGTACCACCTGCCGATCGTTCCGGCTTACCACGCTCGCATGCACATGCTGCTGCTGGCGGCGATCTTCGGCTTCACCTTGCTGACGTCCCTCGCAATCGCTTCGCGACGTGCTGTCCCCGCAGTGATGTGCTTCCTCATCGCGGCGGGATGGCCTGCGACGTTGCTCGCCGGCGGCCACACGTTGTTGCGCGGCGCGATCATTCTCGCCGCAGCGCTCGTTCTCCTTGCGGGTTTGACGGAACGCACTGCAGCACTCGCCGTTCCCGCGGTGGCTGTCGTCGTCGTCTGTGCGCTCGCCCTCTCGAGCTCGCCCGCCGTTGCGAAGGACGGGCTGCTCGATTGGCAGCACTGGAATCCGTATGTGCGCCAGCCGAAGGCCGTGAGCGTCTCGTACGTGTGGAACTCGAGTTATGCCGGGATCCACTTCCCCGCGAGGCCGACCACGGTTTTGACGATCACCGCTCCAAGCCAGATCGGCACGTACTGGCGCGCGACGGTGCTCGATCGGTTCGTGCACGATCGCTGGGTCGAGCACCTGTGGCGCGAGTCGCGCGCCCAGAGTCGCGTCCTCTCGCCCGTCGCGGCGCGGAAACAGAGCCCGACTCTCGCGCAGCAGGTCGTCGTCGGCGCGCTTCGCGACCGTCATCTGGTGGGTGCGAGCATGCCGGTCGGCTATGAGGTGAACACGTCAGCCTCATACCTCGGGCAGGGAGTCGCGCTCACGGCGGGCAATCTGCAGCGCGGCAAGCGTTATCTCGTCTGGAGCGTCGCGCCCCAGCCGACCGTGGCTGCACTCGTCCACTCACCACCGAGCTATCCGGCCGCCCTGACGAGGAGCGGGCGGGAGCTTGAGCTCGCGCCCGGTGTGAATGCGCCGGTGTTCGGCACGCCCGGTCGTGACACCGCGCTCGCAAAGCGGCTCGTCGGACCGCTGCAGCCGTATCGTCAGCTGCTTGCACTCGCGGAGCGGGTCGCGGGCGCGACACGAAGCCCGTACGCGGCCGTCATCGCGCTCGAGCGCTGGCTGCGCACGACCGGCGGCTTTGCGTACTCCGAGCAGCCGCCGCAGCTACCCGGCGTGCCGCCGCTGGTCGGGTTTGCGCTCGACACGCGCTCGGGCTACTGCCAGCACTTCGCCGGTGCGATGGCGCTGATGGTGCGCCTGCTCGGAATCCCTGCACGCGTCGCGGCCGGCTTCGTGAACGGCCGCTATAGCGACGGGCGCTGGACGATCACCGACCGGGACGCGCATACATGGGTCGAGGTGTGGTTCCGCGGTTACGGGTGGCTGCCCTTCGATCCGACTCCGGGGCGTGGTCAGCTTGCCGGCTCCTACAGCGATGCGTCGCCTCGATTCGATGCTGCGGCCACAGCGAAGCTGCTTGCCGGCGTCGTTCGCGGCGGCGAGGTCTTCAACGCTCCCGCGGGTGGAGGCGGCCCGGAGGCGCGACTGCCTGCCCAGCGGCCGGCGACCGCAGGCCTCGGTCCGCTCACAGCGTCCGAGACGAGCCCACGACACCATAGCCTCCTCCGGCTGGTCGCGTTCCTCGCGTTTGCCGTCGTCGCTGCAATCGCGACGACGAAGTTCGTGCGCCGCCGGAGTCGCTACCTCACCCGCGATCCACGGAGGCTCGCCGCCGCCTGTGCACGTGAGCTCGGCGACTTCCTCGCAGACCAGCGAGTCGGCTTCGCGCAGACGTCGACGATCCGCGAGCTCGGCGGCGAACTCGCAGAGCGCTTCGCCGTTGACGCCGTTCCGTTCGCACAAGCCGTCGAGGCTGCGCGGTTCGGGCGGCCTGCGGGGGCAGGTGCCGCCGCTGCGGCGGCGCGAAACGAGCTCGGGCGCGTGAAGCGGCAGCTGCGTCGGCGCCTGTCGGTGTTCGAGCGTGTGCGCGGCTCGCTATCGCTGCGCTCGCTCGGCTTTTCGTAATCGTGGACGCGGTGGTGATGGCCGCTGGGGAAGGGCGCCGGCTTCGCCCGCTGACCGAGCGGTGGGCGAAACCGGTCTTGCCGATCGACGGACGCCCGGTCTTGGCCACGCTCCTGCGCGAGCTTGCTGCAGGCGGGCTCCGGCGGGTCTGGCTCGTGACCGGCTACCTCGGCGATCAGGTGCGCGCGCTTGCGGGCGGGGGCGAGGGATTCGGCCTCGAGGTGCGAGACGTGCGTCAGCCGTCAGTCCTGGGCTCAGCGGACGCGGTCGCAAGGGCCGTCGAGGCGGGCGCGACGGCGCCGATCCTGGCGTCCGCAGCGGACACCGTGTTCAGACGCGGGGATGTCGCGGCTTTTGCGGGCGCCTTCATCGACCTGGGCGTAGCCGGCGCGATCGCCGTACGCCGCGAGCCGCCGCCGGGCGCGGGCCGTCCGGCGATCCTGATTCGAGACGGTTGGGTCGAGCGAGTCGAAGACGGTGGCGCCGCGGGCGAGCTGTCGGGTGCGCCGGTCTGGGCGCTGGATCGGCCCGTGATCGAGCGTCTGCGCTGCGACCGCGAGCCGCATGAGCTCGAGAACTCCTTTCAGGCGGCGATCGACGCCGGGGAGAGGATTGCCGCGATCGAGATCGGGAAGACGCGCGATTTGACTCATCCGCTTGACTTGGTAGAGGAGAACTTTCCCTATCTGCACCGATGACCGAGACCTACGACCTCTATCAGCAAGGGCGGGCGCACCTCCGCAAGGGCCATGCCGCCCAGGCGACCGTGGCGCTGGAGAAGGCGAAGCGTCGAGAGCCCGAGAAGGCGTCTATCCGTGAGGCGCTCGGCATTGCGTATCTGCGGATCGAGCGCTACGCCGAAGCAGAGCAGGAGTTCCGCAAGATGCTCGAGCTCTCGCCGGCCGACCACTATGCGCATTACGGACTCGGTCGCGCACTCGAGAAGCAGGGTCGTGACACAGAGGCGAACGGCCACTACAAGCTCGCAAGCTCATTGCGGCCACAAAGTCGGCACTACGCATCGCGCATTCGCGATCTTGGTGACTCCGCCAAACGCGACAGGCGCGAGCGGTAGGCGCGCTCACAGTCTAGGTCTAGGCACCAAATCGGCGCAGACGCGCGCGGTTTTTCCCGCTATCGTCGAACGCAGTGGGAGGTGGGTAGTTACCCCCACCCGGGTGGGGCCGCGCGCGCGAGTACCTATAAGAGTCAGCTCGGAGGACCCCGGAAACCGTGCTGGGATGCGCTCCTCGACCGGCACTGCCGCATGAGGGCCGTCTGCCAGCGGGTTTCGGCGGCCCGCGTCAGGGTCGGCGGCGCCGTCACCGGGGAGATTGGTCTGGGCATGGTCGTCCTTCTCGGGGTCGCCAGTGGGGACGATCGGGCGGCCGCGGAGCGGCTCGCGGGCAAGACCGCGCGGTTGCGGATCTTCGGCGACGAGCAAGGCCGCTTCGACCGCAGCATCTTGGACGTCGTCGGCGCGGCCCTCGTCGTCAGTCAGTTCACGTTGATCGCCGACACTCGGAAGGGCAACCGTCCGAGCTTCGTCGGCGCTGCGCCGCCCGAGGAGGCCGAGCCCCTCTACGAACACTTCTGCACGTCCCTGAGGAGCGAAGGCGTACCGGTCGAGACCGGGGTGTTCGGTGCTCGGATGATGGTCGAACTCGTCAACGACGGACCGGTGACCATCGTCCTCGAATGAGGACGAAAACCCCGCGCGTAGCGGCTGTAGCCCCAGTTAGCTAGACTGCCTAGACCACATTTCGAGCGGTTCGCGAAATGGGCCTGCGGGCCCATTTTTTATGACGGAACCAGGGAGCGAGCAGCAATGGCAGCAACGCACGAAAAGGAGAGACAACTGACGCGGGAGATCACGCCCAAGGTCGAGCGTGCCATGCCGGGCATGGAGGTGCTTGCCGTCGAGCTCTCGAGTCCGGACCGGTTCACCGTCTACGTCGACCACGCCAAGGGCGTCGACCACGCCCTCTGTGAGCGGGTTACGAACGTCCTCCGCGACTACCTGCGCGAGTACTCAGTCGACGTCTCCTCCCCCGGTTTCGAGCGACCCCTCCGCACCCAAGCACACTTCCGTAACGCCGTCGGCCGCCGCGTCACGTTGCGGACCGAAGGGCGTAGCCGCGTCCGCGGCGAAGTCAGCGCCGCAGGAGAGCGCGCCGTCACCGTCAACACCGGCGGCGAGTCCATGGACATCCCGTACGACACGATCGTCCGGGCCAATCTGATCGACGAGGGGTAGGGAGATGAGCCAGGAAATCGTTGAAGCAGTTCGCGACATCGAGCGCGAGAAGGGCATCGAGAGCGGAACGCTCGTCGCTGCGCTGGAGGATGCATTGCTCGCGGCGTACAAGAAGATGCCCGGATCCTCGCGGCACGCCACGGTGGAGATCGACGAGCAGGGCGACTTCCGTGTGTATTCGATCGAGCTCCCCGCGGACATCGAGGAGCGGCTCATCGACGAAGCGCGCGAGCGCAAGCTAGAGGAGCTCGAGGCGCTCGAGGCCGAGACCGGAGAACGCTCGCACACGCTCATCTCCGACGACGACCTCGACATCGACTGGTCCGATATTCCGGAGAGTCAGATCAAGCGCGCCGACGTCACGCCCGAAAACTTCGGGCGGATCGCAGCGCAGACCGCGAAGCAGGTGATCCTGCAGCGGATCCGCGAGGCGGAGCGCGCGATGATGTATGAGGAGTACGTCGACCGCGTCAGCGAAGTCGTAACGGGAATCGTCCAGCAGGCCGGGGACCGCAACAACGTCCTCGTCGATCTCGGCAAGGTCGAAGCGCTGCTGCCACGCTCGGAACAGGTCGACGGTGAGCGTTACGAACAGGGCTCGCGCATCAAGGCCGTGATCATCGAGGTACGCAGCGGCACGAAGGGTCCGCAGGTGATCCTGTCGCGTCGCGACCCCGAGCTGATCAAGACGCTCTTCGAGCTCGAAGTGCCGGAGATCGCAGACGGGCTCGTCGAGATTCGCGGCGTCGCACGCGAGCCGGGCTACCGCTCCAAGATCGCGGTCGAGTCCCATGCGCAGGGTGTCGATCCCGTCGGCGCGTGCGTAGGCCCTCGTGGGTCACGCGTGCGCATGGTCGTGTCGGAGCTACGCGGCGAGAAGATCGACATCATCCCGTGGAACCCCGAGCCTGCACGCTTCGTCGCCAAGGCTCTGTCGCCGGCGCGCGTACGCGAAGTGCTCGTCGACGACGACACCAAAGAAGCGACCGTGATCGTCCCCGACGATCAGCTCGCGCTGGCGATCGGCAAGGAAGGGCTCAACGCGCGTTTGGCCGCGCGGCTGACGGGCTGGCGGGTCGACATTCAGTCCGACAGCGAGTTCGCGCAGGCAGAGGCCGCAGCCGCCTACGGCGGCGGCGATGCGGGCGAAGAGTTCACCGGTCGCTGTGCGGCGGTGCTCGCAAACGGCAAGCGCTGCCCGAACGAAGCCCTGCCCGGATCGCGCTACTGCGGGATCCCCGCACATCAGGAGCTCGCTCTGCGCGACACCGACGACGCCGAGATCGTCGAGACCGAGGACGAGCCCGCGCTCGAGATCCGCTCCGACCTGATGGAGCCCGAGGCCGAGAGCATTGGTCCCGAAAGCGTCGAACCCGTGCGTCCGGAGGAGGAGCTGGAATCCGAAGGGACCGCGGACGAGGCGGCGACCCACGGCCCTGACGCGACCGCTGTCGCCGACGCGAAGGAAGAGGTCGATCTCGATACCGTCCGACACCAAATCGCGGAGCCCGAGGAACTTCCCGCCGGCATTCCTGTCGAGCAGGTCGCCGAGCGCGAAGAGGAAACGCCGACCGCTTGACCGCGACGCCGATCCGGAGCTGCGTCGGCTGCGGACGGAAGGCCCCGCAGGCGGAGCTGATCCGGTTCGTCGCCGAAAACGGGCGGCTGGTGCCGGGCGAGGGCCGGCCGGGGCGCGGCGCCTACACCTGCCGGCGGCTCGCCTGCTTCGAGCGCGCAGCCGCCGGGCGGGCCTTCAACCGGACGCTGCGGCGCACCGTCCAAATCGATCCCGCCGCGGGCGGGCTCTACACTTGAGGACGTAGATGGCCAACGATTCAGGATCAAACAAGCCGAAAAGACCGATGCGACCGCGCCAGGCCGCCCCCGGGCGCCGCAAGCGGCGCGTCGTCATCGACACTGCCGCCGCGCGGCCGCCGCGGGACGCCCGCCAGCAGCGCGAGCGTCCGGACGGCGCACGGCCAAAGCAGCCGCGTGAGGTCGTCCAGCCGACCGGTCCGGCGACGGTCGAGTCCGGGGTTACTGTCCGCGACTTCTCGCAGGCGCTCGGGGTGCCGATGGGCGAAATCATCAAGATCCTCATGGGTCTTGGGCAGATGCGCACCGCAACGCAGTCGCTGACCGATGAAGAGGTCGAGCTCGTCGCTGCGGAGCTGAAGCGCGAGGTGCAGATCAAGCACCTCGCGGACGAGGAGGACGTGGAGCCCGAGGTCGCCGACGATTCCGAGGACCAGCTGGTTCCGCGCCCACCCGTGGTGACGATCATGGGGCACGTCGACCATGGGAAGACGACTCTCCTCGATGCGGTCCGCAAGACCTCCGTGGTCGAGACTGAGGCAGGCGGAATCACGCAGCACATCGGCGCGTATCAGGTCGAGCGCGACGGCCGCAAGATCACGTTCCTCGACACGCCGGGTCACGAAGCGTTCACCGCGATGCGCGCGCGCGGCGCAAAAGTGACCGACATCGCAGTCCTCGTTGTCGCGGCCGACGACGGCGTCATGCCGCAGACGAAGGAATCGATCGCACACGCACGCGCCGCCGAGGTGCCCATCGTCGTGGCCGTGAACAAGATCGACGTCTCCGAGGCGGATCCGAACCGCGTCCGAACGGAGCTCTCGACGGAGGGGTTGCAGCCGGAAGAGTGGGGTGGAACGACGCAGTTCTCGGACGTCTCCGCCAAGCAGAGGACGAACCTCGATGATTTGCTCGAGAAAGTTCTGCTCGTTGCGGACGCCGAGCTCGAGCTGAAGGCGAACCCGAATGCCGAGGCGTCCGGTCCGATCATCGAATCGCGGCTCGACGTCGGACGCGGTCCCGTCGCGACGATGTTGGTCCATCGCGGCACGCTCCGTGTCGGTGACGCGATCGTCGCCGGCGATGCGTGGGGGAGGGTGCGCGCGCTCTACAACTTCCGCAGCGAGCGGCTCAAGGACGCGAAGCCGGGCGATCCCGTCGAGATCCTCGGTTTTGACAAGCCGCCGCCCGCCGGTGAGCTCGCCCGCGTCGTCGAGAAAGAGTCACGCGCGCGGGAGCTTGCGAATGCTCGTGGCGAGCGGCTGCGCCGCGAGCAGCTCGCCCAGCGCCCCGCCGGCGTGTCGCTCGAAGGTCTATTCGAGCAGATGCGCGCAGGCGGTGTGCAGGATCTGAACCTCGTCGTCAAGGGCGACGTCGTTGGCTCGGTCGAGGCGGTCGTGAGCGAGCTGGCCAAGATCCAGCACCCGGAGGTCCGCGTCAACGTCATCCACCAGGGCGTCGGCGGCATCACGGAGAACGACGTGATGCTCGCGTCGGCGTCGAACGCGATGATCGTCGGCTTCAACGTCCGTCCGAACGCCGAAGCACGTGCGCTCGCCGAGCGCGAGAACGTCGAGATCAGGCCCTACCGCGTGATCTATCAACTGACCGAGGACATCGAGCAGGCCCTCGTCGGCATGCTGCGCCCGGTTCAGGAAGAGGTGACGCTCGGCGAGGCCGAGGTGCGTGCGCTCTTCAAGGTGTCGCGCCTGGGCACGATCGCCGGCTGCATGGTGACCAGCGGCCTCGTCCGCCGCGGGGCTCAGGTGCGAGTCGTACGCGACGGCACCGTTATCTACGAAACGTCGATCGCGCAGTTGAAGCGCTTCAAGGACGACGCCCGGGAGGTCACCGAGGGATTCGAGTGCGGGATCCTCCTCGACGGCTTCAACGACGTGAAGGAAGGCGACGTCCTCGAGTGCTACGAGACGCGGCAGGTGGAGCGGACGGATCTCTCCGCCGCCGCACCCGCCGCGCCCGCAGCTACCTCGTAGCGACGGCCGCGCTCACTCGCGGCACGGCGCGCAGACGCCCTCGCCGAGACCGAAGAGGTCCCTGGGGCTGATCGCGTCTCGGCAGACCCTGCAGTGGCGACCGGACTCGAGGCCGGCCAGTGCCCTCAGGAACTTGTAGAACACTACGGCTCACCTCCTGAGTGCGTGTGCAGTCTCTTCGTTGCCGGAAGGATGCCCCTCGTCTGACTCGCGACGTTGGCGCCGGCGAGCAGTCCGATGACGACCGCCATCGGAATGAGCTGGAGCAGCTCCATGCGCAACCTCCTTTCGTGGTCGACCGAGGTTTCGATCCAAGCTAGCTGCCGTGGAAGCGGCGACACAAGGCCGATCTCAAGATCCTCACCAAGCGTTAACACCACGAGTCCGGTCACGCGGCATTCCGTCGTCCGCTTCAATTCGGGCGTGGGCTCGGGCTACGTCGGGATCCTGTCGTTCGAGTTGCACTTCCCGGATGCGGGGTCGCTCAAGGGCAAGCGGAAGTACGTGAGGTCCGCGAAGGCTCAGCTTCAAAACCGCTTCGGCGCATCGGTCGCGGAGGTGGACCACCACCAGCTTTGGCAGCGAGCGCGTCTGACGATGTCATGCGTCGCGCGTGACGAGCGCGACGTCCGACGCCTCCTGGACGAGGCGGAGCGGTACCTCAACGGACAGGAGTATGAGCTCGTCGCTCGCTCACGCGAGATCGTCGCGCTCGGCGACTAGACGACCCCTTGCAGGATCGCCGCCGTCCCGGCGCCGAGGAGGATCAAGCCCACGGCTCGGAGGAGCGCCGCCTCCGAAAGGCGGCCGGTCAGCCGGGATCCGATCAGTGCCCCGGGTACCGACGCGGCTGCGCCGATCCCGAACAATGCCCAGTCGATGCCGCCCGGCAGATGGCCCACGAGCCCGGCGGCGCCGACTGCGATCCCGACGACGAGATTCGTGCCGACGGCGCGGCGCGGTTCCTCGCCTACCCAGCGCAGCAGTGCCGGAAGTCGAAGCGCCCCGAGGATGAGACCGATGAGACCGCCGAGAACGCCGATGACCGCTCCTGAGATCACCGCCGCTCTGAGGTCGAGCTCATGACTTGGAGGCGCGACGGCCGTCCGCCGCGGGCGTAGCAGATCGATGCCGAAGAGGAGCAGTGTCGACCCGATCACGATCCGCAGCGCGTTCGCGGGCATGTACGAGCTCGCAACGCCGCCCGCGACGGCGCCGGCGAGAGACGGAGGCAGCATCCAGGCCACGAGCCGCCAATGCACACGCTGCGAGCGAACGTGCGCGATCGAGGCGGTGGCCGCGGCGACTCCGGACACGCCGATATTGGCACCAGCCGCTGCGGCCGGGTTCGTCGCGACGAAGAGGAGCGCGGGCAGCCGGATGTTGCCGAGCACGAGGCCCACGAGACCGCCGGCCAACGCCGTGAGGAAACACCACAGAGCGACGGCTGCGAGAGTGAAGGCGTGCAAGGCGCTTGAATATCGCCCATGGCCGATCGGCTCCGGAGGGTGAATGAATCCGTGCGGCAGGTTCTGTCCGAGACGATCGGCCGCCTGAAGGATCCCCGCATCGGATTCGTGACCGTGACGGGGGTGGAGACCTCACCGGATCTGCGCTACGCGCGCGTATTCGTGTCGGTCCTCGGCGGCGAGCGCAAGCGCGTGCAGACGATCGAGGGCCTGCAAGCTGCACACTCCGTGTTGCAGGCGCAGCTCGCGCAGGAGCTCCGGTTGAAGAGAACTCCGCAGTTGTCGTTCGAGTACGATCCATCGGTCGAGCGGGGGGTGCGGATGACGAAGTTGATCGATGAGCTCGCCCCAGACGACAACGAGTGAGCTGGCCGCGGTCGCTGACGCGATCCGCGAGCGCGAGCGATTCCTCCTGACGACGCACGAGAATCCCGACGGGGACGCCCTCGGCTCGTTGCTCGGAACCAAGCTCGCATTCGACCAGCTCGGGAAGGACTCGGCCATGGTC
>JBKPJA010000088.1:0-5198 GCA_046730515.1 Actinomycetota bacterium | reverse complement strand
GGACGACCGCGCCGCGCGAGATAAAGGAGAGTTCGAGGACAGTGCGCGTAGGATCTACCGCAGGCTCGGCCTCGAGCTCGACGACGAGCTGCTCGCCGCGATCTCGAAGCGGCGGCGGGCGGCCTTCGCTGCCATCTTCGTCCCGCGCGACGGAGCGGGGCCAGCACTCGAGCAGCTACGAGCGCGCGGATTGCGCACGGGCCTGATTACGAACTGTTCGTCGGAGACTCCTGAGCTGTGGGCCGCGTCGCCGCTTGCGCCGCTCGTCGACGTGCGCGTGTTCTCGTGTCGTGAGGGCGCGCGCAAGCCCGAACGGCGGCTGTACGAAGCGGCCGCGCAACGGCTTGGCGTCCAAACGGAGGCCTGCATTTTCGTCGGCGACGGCAACGACGACGAGCTCGCCGGAGCGGCCCGTGCCGGCATGCGCCCGGTCCTGCTGCGCACCCAGTCGGAGCGCGACTGGGACGGGGAGGCAATCGACAACCTGCGCGACCTCGTGGAGCTCGTGAAGTGAGCGGCATCGTCATCTGGGATGTCGACACGCAGGTCGACTTCATGCTTCCCGACGGGAAGCTCTACGTTCCCGGCGCCGAGCAGACGGCGCCCGCGATGCAGCGGCTCGTCGAAGCCGCGCGCGACGCCGGCGTTCCGCACGTCGCATCCGCAGACGATCACGAGCTGACCGACGACGAGATCTCCGACGAGCCGGACTTCTCGAAGACGTATCCGCCGCACTGCCTCCGTGGGACGCGCGGTGCGCGCAAGGTTCCGGAGACCGACCAGGAGGATCCCGTGCCGATCGCGCTCGAGCCGCTGCCGGAGCGGTACCTCCGCGGCCGCGAGTTCCTGTTGTTGAAGAAGCACTTCAACGTCTTCACGAACCCGAACACCGATCGCCTGCTCGCAGCGCTCGATCCGGAGGAAGTGATCCTCTTCGGGGTCGCAACCGACGTCTGCGACGACGCGGCGATCCGGGGCCTGCTCGAGCGCGGCCGCAACGTCCGTTTCGTGGAGGACGCGGCGCGCGGGCTCGACGATCAGCGCATTGCCGCCTGCGCTGCTGCCTGGCGCGAGGCCGGAGTCGAGTTCACTACCGCCGACGACGCAGTCCAGTCACTCGTTCAAGGGATGGCGCAGAACCGCTAGAGCGTGTGTCATCCCTCTTATGGGGGCATGGTTGGTCGACTTCCGCGACGGCGTCTCGGCATGGCTGCCGGTGATCTTCGCCGTCATGCTCACGCTGACGACCTACATCCTCTGGCGGATGCTGAAGCTGATGCCGCGCGTCAAGCCGGCGGACGTCGACACCCGGTCGAAGTCCGCGGTGACGTGGGCGAACGTGGCCGGTGTCGACGAAGTCCGCTCGGAACTCCAAGAGGTCGTCGACTTCCTCAAGGATCCGAAGCGCTTCGAGAAGCTCGGTGCGCGCGTTCCGAAAGGGATTCTTCTGCACGGCCCGCCCGGCACCGGCAAGACGATGCTGGCGAAGGCCGCGGCACATGAGTCCGGTGCGCACTTCTATGCGGCGAGCGCGTCGTCGTTCGTCGAGATGTTCGCGGGGCTCGGCGCGGCACGTATTCGCAGGCTGTTCAACGACGCTCGGAAGAACGCACCCGCCATCGTCTTCATCGACGAGCTGGACGCAGTCGGAGTGGCCCGCAGCGGCCACAGCTTCAACCGCGAGCAGGATCAAACGCTCAATCAGTTGCTCGTCGAGCTGGACGGCTTCGCCGGCGCTCAGCAGGTCGTCGTCATGGCCGCCTCCAACCGGCTGCAGGACCTCGACCCCGCGCTCCTCCGTCCGGGCCGTTTCGACCGGCAGGTGCACGTCGGCGAGCCGGACCTCGCCGGGCGGGAAGCGATTCTTCGCGTCCACACCCGCGGGAAACCGCTCGCCTCGGACGTCGATCTCGTGCTGGTCGCACGGCAGACCGCAGGGCTGACCGGCGCCGATCTCGCGAACATCGCGAACGAGGCCGCGATCTTCGCGGGTCGCAAGGAGCGCCAGTACATCCAGCAGGCGGACTTCGACGGCGCGATGGAGCGCGTCGTGGCCGGCCTGCAGAAGCGCCGGGTCGTCAGCGAGAAGGAGAAGCGCATCCTCGCGTACCACGAAGCGGGTCACGCGGTCATGTCGCACCTCGTCGGCGACGCTCTCCCCGTGCACAAGGTCACCATCGTCGCCCGCGGCGAGGCGCTCGGCTACACCTTCCATTTGCCGACGGAAGACCGCTACGTCCGGACGAAGGAAGAGCTCGTCGACTTCATCAAGGTTGCGCTCGCGGGACGTGCCGCTGAGCAGATCGTGTTCGGCCGCGTCACCACTGGTGCCGCGAACGATCTCGAGAAGGTCACGGACATCGCGAGGTCGATGGTGTTCGAGTGGGGAATGTCGGATGTCGTGACGTCGAGAACGATGCGCGCCGACAACTACGCGCTGTCCGAGGAGACGAAGCGCCTGCGCGACCAGGAGCAGGCGCGCCTGACCGACGGCGCGTACGCCGATGCGGTCCGTCTACTCGAAAAACATCGACCGGCGCTCGATCGGGTCGCGCAGGCATTGCTCGAGAAGGAAACGCTCGTGCGCGAGGAGATCGAAGCGTTGCTCGTCGACGTCGAGCCCGAGTCGCGTGCCGCCGAGACGATCGGCACCCCTCGCGCGATTCCCCTGACCGCGGACTGACGCCGACTGAGTAGCATCCTCCGCGCATGCAGCCGCGGGGCATTCACCATCTCGGCGTGGCGGTCGAGGATCTCGAGGACGCGCTCTCGACGTACGCGCGGTTGTTCGGCGCGGAGCTCGAGCAGCGCGCGACGATGCCCGATCAGGGCGTCGAGGCCGCGGCGATGCGCGTCGGGACCGGACGCGTCGAGTTGCTGGAGCCGCTCGCGGAGGACACACCGGTCGGCCGGTTTCTCGCCAAGCGCGGGCCCGGCATGCACCACGTCGCGTACGAGGTGCCGGATGTACGGGAAGCGCTCGACGGGCTCGCGCAGGCCGGCGCCGATCTGATCGACGAGCAGCCGCGGGAGGGACTGTTCGGCCTCGAGGTCGCGTTCGTCCATCCCGACTCGGTGCACGGCGTTCTCTCGGAGGTGGTCTCTCCTGGCTAGCTCGGAGCGGGTCCGGATCGAGATCGGCTTCGACGGCGGGCAGGTGATGAGCGCGTTCGTCGCCCCGGCGAGCGCCGACCAGCTCGAGCAGGTGCTCGGCTCCGCCGACCTCCGCGCAGGAACCGGCGACGCCGCACTTTCCCTCGACACCGACGACGGGCGCTACACGATCGCCCTTCAGCGCGTCGTCTACGTCAAGCGCTTCACGAAGGAAGCTCGAGTCGGCTTCGGGCCTGCAGCCGGCTGAGACGCGCGTTAGCGGTCGTCCTGGGCCGGGCATATCTCTTCTGATGGCCGATCCGACTGCGGCGGCGGCCGCGACCGCCGCCGATGCGACCAACCAGGTGCGCAGGCTCGTGGAGCGGGCCCAGAAAGGTGACCGCGGCGCACTCGAGGAGCTCTACCTCCTCAACTTCGACCGCATCTACAGCTACCTGCACGTGACCGTCGGCAACCGGCAGGACGCCGAGGATCTGACTACCCAGACGTTCCTCAAGATGCTCGAGTCGATCCGCCGCTTTCGCTGGCGGTCGGCCCCCTTCTCCGCGTGGCTCTTCCGCATCGCGCACAACCTCGCGATGGACCACTTTCGAACGGCGCGCCGCTGGCAGCCCGAGGAGGATGTCCCCGAGCCTCTCGGCGAAGAGGAGCCCTCGGCCGAGGCTGTGGCGCTGCAGTCGATCGGACGGCAGAGCATGCTCGAGCTGATCGAAGGGCTCTCGCAGGAGCAGCAGCAGGTGCTCACGCTGAAGTTCGTGTTCAACTTCTCGAACGCGGATGTCGCAACGATCCTCGAGAAGACAGAAGGCGCAGTGAAGTCCCTCCAGCACCGCGCGCTCGTCTCGCTACAGAAGCAGGTCACGCAGACTTAGTGCCCCTCGAAGTAGGAATCGTCGGGCTGCCGGCGTCGGGCAAATCGACGCTGTTTCACACTCTGACGGGAACGCGCGCGACCGCCGACGTCGGCATCGCCGCGATCCCCGACGATCGGCTCGACCGCGTCGCCGAGGTGATCGGTTCGCGGAAGGTCACGCCCGCTGCGATCCGCGTCGTCGAGGTGCGGGGGACCGGGCCCGCGCTGCTCGGCAACCTGAGGCAGGTCGATGCGCTGCTCGTCGTGCTGGACGCGTTCTCCGGCACGCGCACGCCCGCGGACGATCTCGAGACGCTCCGGCTTGAGCTGCTCGTCGCCGATCGCGATCACGTCGAACGACGGCTCGAACGCGTCGCGAAGCAGGCGAAGTCCGGCGAGGCGACGCTCAAGCAGGAGGTCGCGCAGCTGCAGCAGCTGCTTGCGCACGTCGACGCGGGCCACACGCTCGCGGACTGGCACGGCGAGCTTCCCGCCGAGCTGGAGCCGCTCGCCACGAAGCCGTTGATCGCGATCGAGAATGGACCGCAGGGAATCGATCTCAAGCTCGAGGCGGAGCTCGCGGAGCTGCCGCGGGAAGAGGCGACCGCCTACCGCGACGGAGGCGTCTCCGCGCTCGAGGAAGTCGTGCAGCGGCTGATCCGAGAGCTCGACCTGATCAGCTTCTTCACGGCCGGCGACAAGGAGGCGCGTGCGTGGACTCTTCGCCGAGGACAGACGGCACTCGACGCGGCGGGGACGATCCACTCCGACATCGCGCGTGGGTTCATCCGCTGCGAGGTGATCCGCTGGGATGATCTGGTCGACGCCGGGTCCCATGCGGAGGCAGCGCGGCGTGGGCAGCAGCGCCTCGAGGGCAAGAACTACGAGGTCGCGGACGGGGATGTGCTTAATATCCGCTTCAACGTCTGAAGGGGGGAGATCGTGAAACGACTTCTGATCGCACTTGCGGTCGTGTGCGCGCCCGTCGTCGTTGGGACGGCCGGAGCCGCCGGCTCGACGATCGTGACGGCTGCGGTGAACGTGACGAACAGTCTCTACGCCGGCAACGAGGAATCGCTTGGCATGGATCCGAGCGGCAAGCTGCTCGCGGGCGCCTGGAACGACTGGCACTACAACGACGGCTGCGGGTTCTCGTACTCGACGAACGGCGGCTCGACCTGGGCACCGGAGTCGTTCGTCCCCGGACTGACCGCGTTCACGAATGACCCGA
>JBKPJA010000087.1:0-5352 GCA_046730515.1 Actinomycetota bacterium | reverse complement strand
GGACTGGTTGCCGCCCTGACGGCGACGTCGCCGCCGCGGCTCGGTCATCCCGACGGCGGCCCGAAGCTCGCGGGGACGAATCCGCTCGCAATCGCGATCCCGAGCTCGGACGGTCGGCCCGTCGTCACGGACGTCTCGATGGGAGAGGTCACCTACGGCGACGTGCTCGCAGGCAAAGCGACCGAGGACGAGCTCGTTCCATTTGGCGGTGAGCAGGCACACAAAGCGTTCGCGCTCGCGCTTGGATTGCAGCTGCTCGTCGATTCACTCGCCGGTGGGGACGGTTACGGCGCGGTGATGATCGTCGCGCGTCCGCAGGCCGATCCTGTTCCCGCGTTGCGCGCGCGTGCGGCGGGAATCCGCCTGCCCGGCGAGCGTTAGTCGGTCTGCTTACGCAAGGCTGCGAGGACGACCGGATCGATTCGCGCTACGCCGGCGACGCGCTCCTCGAGATTCTCGGTGCCGGCCCACGCGTCGAACGCGTCGGCGAACGTGCCGTCGTAGCCGAGCTTGCCAAGGCGCTGCTGCAGCTCCGCACCGAGCGCGTCGTCCACGACGAGCCAGTCCTCATCGGGTGTGACGCCGAAGATCTCCTGATGCAGCGCAAAGAGACGGCGCAGTTCGATGATCGGACGCGGATGGTCGTCGACGCGGAGGTCGACGAGGGTGTCCGACAGGTTCGCGTAGCCGGCCTCCTTCTCGACGACGAGCAACGCAGCCGATTGCTGCCCGCGACGGTCACCGCCGGCGGCCTGCGCTGCCGCGAGGCACTCGACGAGCCGTTCGGCTAGCTCGAGGTGGGCGTTCCCCTCGAAGGTCTCCGCCAACGCGTCGACGGTCTCTTGCGAGACGAGAATGTTGCCTTGCGCCGCATAGCAGTCGCCTGTTCGTCCGCCGGCCCACTCGTTGCATCTGCTTCCCGTGAACGTCGCGGTGCGACCGAGGCTGTCGACGATTCCCAGCTGCCGGTGGTCTCGCCCGTCGTCGGCCGCCGTCAGCCTCGAAACGGTCTCCTCAGCGGAGTGGCCCTGACGCAGAAGTGCGAGGCCGTCCGGCCCGTAGCGAGGGTTCGCCCACGACTGCGTTGCGATCGCCCCGACCTGCGGTTCGGCCCAGGGCACGACCGAGCCCACCGCGAGGAACTTCGACTGCACCGCGATGCCCCACTGCCCGGCTTCGAGATCGCAGGCGACGATCGAGTACGTCGCGACGACGACGCTACTGCTGTCCATAGGTGAGCTCGCGGAGGTCGAGGTCGAGGAGGTCCCGGCGATCGGCAGGAACGAGTGCGACCGCGACCTCGGGATGCGCCAAGGCTTGCTTGACCTCCTCCGCAGTCCGGGCGCGAACGACGACCGGCGTCCCGTGCCGGTGTGCGACGTGGAGACCCGTCTCGTCCGAAGCGTCGTCGAGCACGAGCGCGCCTTCGATGTCGAGCTCTCCCTCGACCGCGATCTCGGGCACGCGCCGTCCGGTGGCGCCGAACCAGCGTTCTCTCACAGCGTCAGGGACCCGCCCGGCTCGAGCACTTGCACGTCGACTCCGGACGCGAGCTGCTTCAGCTCGTCCGGTGTGCCGGCGAGCAACGGGAAGGTTCCGAAGTGGCACGGCACGACGCGCTTCGCGCCGAGCAGCTCGCACGCGACCGCGGCTTCACGCGGATCCATCGTGAAGTGTCCGCCGATCGGCAGCACGGCGACGTCGGGGGCGTAGATGCGGCCGATCAGCTGCATGTCGCCGAAGACGCACGTGTCGCCGGCGAAGTAGACCTTCGTCCCGTTCTCCAGCTCGATCACGATTCCCGCGGCCTCGCCGAGGTAGTCGCCGTCGTCGCTGGCACTCGAGTGGAAGGCGTTCGTGAGCGTGAACTTGACACCGTCGTGCTCGACGGTGCCGCCCTTGTTGGGCCCTGGGAGCTCGTCCACCTGCGCCCCCTTGCCCTTCAGCCAGCCCTTCAGCTCGACCATCGCCACGACCGGCAGCGGGCCGAACCTCTTGCTCAGCTCGAGCGCCTGGCCCACGTGGTCCGAGTGGCCGTGCGTGATCGCGATCATGTCCACGCGCTCCGGCTCCTTCTCGGAGTCCGGACACTTCGGATTCTCGAGCCACGGGTCGACGTAGATGCGCTTCCCGCCCGGCGTGTCGAGCCGGAAGGTTGCGTGGCCCAGCCAGGTCAATGACGCGTCAGCCATCGGTCTCCTTTCCCCTCTTGCCCGGGCGGGAGCGTAAAGGAACAGCCGGTCCTAGCGCGAAGCTTCGACGAATGGCTCGACGCGCTCTCCCGGCGACGCTCGCGCTTGCCGCTCTGGTCTCCGACCTCGCCGGGAGCCACGGGCTCGCACTGACCTTCCTCCTCTTTGCCATTCCGGCCGCGTTCGCGCTCGCGCTCGCGTGTTACGGCGATGCGCTGGAGGGCCGGTGTGGAGGGCTACGTCCGCTGCTCGCCGGGTTGGCAGGACTCTTGCTTGTCGTCAGCGCTGCTTTGCGCAGCCCGGCGGTCGTCGGCGGCGTGCCGCAGCTCGCGGTCTCGGCTGCCGTACTTTCGCTTGCGCTCTACGTCACGATCGCGGTCGGATTGCTGCTACCCGCCGGTCGCTTCGTTGCGGTGGGCACACGCAATTGACTCAGCGGCGTCTGCGCGTGCAGTCGAGCGGCTGGTTGTTGAACGAGCGTCCGCCGCCGCCGACCGGACGGTTTGCTTCGAGCGATCCCCAGCACGGCTGACAGACCGTGTTGACGATCGCCGCGGCGTAATCGATCAGCCTACTGCGGACGTAGACGCCGACTCCGGAGTTCGACTCGTCGAGCAGAAACCGGTTCGTGGCGAGAGCTACGGCGTTGTTTCCGTTCGGCTGCTGCGAGGCGGGAACCGCGTTGGCGATGCGGCGGAGCCTCGCGATATCGTGGTGGAGCCGCGCCAGTTGTCGTGTGACGACGGCCTGCGGAGGACAGTGTTGCTTCGGCGACGGTTGCGATCGCAAGGTGAGCGTCGGCTTGCTCCCTCCACCGTCGCAGCCGGCCACAAGGACAGCCGCTGCACCCGCTACGAGGAACACCTTCAGAACGGGATCGCGTCGACTGCGTGCTTCGCGAGGTCGATCAGCGGCTGGACGGCAAAGAACGAACCGACCGTGACGACGAGGCACGCCACCACCGAGCCTTGTAACAGACTGTCTCTTGGAGGGGAGCCGCCGATCGGCGCCAACTGCAGGTCTTCCGTCCTGCGCATGAACATCGCGCGCACGACGCCGAGGTAGTAGTAGAGGCTCACGAGCGTCGCGATCACGCCGACGATCACGAGCCACGTCCACCCGCGCTCATAGGCCGCGGAGAAGACGTAGAACTTCCCGACGAAGCCGCCCGTGAGCGGGAAGCCGGCAAAACCGAACATGAACGCCCACATCGAGATCCCGAGCAGCGGCCGCTCCCAGCCGAAGCCGGCGAGGTTCTCGTACGTGACGGGAACGCCGAGCTCCCGTTCGCGCGCGGCGACCACCGCGAACGAGCCGAGCGACATCGCCGCGTACGGGACGAGGTAGTAGAGCAGCGCGCGGCCGCCGAGTGCGTTGTTCGCGGCGATCGCGATCAGCATGAAGCCGGCGTGCGAGATAGACGAGTACGCGAGCATGCGCTTGATGTTGCGCTGCACCAGCGCCGAGAGGTTGCCGATCGTGAGCGACGCGACCGCGATCACGGCGACCGCGACCGTCCACAGGTGCGCCTCCTGCGGGAATGCCGTACGCAGGACGCGCAGCATGACGACGAGCGCAACGGTTTTCGTTGCCGCGGCCATGAACGCGGTCACCGCGGTCGGCGCACCTTCGTAGACGTCCGGCGTCCACATGTGGAACGGCGCGGACGACGACTTGAAGCCGAAGCCGGTGATGATCATCGCGAGGCCGAGCAGGAAAAGGGCGTCGGTGGGTCGCGCGGCCGACGCGATCCCGGCGAAGTCGAGGTGACCGGTCTCGCCGTAGACCAGCGCGGAGCCGAACAGCAGCACGGCCGAACCGAAGCTGCCCACGATCAGGTACTTCAGTCCGGCCTCGAGCCCGTTGAGAGCGTCGCGGTCGATAGCGCACAGGATGTAGAGCGAGAGCGACAGCCACTCGAGCCCGAGGAAGAGCGTCATCAGGTTGTTCGCCGCGACGAAGAAGCACATGCCCGCGCCGGCGGCCGCGAGCAGGGCGTAGTACTCGCTCGCGTGCTCCTCCCGTCGCGCGTTCGTGGAGATGCCCACGGCCAGGAGACCTGCGGCGGCGACGATCATCTGGGCGAAAGCGGCGTAGCGGTCGCGCACGATCGCGTTCGCGACGACGCCGTGTCCGTCCTCGCTCCGGACGTAGAGGGCGATCGCGAAGCCGAACGCGGTCGCGTAGGCAAGCGCGCAGACGGCAGCCGCCGTCGTGCTCCGTGCGCGGCGGGGGACGAGCACCGCGACAAGGAGCGCGATCCCCGTCGCTGCGAGCAGCGCGTTGATCGGAGCGAGCGCGAACCAGTCGACGGGCGGGCGATGGATCATCTGAATCCCTGCGCCACGGACTTCGTCGCTTGATTCGGCGCGAAGGAGTGTCCGCTGATCGCGGCCGGCCAGGCCGAAAGTGCCAGCAGGCACGCAACGAGCGGTACCGTCACTCCGAGTTCGGCGGGCCGGAGGTCGAGCGCCGCATCCGACACGGCGACGCCGATCTCACGGTGCAGAACGGCGGAGATCAGCCGCAGCATGTACATCGCCGCGAGGACGATCGCGACCGCGCCGACGACCGCCCAGCCCCAACCCTGCTGGAAGATCCCCGCGAGGATCAGGAACTCGCCCGCGAACGCGGACGACAAAGGAACCGCGAGCGCGATGATTCCCGTCGTCATCAGCATCGTCGCGAGCGCGGGACGTCCGCGCGCCATGCCGCCGAGGCGCGCCAGCTCGCCGGTCGTCGTCCGCCGCTCGACCATTCCCGCGAGCAGGAAGAGCGTCGCTGAGATGAGCCCGTGGTTCACCATCTGGAGTACGGCACCGTTCAGCCCGAGGTCGTTGACCGCGAAGACGCCGAACGTGATCAACCCCATTTGCGCGAGCGACGAGTACGCGACGACACCGCGGAAGTCGGGCGCGCGGAACGCGAGCAGCGATCCGTACACGAGCCCGATCGCCGCGAGTGTGAGGATCAGGACCCGGAAGTCGTGGGTCGGTCCCGGGAACTTGGCGACCGCGATCCGTAGGAATCCGTACGCGGCCACCTTCGAGACGATCCCCGAGAGCACCGCCGAGACCTCTGGCGACGACTCGCGGTAGGCGTCCGGGAGCCAGCCGTGCAAGGGGAAGAGCGGCGCCTTGATCGCGAACGCAGCCGCGAA
>JBKPJA010000086.1:0-16592 GCA_046730515.1 Actinomycetota bacterium | reverse complement strand
CTGGGCCATGCCATGTCATCAGCCCACCGCTTGATCGTGGTTGGCTCATCGCGGATAAGGTCCGCTGCGATCGAGCGTCTCATGGATGGCGCTGGGGGAGCGCACACAGCAGCGTTGCCCAGCGAGCAGGTTCTGCGCTGGGTGGCCGGAGTGGTCGGCGCGATACGCGTCGAGAACGCCTCCCCCAGCACCCACAGTCCCTCTGGCACATTCGCCTCCGATTCGAAGGAACGTCGACCGCCGCCACTGACCTAATCCTGAGGGTCTCGGTGCCGCGCTGGATCACCGACGGCATGGTGATCACCAACGCCCGCGCCCACAGAGGAACCCTCCTGGGAGTAGTGGGCCACGGATGTCCACGCTCAACAAGACGACCCGAAGAGGTGCTCGACGCTGACCTCGATGCGTTCGCGGGCAACGATTCGAGTCGGCGTCTCAGGTTCGTCTGTGGTGGCGTGCACGACGTCGCAGAGCGTTTGGAGGCGTTCGGTGAGGAAGCGCGACGGTTTGCCGTAGCCGTGGTTGTCGTCGCGCGCTCGCGGATGGTGGTAGTAGCGCAAAGGCACGTACACCCTGAGCGAAAGGCGAGGCCTTGTCAGTGCGACGTAGAACAGTCGGCGTTCCTCCTCGAGACCTTGCGGGGTTGACAGCGACATGTCGGAGGGGATGTTTCCGTCGCTGGCGTGGATGACGTGGACGTGATCCCACTCGAGCCCTTTTGCCGAGTGGATCGTGGAAAGGACGAGGTAGTCCTCGTCGAGACCGGGCGGGCCGGCGAAGTCTGAGCTCGATGCCGGCGGGTCGAGCACAAGTTCGCTGACGAACCGCTCGAGTGTCGAGACTCCGGCCGCGGCGCCGGCGAGCTGCTTGAGATCGACAAGGCGCGTGTCGCCGTCTGGGTAGGCGGCGCGTATCAGGGGCGCGAGCGCCTGTTCGAGTCTGTCGACCCGTGCTGCAACGGTCAGATGGACCGATGCCGCGAGCGTGTCGACCAGGCGCTGGCCCGCCTGCCGTGCGGCGGGCGGGACATCCGCGCCGCGCCAACGGTCGGGCAGGTCGGTTAGTGAGGGGCGGTCGGCAAGGAGTGGGTCGGTGAGCTTCCTGGCATGCACGGGGCCGACGCCGTCGAGGAGCTGGAGAAGGCGAAACCAGCTGAGCTCGTCCTGCACGTTGACGGCGATACGTAGCAGTGCGACGAAGTCTTTGACGTGCGCGGCTTCGAGGTAGCGAATGCCGCCGTACTTCCGGAATGGGACCTTGCGCCGCGCAAGCTCAAGTTCGAGCAGGTCGGAGTGGTGTCCGGCGCGCATCAGGACGGCCTGGTCGCGAAGCTGCGCTCCTTGTTCTCGTTGGGCGAGAACGCGCTCGCAGACCTCGAGCGCCTGGCGCTGCTCGTCGAGGCAAAAGACGAGCTCTGGCCGCGCGTCGCCCTCGTGTTCAGCGCTGAGATGACGGGCGAACGAACGTGTCGCGTTGGCGGCGACTTCGTTGCCGGCGTCGAGCAACGGCTGCGGCGAGCGGTAGTTGCGCTCGAGCTTGATGACCGTCGCCGTGGGAAACGCCGACGGGAAATCGAGGATGTACGCTGGGTCGGCCGCTCGGAAGCCGTAGATCGCCTGCATGTCGTCGCCGACGACGGTGACGTTGTCGTGGTCAAAACAGAGCAAGCGCACGATCTCGACTTGCAACGCATTAACGTCTTGGTACTCGTCGACAAGCACGTGGTCGTACTGAGAAGCGAGGGGTACCTTGAGCCGATCGTTTTTTAACGCTGCGTGCCAGTACAGGAGCAAGTCATCGAGGTCGAGTGCGTTGAGTCGGCGTTTGCGTGTCGTGTAAGCGCGGAAGAGCCGCGCGATCTCTTCGCCGTCGCTGACACACCAGGGGAATGACTCGGCGAGTACCTCGTTGAGCTCGCGCTGGGCATTGACAACGCGCGAATAGATGTCGAGAAGCGTGCCCTTGCGCGGGAAGCGGCGATTTGTCGTGGCGAGCCCGAGCTCTTCGCGCAGCAGGTCGAGCAGATCGGCGGCGTCGGTCGCATCGAACAGGCTGACCCCGTCGAGTCCAAGCGCCGGAGCGTGTCGTAAGAGCGTCCGATAGGCGACGGAGTGAAAGGTGCCACCGACGACGAAGCTCGAATTCGTCTCCCTGCCGAGCTGCGCGCGGGCCCGGGCCAGCATGTCGCGCGCCGCCCGTCGTGTGAAGGTCAGAAGGAGGATCCGCTCCGGTGAAACGCCGCTTTCGACGAGCCACGCGACTCGTGCACAGAGCGTCGTCGTCTTTCCGGTGCCGGCGCCGGCGAGGACGAGCAGGGGACCACCAGGGTGGGTGGCGGCGCGTTTTTGCTCGTCGGTCAGATGGTCGAGCGAAGCCCGAGACCGTTGATCGAACATATGTTCGTGACTATAGGGCGGCGACCGGCCAGCCGCAAACGGCGCTTTGCTCAGCTGGGATCGGCCCTCACAGCGAAAAACGAGGAGACCAGCTGAGTCGGTAGCAAAATCGGGACAAGATTCGCGTCAGTTTTGGCAACAGGGCCGCCTGGACAAAACAGCGATTTTCGCGCGAATCACCCGGGCCGATCGGCTCAGCGTTTCCAATGCCAGCCCGGAAGCGCCTCGAGAACATCTACGCGGAGCTCGGCGTGCACAGGCGGACCGCCGCAGCTGCCAACGCACGCGCGAGACCCGCGGCCGCCGCTTAGCGCGCGGGCGAAATGGAAGAGAGCCGCAATCGAACCGGCCAACGCAACGATAGGACGCGGAGCCTTATCGGGCGATCCTCCTCCCTGACATGCATTACCGGCAGTTCCGAAGGGCTCGCAAAGGGGCGCGAACGGCCCTCGAGAGCGACGCTCATGCTAGAGGCGAAGTCATTAAGGCGAAGTAATTACGCCCTGTCTTAAATCTGATTACAAACCACATTTGTAGGCGAGTGGACTGAGTTTTGACATGGCCACGCTGCTCGATCCCCTCGAATGGGGGACGAGGAATCCTGGGGCGTGGCACATACCGAGTTGACGGCCCCCATTCGGCTAGGCGGGCCGGACCACACCATGCGGCTCGTATCGTTTCTGATTTGGTGGCTGCCTCCTCAGCTGGCGCGAGGAGGGTCTTCGACATCGCGTGCCGAGGCAGGCCGGACCCGATGATCGCTCGGGCTGAGGCCGCGCTTGCGGAGCGCGCCGGGATCCGGCCGACGACGCCGGCACGGTCGCAGTCTGCGGTGGGGCCGAGTCGATCGTACGGGCTGGATCAGCGTGTTGTGCTGCTCGTCATTGCTCTGGCGGTCGTCGCTTGCGCGAGCCTGATGGTGTCTCTTAGCAGCCTGGCTGACCTTGCTTGGCGGCAGCCGTCGCGTTTGGCGACATTTGTCGCGCTGACGCTCCTGCTCCAGTTGTTGTCAGTTCAGGTCTACGGTCGCGGCAACGTCAGCGTCTCTGCAATTGGCATTCTTGCGAGCGCGTTCTTGTTCGGTACTGGCGCGACGATCGCCATCGCGGTCGTCGCTGCTCTCGCCCAGTGGATCCGGAGCCGCAGTGAGCTGTACAAGCTGGTTTTTGATGCCGCAAACTTTGCGGTCTCAGCGGCAGCCGCCTCGCTCGTTTTTCAGCTCTTGAGCGACTGGAGAATTGTTGCGGCGATCTTCGCGGGCGCTGCCTACGCGGCTACGAACAACGGCTTGCTCTGTCTGGCGATGAGTTTCGCCGAGCAGACGTCGTGGCGGACGATTTGGTTCGAACGTTTCCATTGGGCGCGCTTCCACTTCGCGCTGTTCGGACCTCTCGCCTTGGCGGCGACGATCGCGTATCGGCAGATCGGCACCACAGGGCTCGCGGCTTTTGCGCTACCCCCGGCGCTGCTGATGTTCTCGGTACGCCAATACCTGGAACACACGTCCGCTGCGGTGGAGGAGATCCGAGAGGTGAACCGGAATCTGCGCCGCGCTCATAAGAACACAATCGCCGCTCTTTCGCGCAGCATGGAAGCGAAGGATCTCTACACAGGCGGGCATACCGAGCGTGTCGCCAAGGTCGCCGTGGGAATGGCGCGGCGGCTCGGCTTCAGAGATGACGAATTGGAGGCGATCGAGATCGGTGCGCTCCTGCACGACATCGGCAAGATCGGCATTCCCGAGCATGTTCTGCGCAAGCCCGGAAAACTCACCGCCGACGAATGGGAGCTGATCAAGACGCACCCGCTGATTTCCGATCTCATCCTTTCCGAGCTCGACCTCCATCCGTTCGTTCGCCAATGCGCGCGGTCGAGCCATGAGCGCATCGACGGCACGGGCTATCCCGATGGTCTCAGCGGCGCGAAGATCCCACTGCCGGCTCGCATCGTGATGGTCGCCGACGCGGTCGATGCGCTCACGAGTACGCGGCCATATCGCACGGCCCGGCCGATCCTAGGTGCGCTGGCCGAGATTCGCGCTCACACGGGAACGCAGTTTTGCCCGCAGGTGGCCGCCGCGCTCGAGGAGCTGTGGCGCGCCGACCCTGACCTGTTCGGCGCAGACCCAGTCGAGCCGAGCTCGTGGGCTGAGAGTCAGGCCGTGGCCACAGCCGTCCGCGGCGAACTGCGAAGCGTCGTCTGAACGAGGACCGCGCCAACGAACAAGACCACCGCGGCGAGCGCGATCGCTTGCGAGGGCGATGCGATGGCGTCGATAAGCGGCGCCAGGGCGACCGCACCCAGCATGGTCGTGCGCCAGAGCGTTGAACCGACGCCAAAGACCCTTCCGTGGTAGTCGGGCTCAGCCTCCTGGTGGACTGCCGTGGTCATCACGACCTCTGTAAAGCCATTGGCGACGCCGAACGCGGCAAGGATGCAGAGGGCCGGCGCGATGCTTCCGGCCCAGGCAAAGGCGAGGAAGAGCAAACCCATAGCGGCGAGCCCCACCGCGAGCCAACGCGGTTGAACGCGGTCGGCAAGTGAACCGGTGGTGGCCTCGCCTGCGATCATGCCGCCGGCAAGCGCGGCGAGCGCCCAAGCGTAGCCGCTCGCCCCCAAGCCCAGCGAGCTGGTGAACTTCGGCAGGGTCGCGTTGACCAAGCCCGTCGCAACCGTGACGAGCGAAAACGACCCCACCACGACGATCAACGACCGGTGCCCGAGCACGTATCTGACACCGGCGATCAACCCGCCGCGACCACGACCGCTCCGCCCTTCGCTCGACGCGTCGTCGACGCGAATCCGCGAAAAGAGGAGAACCGCGACGATGTAGCTCGCCAGATTCGCGGCCAAGCCCGCCTGCGCGCCTCCGAGCACGAGCGTCACGCCCCCGCCCAGCGCGCCCAGCGCCATGGCGACCTCCTGCCCGACCGCGTGAATCCCGTTCGCAGCCGTGAGTTGCTCCCGCTTTACGACCATCGGGATCAGCGCATTGCCGGCCACGGTGGAGACCATCGAGAGCAGGCCGCAGAGTCCAACGAGCGCGTAGACGGCGGGCCGAGAGTCGGCGGTCACCGCCACGAGTGCTGCTGCGATCGTCGCGGCGCACGCGAGCTCGCTCCAAACAAGCACGCGCTGCCGTGGCAACCGGTCGACAACCGACGCCGCCAGGCTGCCACCGACGATCGGCGGCACGAGCCTGATTGCCATCAGCAGCGCCACCTGCGCAACCGACGACGTCGACTCGTACACCCAGCCGACGAGCACGGCCACCATCAACCAGTCGCCCAGATACGAGACGCACTTTCCCATCGCAAGCTCGCGAAATGCGGGGGAGCGAAGAGGGCCCGCGAGCCGCTCCGGAATCAACCCGGATGCTCGATCTGTCAAGGCAGCCATCGGACGAGTCGTTCGGGCGGCAGCCCCCAAGCCCCACTCCCCTCGACTACTCCTAACTCCAACTGCTGCTTCGCCTCATGGCTCCTCCCTTCGGGTCGCGGGACGGCCGCGACGGCGACGGCCGTCCCGCCCCTGGTCCCGGCGCGGGCGGTCTCGCCGCCCTCCGCGCCTGCCGCAGCCTCGCTTGCTGACGGTCGACTCACGCCGCCATGCTGGCTTTGGGCGCTGAAACCGTGCTGAAGGAGCGCTGAAATCGTGCTAAGACCCACGCGGGAAGAACCAGTGACGACGCCTCATGCTCAATTCGGTGTGCTCGGCCCGCTGGCAATGACCAGCGAGAGCAAGACGGTCGCGTTGGGGGGCCGGAAGCCGCGAGCCTTGCTTGCCGTTCTGCTCTTGGAGCCGAATCGGGTCGTCTCCGCCGATCGGTTGATCGACTCCCTCTGGGGCGACGACCCGCCCGAGACGGCACGGAACACTCTCCAGGTCTACGTCTCGCAGCTGAGAAAGCTCCTGCCCGATGGCGCGCTCGAGACCACAGCAGCGGGTTACCGGCTCGCCATCGACTCCGACAGCGTTGATCTCTTTCAGTTTGAGCGGCTCAGCCAGGAGGGACGGACGGCGCTTGCGTCCGGCAACGCCGCTGAAGCGGCCGGCGCCTTGCGGGCCGCCCTCGCTCTCTGGCGCGGTCCGCCGCTCGCCGACCTCGCCTGGGAGCCGTTTGCTCAATCGGAGGTCATTCGGCTCGAGGAGCTACGGCTTGCGGCGCTCGAGGATCGAATCGAAGCCGACCTGGCCATCGGCCGCCACGGTCAGTTGGTCGCCGAGCTCGAGCGGCTCGTCGCCGAGCACCCGCTGCGAGAGCGGCTCCGCGGGCAGCTGATGCTCGCTCTCTACCGCTCGGGGCGGCAAGCGGACGCGCTGGCCGTCTATCAGCGCATGCGTCGAAGCCTGGTCGACGGGCTCGGGCTCGAGCCGAGCGAGTCACTGCGCAGCCTCCAGCGGGCGATCCTCGCCCACGATCCAACCCTGGCCGCGCCACACGCGCGACCCGTGTCGCCGCGCATGGTCGCGACCGCGCCGACGCCGCTCCTTGGGCGCGAGCACGAGCTCGCCGCCCTCTGCGATCTCGTCCGCAGAGATGATGTTCGTCTCGTCACGTTGACCGGGATCGGGGGCATCGGCAAGACACGTCTCGGACTCGAACTCGTTCGGCGGCTCGCGCCCGAGTTCCGGAACGGGGCGGCAAGTGCGACGCTTACCCCGCTCCGCGAGCCGACGCTCGTCGCGCAGGCAATCCTCGAGGCGCTCGCGGTAGCCGACGTGGGCGGGAATGCGGAGGAGATCCTCGTGCGAACGCTGGAGGACACCGAACTTCTCCTCCTCGTCGACAACTTCGAGCACGTGTTGCCCGCCGCGCCAATCGTTGCGCGCCTTCTCGGAGCGACACACTCGCTGAAAGTGATCGTGACCAGCCGCGCGCCCCTCCACATTGCCGCCGAGCACGAGTTCCCCGTGCCGCCGCTCGCTGACGACGAGGCCGCCGAACTCTTCGTCACGCGCGCACAAGCTGCCAATCCAACGTTCGTCTTATACGAGGAGAACGCCGCCGCAGTTGCCGAGCTCTGCGCACGACTCGAGGGACTGCCGCTCGCGATCGAGCTTGCAGCCGCGCGAACGAAGCTTCTACCCCCTGCCGCACTGCTGTCGCGGCTGGGCAATCGGTTGGCTGTGCTCACTGGTGGACGCCGCGATGCACCTCGGCACCAACAAACATTGCGCACGACGCTCGACTGGAGCTACGACCTGCTTCAGCCGGAAGCCCAGTTGCTCTTCGCGCGGCTAGGCGTCTTCGCAGGCGGCTGCACGCTCCAATCAGCGGAAGCGGTCTGCGGCCGCGACGACATCTTGCTCGACCAACTTGCAGCGCTCGTCGACGAGAGCCTCGTTCGACGGAACAAGACCGACGCAGACGAGCCGCGTTTTTCGATGCTCGAGATTGTGCGCGAGTACGCGCTCGAGCGGCTGTCAACCACGGTCGACAGCGATCAGGTCCGCCGCCGACACCTCGAGCACTTCCTCGCTCTGGCCGAGGAGGCCGCGTCCGGCCTGACCGGCAGCGAGCAGATCGCCTGGTTCGCGCGCCTCGAGCTCGAACACGACAACGTTCGCTCTGCGCTCGCTTACGCGCTCGAAAGCGGCGACTCCGCGTCGGCGCTGCGGCTCGTCGTTGCAGTGCGCAGGTTCTGGCAAATCCACGGCCACCTCGCGGAAGGCCGTCGGGCGCTCGAGTCAGCGCTCGCGGCGACCCCCGCCGCGCCCTCCGAGCTTCGCGCGAACGCGCTCAACGGCGCCGGGATCCTCGCTGGCGAGCAAGGCGACTTCGATGCGGCCCGAGCGCGCTTCGAAGCCGCGCTCGGCGATGCACGCGCGGTTGGCGCAACGCACACGATCGCAAACGTGCTCGTCAACCTCGGCAACCTCGCGTTCTTCCGCGGCGAACTCGGGAGCGCCCGCGACCTCTACGAAGAAAGCATCGAATACTTCGCCTCGCTCGCCGACACTCGCGGCCAAGCCCTCGCCAAGGAGAACGTCGGGCTGATGGCACTCACCGCAGGGAATGCCGCCGAAGCGCTGACGTGGCTGAACTCGGCGCGTGAGCTAGCCCGCGAAGCAGGCGACGACCGAGAGCTCGGAGCTGCGACCCGATCGCTCGCAGCGGCAACGCTCGAGCTCGGCGAAGCGGGAGAGGCGACAAACTTATTGGCGGAAAGTCTCGCCCTAGCACGGGGTCTCGGCGAGCCGCACGGCGTCGCCGTCTGCCTCGAAGCGTTCGCCGGTCTCGCGGCAACACTCGGCGAAGTGGAACGAGCAGCAACCCTATTCGGCGCCAGCGACGCAATCCGCGCCTCCATTGGCGCCCACCGCCAGCCCGATTCCCAAATCCTCTACGAGCGCTGGCTCGCGCGAACGCTCGCCAACCTCGACACAAAGACCTACTCCACCCGCTACGAAGATGGCCGAGCATTGACGCTCGACGAAGCGTGCGCACTCGCTCTCGGCCTCGAGCCAGCACTGACACCTGAGCCGAGTTAGTTAGGGAAGTCTCCTTCCCGGGAGACCGGGCATGCAAGCCGCACGCGCTCTACAGAATCCGCAGTAGGGTGTGTTCTTGATGCTCGAGGAAAATCCAGGCGAGTTGTCGGTCATTGGCACACAACTCGACGAGGAGAAGCTTGCGACTTTGCGTCGTTGGGGCGAAGGCCTTCGCGAGCTCGGCAGTGAAGAGCTCGCCGCCGCGGGTCGGGCAATTCTGCTCTTGCTCGAGGAGATCGACCGGCTTCACATCGAGCTGTGGCATCAAAGTCAATCTCCGTCCACCGAGCAAGATGAGGCCGCGAGTAACAACACATCACTGTCGACGACGTTGCGCGACCGCTTACGCTGGCGGCTCGGCCGAGCGAACGACCCTTTGTCCGCAGCACTTCCACAACCCGTGGAAAACGACGAGGCGGCGGCTCCGAAAACCGCTCCGCGCGGACCTGCTGACGGGTCATAACGGGTTCGGGGAGGATCGGGGAACGTTTCAGGCGGCGATCGGGCCCGGCAACAGAAGAGCCCCGTTTCGGGGCCCGTGAGGCGCACAAACTCGATCTTCATGCTGCGGCTTCGTATTCGTAAAGCAAGCCGCCGAGCAGGTCGCGGCGTCTGACCTGCAGCGGATGAACGGTGGCCGACGGCGATGGATGGGTTCTGCCGCTGCGATCCGGCGACGAAGATCAGGAGCCGATCGAGGCACTTCCTGTCCGGATGAGCCTGATGCCTGCGGCCTGGAAGATCGCGTCGAAGGAGCGGTTGAACTTTTTGTCGCGGTCGTGGAGCAGGAACCGCGGCTGTTGGCCGCGGTCGCCGAGATCCATCAGCAGGTTGCGCGCCTGCTACATCATCCATGCCGAAACTGGGTTGCGCGTGCAGGCGACGTACTCGATCCTGCGCGTCGCGATCGAGACGAAGAACAGCACGTACAGCCGGCGGAGCCAGACGGTGTCGACAGTGAAAAAGTCGCACGCAAGGATCGTGTTGCGTGTTGGAACGGCCTGCAGACGGCGAAGTAGACGAACGATACGAGCAGGCAGCCTCCAAGGACGGGAGCGCCGACGCTACCCGGGCTCCCAGCCACCCAACCACGGCACCTCGCAGCACGACAGAGTTCGTGCACCCCACGGGGTGCAAAAACGGGTGCAGGTGCAAACTTCGGTTGGTCGCGTCACGAGCGAAAATAAAAGACCCGGCATGCGGGGCCTTTTTATTGGCGGGGGCAGGATCCAGGTGGAGCGGCTCTTTTGGAACGGGCACAAACGACGGACCGAGTGGCTCGCTGCCTGACGCGACGAATCACGCAGCTGGACGGCGTGGCGGCAACGGCGTCCCCGCTGGGCACTGAACGCCTGGCGCCGTCGCCCTGAAGTTGT
Organism: Actinomycetota bacterium; assembly: GCA_046730515.1. GTDB lineage: Bacteria > Actinomycetota > Thermoleophilia > Gaiellales > Gaiellaceae > 3-1-20CM-4-69-9. The sequence continues at coordinate 6,325 of JBKPJA010000086.1, read as the reverse complement.
CGAATGCGGCGCTCGCCGCCATGTTCGCGAACCAGCCGGGATGCGTCGAGAGCATGATGATGAGACTCGCCGGGCCCGGCGCGGGACCGGAGCCAAGCGTTCCCCAATGTCGGCCGTGGCGGTAGTACGCGGTGAGAACGCCGTTCCTGCGGACAAGGCGAAGGGTTCCGCGGGCGTCTAAGGTCGGAACTTGTCCCACGGTATTGTCGATCCAAAGACGAGTACACCTCGCCGCCTGGCGCTCCGCCTTGCCTGGTGACGCCCCACTGGGCTTCGTGCGGCGGCGGAAAGTACACGCCGAAGGTGAGAGCAACACCGTCGCCCTTGGGCCACTTCAGCAGCTTGAAATCGATGCGCGCGTCGAAGTCCCCGGTGAGGTAGCAGTTCGTGACGTAATTGCCTCGATCCCAAACAGCTTCGGCAACTGCTTGACCGTCACGAAGAGCGCAAGGCCGAACACGAACCCTTCCACCACCGGCCTCGAAAGAAACTGAGCGACAAAACCGAGCCGCAACAAACCCGCGACCAGGAACAGCCCGCCGCAGAAAAGGATCATCGTCGCCGCATCAGCCGCGTACTGCCCAGCGCTTGCCGGGCCAAGACCCGACACCGTCGAAGCAACCAGAACCGCCGCGGCCGAGGTGCCGGCCGCGACCACGTGTCGGCTCGTCCCGAACACCGCGTACGCCGCCGGCGCAGCAAGCAGCGTGTACAGCCCAGGCTGCGGCGGCAGTCCCGCGAGACCCGCGTAGGCGATCATCTCCGGCACGAGTAGCCCCCACACCGTCGCGCCCGCGACGATGTCGAAGCGCAGATAGCTGCGGTCGTACGCCGGCAGCCACGTCAGAACCGGCACGTAACGGCGGACCCCGCGCGGCGGCGGCGCCGCCCAAGCGCTCACATCGCGGCAGCCACCCGCCTCCCGGCGGCTCGGGAAGCTCACGGTCGCTCCATTCCGCGAGCGGACTCACACGATCAGCGCCACGCCGCGCACCTCGGAAGAAGATCGGCGAGGACGCCGTGCTTCCCTCTTTGCGAGCGGCACTGTCGTGGGCAGAGGCCACCGGTTCGAGAGTTACGCGGCCTGCAGGATCGTGAACTTTCTGTCACTCACGGGTCTCCTCAGCCGGCCGCGTGGTCTCACTCATCGAATCCTCCTCGGTCGACCTGAGAACTCTCCGCGCGAAGGCACCGAAACGCCTCATCCCGTTTGGAGGAAGGCGCGAGGTCACGACGGTGCAGGGAACGAACGGACCGCGCCGAACGCGCCGCTGTGGCAGACGGATCCCAGGACGAGGCAGGAGATGCCCTCCGCCGCACTCGTCTCGCCAACGAGCGGACCTACCTTGCGTGGTGGCGGACGGGCCTGACGACCTTCGCGGTCAGCCTCGCCGCCGGCAAGCTGGTTCCGGAGCTGTCGAGCGGCGCTGCGTGGCCGTTCGAGCTGATCGGAACGGCGTTCGGCGTGGTCGGGATCGCATTGATCGCCTACGCTTATGTCCGGCAGAAGCAGGTGGAAGAGGCAGTCGCTCGCGGCGACTACGCCCCGTTCAGCTCCCGGGTGAGCCTGATCTTCGCCGCGGTTGGAGTGATCCTCGGGCTCGGAACGATCATCATCATCCTCGCCGAGTCCAGCTGACGTAGCCGCTCGTGGGCCGCGTCGCATGAGGGGTGATCTTCTTGCTCGCCGTTTCGTGGTAGTGACCGCAATAGAGGTTCGTCACGCTCCGCAAAGTGCGTTTCCGAAAGCCGCGTCGCCAAAGTGGGCAACAGAGGATGGAGCCTTTATGGAGCCCCTTGGTTGCAACCGGTGGCTTCGAGCGACACGCCGGCCTTCGCTGCACGCTTCGCCTGGCAAATGGCTACTCGCGCGCGTGTAACTATTACGCAACGGCGCCCCGAAGTCTTTGGCGTGTCCCACCCGCGTCGTAACACCTCTCACGCGGCAGCGGCCCTTCATCTTTCGAACCTCCGGGGTTTTCACCCGGAGGTTTATGAGACCAGCCGATCCAGGTCAGCTAAGAGCAGCTTGGCTCAGCTCAGGCAGATCCAATCAGCTCAGGTCAGCTGAGACCGCCTCGGTCGGTAGCAAGAACGCGGTAGCAAGAACGGGACAAGATTCACGCCTGTTCTGACAACGGTGTCGGTCGTCATACCGGCGACTTTCGTTCGATGCGAGTTTTCTTGGACCCAAAAGCCTGGTTTTGTGGTCCGCGGCCGCGCCTTGTCGTGGCGCTCAAGCCTGATCACGTGGGGCTGGGTGCAAGCACCGCCTCGTCTTTGAAGGCGCGCGGCTGGGGGCTTTTCGTCTGCGCGGAGAGCAGGAACGCTCCTCCGAGCACGGCAGCGAACGCGACGATCCGCGCCGCTGCCACCCAGCCGCCGGGTAGCGGCTCGTGGAAGACGAGCATCCCGGCGGTGATCGGGAGCGCGTTCGTCATCAACGTCGCCAGTCCCGCGACCGTCAACGCGCTTCCGCGTTGAAAGCCCGCCTGCAGCATCACCGTCGAGACCGCGTAGAACACGATCAGCGAGGCGAGAAAGGCGACGTTGGCGGCGCTGCCCGAGACCGCCATCTTCGTTGACACATCGCCCGCGGCAGCGAGAATCCCGGCGGACAGGCCCCAGGCGGGGCCGCCGCCGATCAGCCGCGAAAGCGCGAGCAAGCCCGCCGCTGCGACCGCGGAGGCTGCAAGCCAGACGCTGATCCACAGGTACCCGGTTGCCGACCCCTCGGCGTGACTTCCGACCAGGCTGATGCCGAGCAGCGCCAGGCCGACCACCGACAGACCTGCGCCGATCCGCTCGCGGGCGCTCAGCGGCACATGCGTGACGCGCGCGACCATCAGCGCCAGGATGCCGATGCCGCCGGCGGCGGCCGCCTGCACGAGCGACAGCGGCGCGAGCGCCAGTGCGCCGATGTAGAGCAGCCAGCCGACGCCTTCGGCGGCGAGGCCGAGCAGCCAGCGGCGATTGCCGAGCAGCGAGCGCAGTGAGCGCAACGAGGCAAGCGGATGCCGCAGCGACAGTCGCGGCGCCTTCACGGCAACGCTGTGCTCGAGCAGGTAGCCGACGTTGAGCACGCACGCCGAGATCAGCGTGATCACGAGCGCGATTGCGATCTGCATCCGCTCCTGACCGTATCTGCTGCCCTTCTCCGAGTACTCGTCGACGACTCGGTAATGAATCAGTTGACCTTCGGGACGTCCCGAGGACCTGGAGCACGTCCGCGGTCACCGAGGCTAGCTCAATGCGCGCGATCTCGAGCTCGTCCTCAGCCGGCTCTGGTCGATACTCGCCGCCGAGCATCGAAGGGTGGACGCTCAAGTCAACGACGGGATTCGCCGAAAGCCTTGGCATGACACATTCTCAGAGAGATCAAATCGGAGACGATCGAAAAGCGGACGGCACGAAGCGGGAGTTCAGCGGCAACCTGCTCGCCCGCAAAAAGGCACGCACGGACCCCGCAGCAAAGCGGCGCCTGGACAAAGCGCGGGTTGAGACTCTGACCGCTTCGGGTTAGTTCCCTGCCGCCGAGGGAGGCGTCGGGGCAGTGAGCAACCCGAGATCGAGGGCGATCGTGGCGCGCCGCTGTGCGCGGGCTCTGGGAAGGGCGCCAACGGGCGCCCTTGTGGGGTGCCAAAATTCGGTGCGCTCCTCGAGGAAATCACCGATTTGCAGGTCGGACGCTCATCTTGGCACCCCACAGGTCAGGCAGCGCTGAACGAGGAAGCCGCGTAAGCGTCAGCTCTAATTCACGTCTGCGCGGAAACGCTGCGGACGCGGAGGAACGCGAGACCGTAGTGGTGCTTCGAGCGCCCGAATTCCGCTCAACTGCGGAGCGGCGACGGTAAAGGGTGCGCCATTCGTCGTTGCCGCGCGATGCGAAGGTCGCGCTCTTTTGGCCGTGAGGTGCAAAAACTCGGTCGTGAGACGCGGGGCGCTATAGGGAGGTCGGTTTGCTGGTAGGCGCGTAGCGTGGGCGCTCCCGTTCTCGGAGGCTGCCCGTGTCCGTGTCGTTCGTTTACGTCGTCGCTTGTCGGTTGTTCGCGTTGGTTTTGCTGCTCGCGCGGAGCGACCGCTCGAAGGAACTCGAGATTCTTCTGCTGCGACCCGAGTTGTCGATCCTGCGGCGGCAGGCGCGACGCCCGCAGCTGACGGAGAGCGACCGGCTGGTGCTGGCGGTGCTGGGCCGGGTGATGCCTCGTCGCTCGTGGCAGGCGTTCCTGGTCACGCCCGAGACGCTGCTGCGCTGGCACCGGCGGATCGTCACGCGCCGCTGGACATACCCGCACAGGCGACCTGTCGACCCCCGCTCGAGCCGCGGGTGCGCCAGCTAATCCTGCGGCTCGCGGGCGAGAACAACCACTGGGGCTATCTCCGCATCGTCGGCGAGTTACGAAAACTCGGAGTCTCGGTTTCGGCGACGCTGGTGCGCAACGTGCTCGCCCGCGCCGGCGTTCCGCCGGCACCGGAACGCGCCGCTTCCAGCTGGCGGTCGTTCCTACGCGAGCACGCAGACACGATCCTCGCCTGCGACCTGTTCACGGTCGACACCGTCTGGCTGCGCGGCTGCACGTGCTGTTCTTCGTCTCGATCGGGACGCGTCGGGTCGAATACGTCGCATGTACGAACAAGCCCGACACCCCTGGATGATCCCGCGCGCGCGCAACCTGTTGATGGATCTAGACGACTGCGGCCCGCGGCCGCGCTTTCTGATTCACGACCGGGACACGAAGTTCAGCCGCGCTTTCGACGGCCTCTTCCGCAGCGAAGGCATCGAGATCGTCCGAGCGCCGATCCAGGCACCGAATGCGAACGCCCATGCTGAGCGCTGGGTCGGCAGTGTGCGCAGCGAGTGCCTCGACCGGCTCCTGATCTTTGGCCGCCACCAGCTCGAGTACGTCCTGCGCGTTTCCGTGCGCCACTTCAACCAGCGGCGTCCACACCGAGCACTCGATCTGCGACCACCCGATCACAGCACGGGAGTCGATCCTCCACTCACTGCGACTCTTCATCAGCTGCAGGTCACGCGGCGCGACCTCCTCGGCGGCCTGCTTCACGAATACGAAGCCGCAGCGTGACGGTCGAGTTTGTGCACCCAACGGGCCGAAAAGCGGTCGCGCCGACAAAACTGTTGTGCTCGCTGCGCGTAGAGCTCTCCGCAACGCTGACGACTCGAGAGATCTCGAACCGAGTTCTCGGCAACCACAGCACCCGGATAGATGTCCGCGTTTGGCGTTTGCTGTGCAGGGTCGTGATTCGCTGGTCGCGCTATTTGGCTTTTGCGTCGGCGCGTTCGATGAACGGTCGGATCAGATCGACGGGTGCGGGGAAGACGATCGTCGTCGACTGTGAGCCGCCGAGCTCGAGCAGCGTCTGCAGATAGCGAAGCTGCAGCGCTGTCGGGTGCTGCTCGATCACCTGGGCGGCGTCCTTCAACCGCTCCGAGGCCTGGAACTCCCCCTCGGCGTTGATGATCTTCGCGCGCCGCTCTCGCTCTGCCTCCGCCTGGCGCGCCATCGCCCGCTGCATGCCGGCGGGGATCTCGACGTCCTTGACCTCGACGATCGAGACCTTGATCCCCCACGGCGAGGTCGCCTCGTCGATGATCTCCTGCAGGATCGCGTTGATCTTCTCGCGCTCCGAGAGCAACTCGTCGAGCACGTGTTGCCCGAGTACGGCGCGCAGCGTCGTCTGCGCGATCTGCGATGTGGCGACCATGAAGTTCTCGACCTGCACGATCGCGTCGTTCGGCGCGACGATGCGGAAGTAGGCGACGGCGTTCACGCGCACGGGGACGTTGTCCTTCGTGATCACTTCCTGCGGCGGGATGTTGAGCGTGATCGTGCGGAGGTCGACCTTCACCATCCGGTCAACGATCGGAATCAGGAAGAAAAGACCAGGGCCCTTCGGATTCGGATACAGGCGCCCGAGCCGGAAGACGATCGCGCGCTCGTACTCGCGGATCACCTTGATCGCGGAGAGCAAGAACAGCACGAGCAGCAAGAGGACGATCGCGACAATGATCAGTGCCGCAGTCATGGCGAGTCCCTTCGGGCCCGCGGAGGGCGCTGACCAAAGGGCTGGCCCCGCAATCGAACTCGTTGGCCGGAGCTCCTCGCCTCACGCGCCTTCACGCGTCGGTGGGTTGCGGGCTCGGGCCGGAGCGTTCTGGCCGCAGGGCCAGTTGACGAGAAGCCCACTTTCATCCTTCGGGGAGGAACGTGCGCATCTCAGTGACTCGTACTCGACGGCTGAGCGACGATCAGCGTGATCCGATCGACGGCCTCAACGACGAGCGAGTCGCCGACGCCGGCTCCCT
>JBKPJA010000085.1:0-7950 GCA_046730515.1 Actinomycetota bacterium | reverse complement strand
TCCTTGCCGTTGATCTCGCGATCGCCGCGCTTGACGGCGGCCTCCGAGGGATAACCCGCGCCGCCGTTTGCTCATTGGCTCAAAAGTGGGCGTAATCCTTGTCCATGACGACCTCCTTCGGCTGTTCGCGAAGGGGAGTGGAGCGTACCGGGATCGAACCGGTGACCTCCGGCTTGCAAAGCCGGCGCTCTCCCAGCTGAGCTAACGCCCCGGGCGCGGGACAGTGTAGACGCGGTTCAGCCGGCGTCTTCGGGCTCGTCGAATTCCTCGTCGAGCTCGAGATCCTCGAGATCTACGAACTGTTCGCTGACCTCCGCCAGGATGTCGCGTGCGTCGTCGGCGCTCATCGCGAAGGGTTGTCGGCCCCGGCGAGGATGCTGTGCATCCCTCGTCCGAGGCCGGCAACTCCCGGAGGGAAGGGAGAGATTTAGGCGGCGCGCTCGAGTCGTTCCTCGACGCGCGCCCTGGCGACGATCTTGTCGCGGTCGCCGAAGCGGAGGGCCGCTTTCAGCGTCCGCTCCTCGTCCCAGAGCGCGTCGAGCCTGTCGCTCAGACGCTTGAGCTCGCCGGCGGCCTCGGCGTCGAAGCCGTGGGAGAGCTCGTTCCAGAGCTCGGTCCGCCGCTCGCTCGTCCGCTCGATCTCCTGGTGGATCTGGGTCAGGGTCATGCCTTCTTCAACGCGTCGATCGCACGCCTATTCCCGGGGCCCGAGGAAAAACACCACCAGGACGATCGCCCCCACGATCGTCGCCGCCAGAGCGATCGCGTGGAGGGCCGTGACCATCGCCTAGTAGGAGGGCCTCATCGGCCGGCGCCTGGCGACGAGGTAGACGGTCAGCAGCCCGAACGCGAAGCCGCCGATGTGGGCGAAGACCGCGACCCCGCCGGTCTGGCTCGGGCGATAGAGCCCAAGGCCGCCCTGCACGACCTGCAGCAGGATCCAGATCCCGAGGAACCAGACGGCGCGGATCTCCCGGATGAAGATGAGGCCGAAGAAGATCAGGGTCAGCACTTTGGCCCCCGGCAGCAGCACGAAGTATGCGCCGAGCACCCCCGCGATCGCCCCGCTCGCGCCGATGTTCGGGATGCTCGCGTCCGTCGACGTCCCGAAGTGCAACGTGATGAACGTCTGCAGCGCGTTTGCCGCAATCCCGGCCGCGAGGTACCAGAGGAAGAAACGAACATGGCCGAGCGCGTCCTCGACGTTGTTGCCGAAGATCCAGAGAAAGAGCATGTTCCCCAGGATGTGGATCCAGCTGCCGTGCAGGAACATCTCCGTGAACGTGCCCTCGTACCAAGGCAGGTGGTGGGCAAAGACCATGCCGCCGATCTCGACCGGCCGGCAATGGTGGTTGAAGGTGCACGGGTAGTAGCCGTCCTTGAACACGTGGTAGTCGACGCCGCGGCCGCTCAGCTCCCAGAACCAGACGAAGAAGTTGGCGACGATCAGCCCGACGGTGACGTACGGGAACGACCGCGTCGGGACGTTGTCTCGGAGAGGAATCACCGAATCACGAGCGCCATCAGGGCCTTCTGGGCGTGCAGGCGATTCTCGGCCTGGTCCCAGACGGCTGATTGCGGCCCGTAGAGCACGTCCTCGGTGATCTCCTCGCCGTAGTGCGCAGGCAGGCAGTGGAGGACGATCGCAGCATCGTTGGCGCGTGCGACGAGCGCGGCGTCGATGCCGTATCCGCGCAGGTCGCGCAAGCGTCGCTCGCGCTCCGCGTCCTGGCCCATCGACGTCCAGACATCGGTGTAGAGGACGTCCGCGCCCGCAGCCGCTGCCTGCGGATCGCCGGTCAGCTCGACGTTGCCGCCTGCCTCGCGCGCGATGCGCACGGCCTCTGCCGCCGGCTCGTAACCGGGCGGCGTTGCGGCGATGAAGTCCATTCCCAGCTTCGCGCAGGCAACCATCAGCGACGCGCAGACGTTGTTCCCGTCACCGAAATACGCGACTCTCATGCCGTCGAAGTGGCGGAACCGCTCGCGGATCGTCATCACGTCGGCAAGCGCCTGGCAGGGATGCGCCTCGTCGGTCAGCCCGTTGATCACCGATACGGATGCGTGCGCGGCGAGCTCCTCGACGTCGGCCTGAGCGTACGTGCGGATCATGATCGCGTCGAGGTAGCGGGAGAGGACGACGGCGGTGTCCTTGATCGTCTCGCCACGCCCGAGCTGAAGATCGGACGCCGAGAGGTAGAGCCCGACGCCGCCGAGCTGGTAGATGCCAACCTCGAACGAGACGCGCGTCCGCGTGGACGGCTTCTGGAAGATCATCCCGAGCGTCCGGCCGGGGAGGAGGTAGTGCTCCTCGCCCGCCTCTTGGAGCCGCTTCAGCTCGTCCGCCAGGTCGAGCACCTGCAGCAGTTCATCCCGGCTCCAGTCGGCGATCCGGGTCAGCGAGCGACCTTTGAGACTATCTGCGACGGCGATCACGTCTGAAGGATCCTAGGTCGTCGTCGGGCGAATGCGCGTCCCACCGTTGCCGCCAAGTGCTGCATCGAGCGCGTCGAAGTTCGTGATCAATGTCTCGCCGCCGAACGAGAGCGCGGAGTCGACCTTCGGCCCCATCGAGCCTTCCGCGAGCGTCGGCAGAAGTCGTTCCGCGTCGTCGCGCGACAGCTCGTGCAGCTCACGTTGATCCGGCTGACCGAAGTTCTCGTACACAGCGGGAACTTCGGTCAGGATCAGCAACCGCTCCGCCCCCAGCTCGCGTGCGAGCAGCGCCGACGCGCGGTCCTTGTCGATCACCGCGTCGACGCCGCTCAGCCGCCCGCCGCGACGAACGACCGGGATTCCGCCTCCACCGCAGGCGATCGTGATCGCGCCGCCGCGCACGAGCTCGCGGATCGACTCGAGCTCAACGACCTCGAGCGGATCCGGTGACGCGACGACACGGCGGTGTCCGCGGTTCGCGTCCTCCGTCATCGTCCAACCGCGCTCGCTGCGGAGCTGCTCCGCCTGCTCGGCTGTGTAGAACGAGCCGATCGGCTTCGTGGGCCGGTCGAACGCAGGATCGTCGGGCGCCATACACACGTGCGTCAGAACGCACGCGACCTGTCGCTCGACCGCAGGACGGAGCTCCGCTGCGATCAAGGCGCCGATCTCCGCCTGCGTTTGTGCTACGGCGAGCCAAAGCGGTAAGGCCGGGACCTCTTCCGCGGCGCGTTCCTGGCGGATGAGCTCGTTGCCGACCTGTGGGCCGTTCCCATGCGTGATCACGAGACCGTCCTCTGCGAGCAGCGGCCGGAGCGCTCCGATCGCGCGGCGGAGGTTGGCGAGCTGTTCTGCGGCAGTTCCTCGCTCGCCCGGCCGCATCAAGGCGTTGCCGCCAAGTGCGACCACCGTAATCACACCAGCGCGGTCTCCAACAAACCCTTCTCGGCGAGGACGTCCTTGAGCATCGGCTCGCCCATTTCCTGCAGCTTGTAGGTGACTCGCAGTGCAGGCGTGTCGAAGTCGATCAGGCGGCGAAGGTCGATCGGCGTTCCGATCAGCACCAGGTCGGCGCTCGTCTTGCGGATCGTCTCTCGGAGATCCTTCATCTGCTGCTTGCCGTAGCCCATTGCCGGCAGCAAGGGGCCGACGTGCGGGTAGGCGGCGAAGGTCTCAGCAATCGTTCCGACCGCATAAGGGCGGGGATCGATCAGCTCGGCGGCGCCGTGCTGCCGCGCGGCGAGGACTGCGGCGCCGTACGTCATCTCTCCGTGCGTCACCGTCGGACCGTCCTCGATCGCGAGCACACGCTTGCCGCGGATCTCCTCCGCGTCTCCTTCGACGTCGAAAGGCGACGCCGCGAGGACGATCTTCGCCGCCGGGTTGTGCGTCTGTACCGACTCCAGCACAGCATTGATGCCTTCCTGCGGCGCGCTGTCGATCTTGTTGACGACGCACACGTCCGCCATGCGCAGGTTCGTCTCGCCGGGGTGGTAGCGGAGCTCGTGACCGGGCCGATGCGGATCGACGACGACGATGAACAGATCCGGGCGGATGAAGGGCGTGTCGTTGTTGCCGCCGTCCCAGATAATCACGTCGGCTTCCTTCTCCGCGGCGCGAAGAATGCGCTCGTAGTCGATGCCCGCGAAGACCAGGTTGCCCTCCGCGATGTGCGGCTCGTACTCCTCGCGTTCTTCGATCGTCGCGTCTGCCGCCTCGAGGTCCTCGTAGCGTTCGAAGCGCTGCACAGCCTGCGCCGTCAGATCTCCGTAGGGCATCGGATGGCGCAGGACCGCGACACGCTTGCCCGACTCTCGCAGCAGCGCGGCGACGCGGCGCGTCGTCTGGCTCTTGCCCGAGCCGGTGCGGACGGCGCCGATCGCGACGACGGGCTTCGACGACGCGAGCATCGTCTCGCGCGGCGAGTTCAAGCGATACGACGCGCCGGCAGCGAGCGCACGCGAGCCGAGGTGCATCACGTGTTCGTGCGTCACGTCGGAGTACGCGAACACCACCTCGTCGACCTCGTGCTCGCGGACGAGCTGTTCGAGCGCGGACTCGGGGAGAATCGGAATCCCCTCCGGGTACAACGATCCCGCGAGCTCGGCGGGGTAGACGCGGCCGTCGATGTTCGGGATCTGCGTGGCGGTGAACGCCACGACCTCAACCTCAGGCCGTTCGCGATAGACCAGGTTGAAGTTGTGGAAGTCCCGGCCAGCTGCGCCTGCGATCAGGACCCGAGTCCGAGCCATGCATAAAGCTTATTCACCTAACCGGACCGCGGCGCCTGGCCGGTCGTCTAGGCCAGCGCTTCTCTGACCCGGTCGGCGACCACCTCCATCTCCAGCGTCGACCCGGTCACGTCCTTCAAGAGCTCCTCGGCGCGCAGGCGCTGGCCCTCGCCCCAGAGCTCGCGCAAGAGCGAGCCCGCGTCGCGGGTCGTGAACCACCGGTTGCCGAACTTCTCGCGCAGGTAGGCGCGCAGCTGTGCCTCGAAGCCCCATGCCCGCAGGTAGGAGGAGACGTAGAAGCCGGAGTCGATGTCTGCGAGGTAGTTCGCAGGCGTCGGCTCGATCTTCAGCGCGTCGCCGAGCAGCTCGACGTAGCGGTTGCGCATCGTCGTCACGTCGCTCGCCTGGTGGAACTCGATCTCGTAGAGAATCTTCGCGCAGTAACGGCGCACGAAGTAGAGGAGAGTGGTCGCCCCCTCGACCTCGTACTCGCGCGCGCGTGGGAAGTCGAGCCGGCGCGTCAGCCACTGGGGGTCGTCCGTCAGATGTTGCATCAGCATCGCCCAGCCCTCGGTGACGGCGTTATCGCCGAGACGTTTCTCCTCCATCGACAGGTTGCGCGACGTGTTGGCGAAGTGCTCGGTGTGTCCCGCTTCGTGGAAGAGCGCACGCCAGTCGTCCGGGCCGCCGATCGGCTGGATGACGAGCACGACGCGGTCCGGGATCTCGATCGGCGCGCAGAACGCCCGCGGGCTCTTGTTCGGCCGCTCCTCGAGATCGAGCTCGACGTTCTCCTGTGACGAGAGGTCGATGCCGAGGTCCGCGAGTGTCGCCTCGAGCGCGGGCAGCATTCGATCGGCGGGGAAGAGCGAGTCCCACTCCGGCGCGCGCATCAGCCGCGGGACGTCCCAGCGCTGCGCTTCGGAAAGGGGAACACCCACCCGCGATCGGAAGAGGCGGTCGGCCGCGTCCTCCCAGAGCCGTTCGGTCGAGTCGAGCAGCGCGCGGCACTGCACCGCGAGATCGTCGAGCGCGGAGGACGGCAGCGCCTTGCGATAGAGCTCGAGGTAGTTGTCGAAGCCGAGGTCGCGGACAGCGCGCTGCACTATTTCCGACGCCTCGAGGTGGATCGGATTCATCCGCTCGTCCAGCAGCTCGTTGGCGTGCGTATCGAGCTCCTGCCTCGTTGCGCGATCGGGCTCGTTGGCAAGCGCAGACCGCACCATCCGAAACGGGATCTCCTCGCCGTTGTACGGAACCTGGATCTCCGCTTCGAGCATCGCGAGCTTCTCGGCGTGGTCACGTGTCAGCTCACCGAGATAGCCCTCGCACGCGAAGCGCCAGAGCTCGCGGATACGGTCGCCGCCGTTCACCGACAGTCCGATCGACGTGACGACCTGCGGCTCGGTGAGGTTCTTGTGCCGCTCGTAGATCGGCGTTAGGTCGAAGGTGTCCTTCCGTCCCGCGTAGTGGAGGTAGAACTCCTCATCCAGTTCCGCGATGAAGCGGTCGGCCTGTTCGCGAAAGGCGTCGAGCTCGCGGTCTGACATCGGGGCAGGCGGCACGAGCGGACTAGGATACCGCCATGCAGGAGATCAGTCTCCGCACGGACCGGCGTACGCAGCTGATCGACATCACGCGACAGGTTCAGGACGTGTTGAACGGGGCGAACGGCGCAGCGGCCGCGCTCGTGTACGTGCCGCACACGACCGCCGGCGTCACGATCAACGAGGGAGCCGATCCGGCGGTCGCACGCGACCTCGAGTCCGCGTTGGAACGGGTGGTCGACGACCACTGGAAGTGGAAGCACGTCGAGGACCCGGACGGGCCGAATGCGCCGTCGCACGTCCGCGCCTCCCTGATGAGCCCGCAGATCCTCGTGCCTCTACGGGACGGGGAGCTCGCGCTCGGGCGCTGGCAGGGGATCTTCTTCTGCGAGTTCGACGGGCCCCGGGAGCGGAAGGTCTACGTCACAGCTCTAACGTAATTCCTCCGAAGACTTAACACTGAGCTAAACGTTCGCGGGTAAAAGGCGATCATGCGCCGGATTCTCCTCTCGCTGGTGGTGCCGGTCTTGCTGGTGGCCGGCGCTCTCACCCTCAGCGCGCAGACCCAGGCCAAGACGCCGCCGCCGAAAAAGAAGCCGAAGGCGGCGGTCGGGATCCACAAGATCAAGCACGTGATCGTGATCATGCAAGAGAACCGGTCGTTCGATCAGTACTTCGGCACGTATCCCGGCGCCGACGGAATTCCGCGCAGCGCCGACGGGGGCTTCTCGGTGTGCGTTCCCAACCCGGCGACGGGCGGTTGCGAGAAGCCGTTCCACGACACGCAGGACCTGAACGCCGGCGGTCCGCACGGGCAGACCGACGCGGTCGCCGACGTCAACGGCGGCAGGATGGACGGCTTCGTCGCGCGCGCGGAGAACGCGAAGGTGAAGGGCTGCAAGCAGGATCCGAACAATCCGATCTGCTCGCAGCGCGCCGTCAACCCCGACGTGATGGGGTACCACGACGGAGCCGACATCCCGAACTACTGGACGTACGCGCGCAACTTCGTCCTCCAGGACCACATGTTCGAGCCGAACGCGTCGTGGTCCCTCCCCGAGCATCTGTTCATGGTTTCGGAATGGTCGGCGCGCTGCACGAGCGTGGATCCCTTCAGCTGCGTCAACGCGCTGCAGAGCCCTGGCTCGCCGCCGGACCAGCGCGGCAACACGCGGCACATTCCGCCGATCTACGCGTGGACCGACCTGACGTACCTCCTGCACAAGCATCACGTCAGCTGGCGGTATTACGTCTTCACGGGGACGCAGCCGGATTGCGAGGACGACTCCGCGATCATCTGCGAGGCAATCAAGCAGAACGCGAAGACGCCCGGAATCTGGAATCCGCTGCCGTTCTTCACGACGGTGCAGCAGGACAACCAGCTCGCGAACATCCAGTCACTCCACTACTACTTCGGGGCCGCGAAGGCGGGGAAGCTGCCGGCTGTCGCGTGGATCAATCCGACGGGTGCCGTCAGCGAGCATCCGCCGGGGCTCGTAACCGCGGGCCAGACCTACGTGACGAACCTGATCAACGCGGCGATGCGCGGGCCGGAGTGGCGCTCCACGGCGATCTTCCTCGCCTGGGACGACTGGGGCGGGTTCTACGACCACGTCGTGCCGACGTCCGTGGACGAGAACGGCTACGGGCTGCGCGTGCCAGGCCTCTTGATCAGCCCCTACGCGCGGCACGGCCTCATCGACCACCAGACACTGAGCTTCGACGCGTACGTAAAG
>JBKPJA010000084.1:0-3139 GCA_046730515.1 Actinomycetota bacterium | reverse complement strand
CGCTCCGGCCAGCTCCCGCCGTCGAACAGCTCGGTCGCGACTCCGACCGCGAGCGGTTCGAGCGCACGAAGATGCTGGAGGACGGTTGGCGTCAGGCGGCAGGCAGCGTAAAGCAAACGCGCGCGCCGCCCTCAGGGCGGTTCTCGGCCCAGATTCGTCCGCCCTGCGCCTCGATGAGCCCGCGTGCGATGGCGAGGCCGAGACCCGAGCCGCCGGCAGAGCGGGCGGGGTCGCTGCGCCAGAAGCGGTCGAAGATCCGGCGCGTGTCCTCGGGCGCGATTCCTGCGCCGGAGTCCTCGACACTGACCCGTATTTCCTCGTCGGCGTGCTCGACGAGTACGGCGATCGACCCGTCGGACGGTGTGTGTCGCACGGCGTTCGTGAGCAGGTTGAGGAGAACGCGCTCGACCTTCTCGGGCGCGCACCGTGCCGATTGCACTCCGTTGAGGTGAGTCTCGAGCCGGACGTTCCGTCGCCCCGCTTCCGCTTCCAATCCGCGTACGCACGAGTCGACGAGCGGAGCAAGGGAAGCATCCTCGAGTTCCAGCGTCAGGACTCCTGCGTCGATGCGCGCAAGCTCGAACAGATCGTCGACGAGCGCGCTAAGCCTGCGCACTTGGTCTGCCAACGCCTCCGTGTATTGCTCTGGCAGCGCGACGCCGTCCTCGACCGCCTCGATCATCGCGCGAATCGCGGAGAGCGGTGTGCGCAAATCGTGGCTTGCCCACGCGACGAGCTCGCGACGTGCGTCGAACAACTCTTCGAGTCGCGCGGCCATCCCGTTGAACGCCGCGCCAAGCTCCGCGATCTCCGACGGACCCTGCTCCGGTGCCCGTGCAGAGAGGTCACCGCCGGCAAGGGCACCTGACGCCGCCCGTAGCCGGTCGACCGGGTCAGTGATCGATCTGCCTATCAGCAGCGCCGCGACGATCGCCACCGTCGAGGAGGCTGCTGCGACGGCGAGGATCACGACGTCGCCGCCCATCTCGAACATGACCGCACCCGAGAGGAGAACCGCGCAGAGTGGAAGCGCGACGGCAAGCAAGGACAAACCGGCGAGGCGCGCGCTCACGCTCGGCAAGAGGCGCAACGCGAGACCGCCGGCAATCCCTGCGACCAACGTCGAGGCCGCCACGACGAGCGCGAGGTCGATCACGGCGCGAGGCGGTAGCCGACCCCCCAGACCGTTTCGAGATGTCGCGGCCGTGCAGGGTCGTCCTCGATCTTCTCGCGCAGCCGCCGTACATGCACGGTGATCGTCCCGCTGTCGAATGCGGGCTCGTAGCCCCAGACCCGGCTCATGAGCTGATCGCGTGAGAACACGCGGCGCGGATGACGAGCGAGGAACAGCAGGAGGTCGAACTCGCGCGCGGTCAGCTTGAGTGCGTTCCCGCGCTTTCGCACCTCGCGCGCTGCCGCGTCGATCTCGAGGTCGGCGAACCGAACACGCTCATGCGGCTGGTCTGGAGCGTTACTGCGGCGGAGGACCGTGCGGACGCGCGCGACAAGCTCACGCGGGGAGAACGGCTTGGTCACGTAGTCGTCTGCGCCGAGCTCGAGCCCGACGATCCGATCCGCTTCCTCCCCGCGGGCGGTGAGCATGATCACCGGCAACTCGGAACGGTCGCGGATCCAACGGCAGAGCGCGAGCCCGTCGGTGCCGGGGAGCATCAGGTCGAGAACGACCAGGCTCGGCCACTCGCGCTCCAGGAGGTCGCGTGCGGTATCGCCGTCGCCGGCCTCGAGCGTGGCGTAGCCCTCTCGCCGCAGGTATTGAACGACCACGTCGCGGATCGTCGGCTCGTCGTCGACTACCAGAACCGTCTCCATGCGTGCCATTCTGCCCGCAAGTTCTTACGAGACTCTGAAAACGGTTTTCTTAAGGAGCTTGTAATCGCGGCGAAAGAAGCGGCGCCTAGCGTCCTTGCGAAAGCGAATCAAGGAGGGCGGTATGCGTTTCTCGCTCGCCGCTTTCGTTGCCGCCGGTGCCGCACTGCTCGCAGCGGTACCCGCCACGGCGACGACGGCAACAGGTCAGTTGTTCCACGACGGCTCGATCGTCGGCACAGTGGTTACGCCGGCGCCGATTGCTCCCGGGACCGGAACCGATCCGTTTTACAAGGTGACGAACGGCGCGTCCGGCCAGCTCGGAATCGCGGGGGTCGCACCAGGCGACGGGCCCTACCACGGCGGCAGCTGGCAGGTCTATCTCGTCACGTTCAAGGCCGCTGTGACGCCATACCTGCTTACGTCCGACGAAGCGGTCTTCGCAGCACAGGCTGCAGGCGACGTGACGGTAACGCGGGCCGGAGACGCGGACTTCCGCTGTCCGGTCATCCAGTCCTAAAGGGAGGGTTGTCGATGAAACGAGTGCTCACTCGAAGGCGCGGCACGTTCGCGTTGATCATCCTGGTCGCGCTTGCAGCAGCATTGGTTGCAGGCGACGGTTCGGCCCAGGCGGGGAGAGCGTCGACGCCTGAACATGCCAAGCTGATCGTGCACAAGTCCGAGTTCGGAAAAGTCATCTTCGACTCGAACGGCAACGTCGTCTACATGTTCGGTCGGGACAAAACTCCTACGAGTACGTGCTACGGCTTGTGCGCGACGGCGTGGCCACCGGTGCTGACGAGGGGCGCACCGACCGTCGGGCCCGGACTCAATGCGAGCCTGCTCGGCACGACCAAGCGCAAGGACGGTTCTTTGCAGGTGACCTACAACCATCACCCGCTCTACTTCTACTCCGCTGACAAGCACGGCAAGATCATGTGTCAGCACGCGGTGATGCACGGTGGCATCTGGCTCGTGCTCAAGGCGAACGGAACGCCGAGCATGGCGAAGAGCAAACACATGTAACTCCGACGCAGCCGGCCGCCGCCCGTTGGAGAGCGGCGGCCGGCCGAGAAACCTACGACTCGGGCTCTCCGTTGATGATCCCGAACGTCGCGCCCTGCGGATCGCGCAGCACCGCGAGCCGGCCGACCTTGGGCACGTCCATCGGCTCCAGCAACGCGGTGCCGCCCAGTTCCTTCGCCTTCGCGACCGTCGCATCGGGATCGTCGACCGCGACGTACGGCTGCCAGTGCGGCGGGATCGAGCTGTCCGGAAGCGTCATCAGCCCGGCGATCCCGGTGTCGCCGTG
>JBKPJA010000083.1:0-8175 GCA_046730515.1 Actinomycetota bacterium | reverse complement strand
TCCGCCAAGGCCACCAAGTCATTCCGAGGGGAACTCGCCGTCCGCTTCCGGTGGGTGGAGGCCCCCGCGACCCGGAATGGTTCCGGGAGGACTTCCGCGTGCTGCTCGAGCTGCTCCGCGAGGGCAAGATCCATCCCGTCGTTGCCGAGCGCCTGCCGCTCTCCGAGGCGCGGCGCGCACACGAGCTGCTCGAGAGCGCGGCCGCGAAGGGAAAGCTCGTGCTCGTGCCATCGGACGCGCAACGCTCGCGTCCCCGCGCGGCGTCCGTTCTTGACGGTCGGATGTGGGCGGGTAGAGTCGTTGCGTCGAGTCCTACGGCCTCGGGCTTGCAGGAGTCGCGTCGCTTCTAGCTTCGAGCGGAGCCAGGAAGGTGACCCCCTCCGGAGCCAGGAAGGTGACCCCCTCTTTAGCAAGAGGGAGGTCGCATCGACACGATCCTTACCATCCAAGCCCGGTCGCAACTGGTCGCAACCCACGGCAACGATTTCCGCGTGTTTTTGCCAGTTTCGGCCGCGGCCAACTTGCGACTGATTGCCACTGTTTGCAACCACGGGCTCCATAAGGGCTCCATCTTTTGTAATCCGTCGAGACAACAGATCTCGTCGCTCAATCCCCGGCTTGGCCCCCCTCTCTGTTTGAGAGGTGGTCATCGACACTCACGCTTGTAGGCCCTGGGAGACAGTGGCCCCCGACGGAGCACGGCCATGAACCTGTGTTCGCGCGCGATGCCAGCCGCCTAACGGGTTCGATCCCGGTTCACTCCATAGCTCAGCGAAGCCACTCACGCGACGCGCGTTCGGCGAGTCTGTTGCGGGTGAAGCGTCGCGAGCGGAATGACGCTCTTGTCGGTTACTACTGACGCGCGTCATGGCGTGGGGTTCACAAATTCGACCGGAGCAAATCTGTCGATTTGCAGCGGGATCGTATTTGTGCACCCCACGGCGTCGAGACGTTAAACCACCCGATCGTCTGCGAGCTCGAACTCAACTTCGAGAGGCTCGAGGTGATGGCCGAGGCCGGTCTGATGCTCGTCGTCTACATCGCAGAGCCAGGGTCACGGTCGGCACAGTCGCTCGATCTGCT
The DNA here is from genome assembly GCA_046730515.1 of Actinomycetota bacterium. Classification (GTDB taxonomy): domain Bacteria; phylum Actinomycetota; class Thermoleophilia; order Gaiellales; family Gaiellaceae; genus 3-1-20CM-4-69-9. The sequence goes on along the minus strand of JBKPJA010000083.1, from coordinate 7,092 downwards.
CGCGAGCTGGGCAGCAACATATGTCGTCAGAGCAAATCGTCGTATGATCCAAACGCACGGTCCAACAATTGACTCCGGTGATCGCGGCAAGCGTCGCCGGCCGGCTTATAGTGGCCGCCAGCGACTGCGACTGTATGGATCAGCCATGACGATGAACAGCAATACGGTCAGTGTTCTCGAGGGAAACACTTTCGTCGTGGGGCGTCGCAACGGAGATGTCGACGCGGGCCCGGGCGAGCCGCACGGTCTTTTCCACCGAGACACGCGTTACCTATCGCGTTGGTTGTTGACGATCGACGGCAAGACGCTCGATCCGTTGTCGACCAACGACACGAAGTCGTTCTCCGCTGACTTCTTCCTCGTCCCAGGTACCGGCTCTGAGTACACGGACGCGAAGCTGTCGGTGATTCGCCGGCGGGTCGTCGGCGACGGGTTCTTCGAAGAGCTGACGGTGCTGAACCACGGGACGGAGCCCATTCGACCGGAGATCGCGATCGCGGTTGGCGCCGACTTCGCGGATCTGTTCCAAGTCAAAGATGCGACGATCGACAGGCCAGGGACGACGTTCCGCCGCGTTGACGAGGACATGCTCGTGCTCGGCTACGAACGCGGCGGCTATATCCGCGAGACGTGGATCCGGCCGCACGACGAGAAGGCAGAGATCTCTGAGGACGAAATCGCCTTCAGGCCCGAGATCGCGGCACAGGGCAGCTGGACGATGTGGATCGAAGTTGTGACGGCTGTCGACGGCACGCCGACTGGGCACGAGCGAACGCGCTACCGCCCGGATGAGGAGCGGCGGCCGCCTGCCCCCTCGCGCGCGAAGCTCGGAACGCATCCGAGGCTTTCGGAGCTGCTCGCTGTGTCCCCGAAGCTCGAGACCGATTGGGAGCCGCTGAAGTTCACCTACGCGCGCAGCCTGGTCGACCTGGCGGCGCTGCGCTTCTATCCGCGCGAGGGCTCGAAGGTGGCCGTTCCCGCTGCAGGTTTGCCATGGTTCCAGACGCTCTTCGGCCGCGACAGCCTGATCACGAGCTACCAGTCGCTGCACATCGTCCCCGAATTAGCCGCGAGCACGCTCGATGTGCTCGCCTCGCTACAGGGAACGCGCCGCGACGACTTCCGCGACGAAGAGCCTGGGAAGATTCTGCACGAGCTGCGCTTCGGCGAACTGACGGCCTTCGAGGAGCGTCCGCACTCGCCGTACTACGGCAGCGCCGACGGGACGATGCTCTTCCTGATTCTGCTCGACGAGTACGAGCGCTTCACCGGCGACGCGGACCGTGTGCGACGCCTCGAGCCAAATGCCCGGGCGGCGCTAGCCTGGATCGACGAATACGGAGATCGCGACGGCGACGGCTACGTCGAGTACGAACGCCGCAACACGGAGACGGGGCTCGAGAACCAGTGCTGGAAGGATTCCTGGAACTCGATCCTCTACGCTGACGGCACGCTCGCGAAGCTGCCGCGCGCAACCTGCGAGCTGCAGGGATATGTCTACGACGCACGGCGCCGATGTGCACGCCTTGCACGCGAGATTTGGGACGACGATGCGCTCGCCGAGAAGCTCGAGCACCAGGCTGACGCGCTCAAGCAATCGTTCAACGACGACTTCTGGCTCGATGACCGCGGCTACTACGCTCTGGCGCTCGACGGCGACAAGAAACAGGTCGACGCGCTGACGTCGAACATCGGCCACCTGCTCTGGAGCGGGATCGTCGAGGACGACCGTGCCGACCAGGTTGTCGCGCACCTGCTCGGACCGCGGCTCTTCTCGGGCTGGGGGGTACGCACGATGGCCGAAGGGGACGGCGGTTACAACCCAATCGGTTACCACCAGGGAACGGTCTGGCCGCACGACAACTCGCTGATCGCGGCGGGCCTGCGCCGCTATGGCTACGACGAGGAGGCCGCGACGATCGCCTTCGCGATTCTTGAAGCGGCGCAGTATTTCCTCGGACGACTTCCCGAGACCTTCGCCGGTTACAACCGGTCGCTGACCGATTACCCCGTCGAGTATCCGACGGCGTGCAGTCCCCAAGCGTGGGCGACCGGGGCTCCGCTTTTCCTGTTGCGCGTCGTCCTCGGCCTCGAAGCTCGGGACGGTGCAATCGAGCAGCACCCGGTTCTGCCGGAACGGATCGAAGAGCTGGCATTTCGCGGGCTTCCCGGGCCCACCGGAACCTACGACGCGTCGTCAGTGCAGGCGGCGCACGTCTGACTGCTCGTCGCTAGGACAGCTAGGCGAGACGATAAGCGAGTAGCTTTGGATGCGGACTCACCCTACGACCTTGACGGCTCATCAACGCGACACGTTCTGCGCGGCGGTGATGCGGCCGTCGGAGACTGACTGAGTAAGCTCGCGGTGATCCCGCTCGTTCACGTCCGCATACGCTGAGGCGAACTCGGCGACGGCGCGATCGAAAGTGTTGCCACTTCCGAGGTAGGCGGCGATCGCGATCGGGTCTCCGGAGCGGGCGTGTGCACGGGCGAGAGTCCAGCCGCAGGCGTTGGCGTACACGATCAGCCCTTTGGGCGCGATCGTCTCGACGTCGATCGAGGTCTTCCAGTCCCACAGTTGGCGGACATAAAAGTCGTGCGCGCCGCCGTCGACTTCCTCGTCGGAGTGGACCCAACCGAGCAGGATGTCGCTCGAGGCCTGCATCAGTCGCTGTCCCTCGACGACCCGTTGGCCGTGCGTGGGGAAGCGGCTTCGCCGCAGCAAGGGTTCGAGCACCGACTGCTGGGCTTCCTTGATTTGGAGGAAGAGCGGGTCCTGTTGGTCGCGTCCGAGCAGGAAGAGGATCCAGCAGCGTGTTCCGACGCTGCCGATGCCGACGACCTTGCGTGCGAGATCTGCATAACGGAATCGATCGACGAGTTTGCGTCGATCGGAGGAGAGTGTCCGGCGGTAGCGGCGGAAGAGCTCTCGCACCGTCGACTCGAGATTCGGGTCGTCCGTAGCGTCGGCCAGCTCTGCCAGCGGGACGATCAAGGGCGGTTCAGAGACGATCCTCGGCTCGCCGTCGACTTCATGCGTCAGCTGGGCGAGCGCCCGCATTCGGTCGTGCTCATACGCCTTCGCTTCGGCTCGCTGAAGAGTTCGTTCGAGCTTGCGGTCGTGCACCGCCTGCAGCTGCCGGTCGATCGCGTTCGCGTCGAGACGGGCGTACCAGATGTCCATCTCGCCCATCGCGGCGAACCGGCGCATCGCCTCGCGGTATGAGCGCACGACCGCGAGCACGGCTTTCGTGCGTTCGCTCTTAGCGAAGCTGCGGTCGCGTCCCGCGATCTCGAAACTGGTCGCCAATCGTTTCACATCCCATTCGAACGGCCCCAGAAGCGTCTCGTCGAAGTCGTTCAGGTCGAAGACCAGATCGCGCTCGGCCGAGGCGAAGCCACCGAAGTTGAGCAGGTGCGCATCGCCCGCGAGCTGGGCCGACAAACCGGCAGACGGCGAGCCGGCGAGATCGTGCGCCATCACCGCGGCCGCGCCCCGGAAGAAGGCGAACGGCGAGGCGAGCATGCGCCCGTAGCGGATCGGCACGAGCTCCGCGACACGCGACCGGGCCTGCGCCTCGAGCAACCCGAGAGCGTCTCGATCGTCGGCGAGGTCGAGAGTGGCGTGGCTCGAGCGCGGCGTCTTCGATCGCGCAGATTTACCTTCTGCGGCGCGCCCAGACGGAGTGCTTGCCGCCGGCACTCCTGGGGCGGGCTCAGTGCTTGCCACGTGAACGCATCCGTCGTAGACCGAGACGGCCTTCTGCTGGGATCCTCGCATCGTCGCGACCCCGCAGCACCCAGCGATCGCCGTCGCGGCGACGGCCCGCTGGTGGCCCGATCACGTAGATCCAATAATTCGAGAAGTCCAGCGAGACCAGATCGGGACCGAACGAGCGGGCCGGGTTCATCGAGGCGCGGCTGACCGGACCGGCCCACAGCCCCGTGAGCGCGGCGTAGCCGCCAACACCGAGCGCCGACAGCGCGCCACCGTTCTGCGGCCGCGAAGCCGTTCCCAGAACCGTGCTGGCCAAGCCACGCGTCAAGACGATTCCGATCAACATCGCCTGCCAACCGCCGATACCGCTACCCGGTTCCGTCGCGCCAAGACAGCCGTGCTTGCCGAGCACAGCCCACAGAAACAAACAGGCGGCAACCGCGCCAGGCAGCTGAGCGAACAGATGGCCCGGTACACGACGCCACGGGAAGTCGTTGCGGAGCGCGAACGCGACACTCACCGCGGGATTGGGGTGCGCACCCGAGACGGCACCCACGAAAAGGATGATCGCGAGCACCATCAACCCCGGCACGGTTGCCGCCGCGCTACGGCTGACCGCCCCATGGCTCGGCGACGCGACCGTCGCAGCACCAGCAGCCGTAAGAACCACCAAAAGGTTCCGAAACACTCAGCAAACAGCCGCCGCCACTTGAGCGGCGGATCGTCGAAATCCCTCACGCCCGGAAACTCCAGCTCCAACAACGCTCGCGACGTAGACATCGGCCTTGAAACCTCGTCTGACGGGATGAAGACAGCGCTAATCCTCCCGAGTCGCAGCTCGATTCTCTCGCACCACCGCAATTGGGAGCAGCAGCAAGTGCGCCGAATCTGCGCGGACTCAAGGTCGCGTTGCTCATGCTCCTCCGTCGGTGCGCCGGCTGATCTGACTGAGCGCGACGAAGCGCTACGACTACCGATCCAGGCCGAAGGTCGGGCGGCGCAGGCCGAACTCGGTCTATCCGGCAGCTGATCGCGACCTCGAGTCGTCTGGTGGCACTCGCGTGGCGGTGCGTGGCAGTGGTTTGGCATCGAGGCGCGACAGAGTGCGGCTGTCAGAGATGTTCGAACGAAAGGAGCAGCAATGGCTGAGGAAACCGTGGTGGTCATTCGGTTCACGGAGCCGAGCAAGGCGTACCAGGCGCTGAGCGTTCTGAAGGAGAGCGACGCCAGCGGTCGGATCGGCCTGGAGTCCGCGGCGATCGTGGAACGCACCGCTTCGGGTGAGCTGCGCATGCCGGAGAGCGCCGACAACGTCGGCCTCGTCGGTACGGCGAGCGGTTCGCTGATCGGGATGCTCGTCGGCGTTCTCGGCGGGCCGGTCGGCGTCCTGCTCGGCTGGGGCGCCGGCGCCATGATGGGCGGCGCGTTCGATGTCGATCGCGCGGTGACGTCCGACGAGGCGCTGACGGTTCTCGGCAGGGCGATTCCGCCGGAGTCGACGGCCGTGATCGCGAGCGTGGAGGAGTCGGCGGTCGAGGTGCTCGACGGCGAGATGAAGAAGCTCGACGGTGAGGTGACGCGCCGGCCAGTCGGCGAGGTGATGGCCGAGCTCGAGGCGGCAGAGGACGCCGCCGAGGCCGCGGCGCGCGAAGCGCGGCGGACGGTGCGCGAGAAGCGCAAGGCCGAGGTTCACGCCAATGTCGACGAGCGCGTCGGAAAGCTGAAGGAGAAGCTGCACGTCTCCTGATCGCTAGCGACGGCTACCAGCGGTCGAAGCCCGCTGACCGGACGGTGGGCGGGATTCGACGTTCTTAGGGAGGCCGCGCGAACGTTGGAGCGCCCGCCTGCGCTGACGAGATCCTGACCCGGAGTGCGGCTGGCCTGATGACGAACTGGAAGGGCGGGGTGAGGTCGACCGCCTCGCCGTCGACTCCGGCGTGAACCGGCGCGGAGGCGGTTGCCTCGAAGCGCGCCGCAGTCCACGCCCGCCCCGGGCTGGGGCCGGTGCGGGGCGCATCGAGGACGATGATCCCGAGCTGTCCGCTCTCGAGCGTCGGGCGGGTGGCGGGCGCCCGCGGCGGCTCGACTGCGTAGGGGTTGTTCGAGACGAGCACGACGGCCGGGTCGCGATGCGAACGGCCGAGGTCGTCGACGAGCTCGAGGTCGGTTGCGGCCGCACTCGGTCCGAGAACCCGCGCCGCCGTCTCCAGCAGCGTGCGTGCCTTGGCGTCGCGGTAGGCGGGCTGCCGAACTGCGTCGCCGTAGACACCGAGCGAGACGTTGTTGAGAAAGAGGCGACCGTTCACCTCCGCCACGTCGATGCGGCGCTCGATCCCGTCGGTGAACGCATCGAGCGAGCCGACGAGGTCGTGCCGGTCGACGCCGAGGTCGAGCGCGAAGTGATTGCGGGTGCCGGCGGGGATGCAGACGAACTGAAGCCCGTGGGCGAGGGCGGCTGCCGCGACGACTGCGAGCGAGCCGTCGCCGCCGGCGACGCCGAGTGCGTCCGCTCCGGCTTCGACGGCGCGCCGGACGAGCGCGGCGAGATCGTCGCCCGGGTGCAGGACGATGGTGTCGATTCCGCGCTCGCGCGCCTGCTCGGCGAGGCCGGCGCGCGCTGCCTTGCCGCCACCGGACCTCGGGTTGACGAAGAGCACCGGCCGTTGCGGCGGACCGGCGGCCTTCGACCCACTCATTGCGGGCTGCGTAGCCGTAGCGAGCGGCGAGGTTGCGCGGCGGGCGGCTCGTGGCCGAGCACGAGGACGTCGATCAGCGTGGCAACGGCCGAGGTGAACGGAACCGCCAGGATGACCGCGAACCCGCCGAAGAGCACGCCCACGACCGCGACGGACAGGAGCGTGACGAGCGGCGAGAGCCCGACTGTCCGGCCGATGTGGGGGTTGACGACGTAGTTCTGGAATTCGCGCACGGCGACGAGCCAGAGTAGGGACAGAGCCGCGATGTGCACGGATTGTGGGATGCCGACGGCCAAGACGAGGACTGAGCCGAAGAGCGGGCCGATCACCGGCACGATCTCGATCAGGCCGACGAACGCGCCGACGAGCAGCCAGTAGTTGAGGCCGATGGCGTAGAAGCCGGCCGAGAGGACCGCTCCAACCGCGAAGACCATCGCAAAACGAAGCCGGGTGTACGCGCCGAGGCGGCTGTCGATCGCCAGATACGTCTCGCGCGCCTGCTCGCGCTTCGATTCCGGTGCGAGCGCGCTGAGGAGCTTGAGGATCGAGTCGCGCTCCGAGACGCAGTACCACGTGGCGGCGAGCGTGAAGAAGATCGCGACGACCACCTCACCCGCCCTGTGCCCGTAGGTGGCGACGGGATGGAGGAGCTGTGCCCCGGTCGGGAGCTGGTGGAGG
>JBKPJA010000082.1:0-7962 GCA_046730515.1 Actinomycetota bacterium | reverse complement strand
ACGCCGCGCTCGAGCGCGCGACGCGCATCCTCATTGAACTTCAGCTCCTTGTGAGCCATCTCATTTCCTCCTCAGAAGTGCGAGCTATGCGCTGGCGCCCGCGAGCTTGCGTTTGCGCTTACCACCCGTGCTTACGACCTTGGCGAGCACGTCGGACTCACGCAGGATCAGAACATCGTCGGTGCCGAGCTTGATCTCGGTGCCGCCGTACTTCGAGAAGACGATCTCGTCGCCCTCGGCGACGTCCATCTCGATGTACTCCCCCGTCTCCTGGTTGCGGGCTCCGGGTCCGACGGCCAACACGCGGCCGCGCTGCGGCTTCTCCCTCGCGGTGTCCGGCAGAACAATCCCGCTCACCGTCAGCTCCTCCTCATCCAGGACCTCGACGATCAAGCGGTCACCAAGCGGCTGCAGATTCATGAAAACCTCCTTGGAAGAAACTTCTCTCTTGGTTCGGGCGTCTGCGGAGCGCTATGCGAGCGCGGCAACCCCGTTCGTGGCGGCCCTGCTGCTGGACTCGCAGGTGATCACCGGGCCGGCTGTGATCTTTGGCGTGTTCGGGAGTGCGTCTTCGAGCTTCTGCTCGCGCACCCACTGTGCAGCCAGCCGCGTCGACTCGTGCGCCTGCGCCGAGCTCTCGAACAGCCCGACCGAGGTCAGAACGCCGCCGCCGGCGTCGATCAGGTAGTAGCCGCCGAAGCCGGGCAACGCGCGAAGCCGTGGCAGCAAACTGTCGCCAACCTTTCGCGTCACTTCCTCGGAGCGCACCTTGTCGATCCCCTCGTAGCGGCGGACGGTCGCATACATGTGATTGCCTCCATCTCTCGACTTGCGACGGCGAACCCGAGAATGGGTCCGCTGGATGCACTTAAACCTTGTGTGTAAGTCGGAGAGGAACTCGGAGCCTCGACGGCTTCCGCGCTAGGTCTACGCGCTCGCTCAGTGTACCTGAAGATTAGTGCTGAGGATCACAATCCGCTGCGAGGCGCAAATTTCGGGGCCAGTCGGACAGACCGCGCTGCTCGGCCGTCGATGACGAACACCATCGGACTCTTGCTCCAACAGGGCCCACAGCCTGCGATTTCGAACCTCACAAGGGGAGGCGTCAGACCTTGCGCGCGACTGCGGCGTGGATCTCGGCAGTCAGCGCCCTGACCTCCTCGGTCAGCGTCGTGTTCGTTTCCAGCAGCCGCTGCATCTGCTCCTGCCGCTGCGTCTGCTCGCGAGCGAGTTCCTCCCGGTGGAGGGCGGCCGCCTCGTCGACCGCGTGATCACGGGCCGACTGACGGATCTGCGCGATCAGGATGAAGCTCGCCGCGAAGAACGCCTGCGCCGAGAAGATCAGATTGAGCAGGATGAACGGCTTGCGGTCGAACGTCACGAACGCAAGCCCGTTGGCGACCAGCCACAGCGTCACGACGAGCGCGCCGATGATCACGAACTGAGGCGTGCCAAGCGCACGACTGATCGCCTCGATCCCACGCCCGATCCGGTCTCCGCCAAACGGCGCGAACAACTGCTCATACTTGCGGTGGTAGCGGAGCGGGTCGGTCTTGCTGTTGCTGTTCACAGGTTCCGCTTCGTCCTTCCAGAGCGCCCCTTAACGCGCCGACGCGCCCCGATCACGTCTCCATGGCACGGGCGTTCTGCAAAGCCTACGAAGGCCCTCGGCCGGCGTTGCACGCGAGAGCGCGCAAGGCTTGCTTGGGCGTGCGGTCCCGCAAGCCGCCACCGTATCCTGGTTCAAGCGTCCGAGCTCGCGCTTGAGTGCGCGGACTCGCTAATGCTTACCGAAACGCAATCGGCCGCGACTCGTCTCCGGTTCCTTCTGCGAGCTCTGACCTTCGAGTCACCCGTCCCGGCCTCGGAAATGCAACACCCCAGGAGACAATCTCCCCGGAGTCGAGCACTACTGGATTGAGCGTCGCGTCGAGGGAGGAGTCCGCCTTGCGGACGGACGCAGCCGTTGTGATCGTCTTCATTAGATGTTTCCCTGGCATAAAAGGGCCCGCGGATGCGGGCCCTCCATGCCTCGAGCCTGGGCTTTTACGCCCGAACGGCTCCGTTTGTCTTGTGGACGATGACCTCTCCGTCCGTCACCTTCGGCGGAGTCTTGAGGATCCTCTCGAGCTTCTCGTCGCGCACCCACTCGGATGCGACACGAGTCGACTCGTTGGCCTGCGTCGAGGTGTCGAAGAGCCCGATCGAGCTCATGACACCCTCACCGGTGTCGATCAGGAAGTAGCCGCTGAAGCCGGGCAGCTTGCTCAGGCGCGGCGCCAAACTCTCGCCGACCTTCTTCGTCAACTCGTCCTTGTGGCTCGCGTCGATGCCTTCGTAGCGTCTCACGGTCGCAAACATGTGTTGCTCCTAACTCTCTTCGTTCAGGGTCGGAGAACTCGAGTCGAGTTCTCCTGCTGCGCCCAGGCCAGGTTTCGCAAGTCGAAGAGGAAAGTTGGGAGCCTCAGCGGCTTCCGCGCTAGGTCTACACGCACATGCACCATAGCCGCAATCTCACCCGACCGCGGACCGCGCGCGGCTAATCACCTCTGGCCGCCGGCGCGCCGACAGGCAGACGAGCGGCGGTTTCAGAGCGCGCTCGGTCGTTGAACATCGTGTCCTCGGTGCAATCGGCATTATCGTCGCCGGCGATGGCAGGTTCGGCTGCGACGGCAACGGGCAAACCGCTGCTGCGAGGCGTGCTGCATCAGGCCGCGTTCTTTCTCTCGCTCCTGCTCGCGCCGTTGCTGATCGTTGGTGCTGACGGGGCACGCAGGCAAGCAGCAGCGGCCGTCTTCGCCGGCTCGGTTGCGGCCTGCTTCGGCGCGAGCGCCCTCTACCACCGGGTCACGTGGACACCGCAGGTGCGCCTATGGATGCGCCGGATCGATCACGCAGGCGTCTACCTGATGATCGCCGGCACCTACACACCGGTCTGTTTGCTTGTCCTCCACGGCGGCTGGCGACCCGCCGTGTTAACGATCGTCTGGACGGGCGCCGCCGTGGCGATCGTGCTCAAGTTCGTCTGGATCGCCGCACCGAAATGGCTGGCCGCGCTCATCGGCATCGCGCTTGGCTGGATCGCCGTGGTAGCGCTGCCGCAACTGCTGGCGCGTCTGCACCCGGCCGCCGTGACTCTGCTCCTCGCCGGCGGCTTGGCGTACACCGCCGGCGCGGTCGTCTACGCACGACGCCGGCCCGATCCGCTGCCGACTGTGTTCGGCTACCACGAACTCTTCCACGCACTCACGATTGTCGCCGCCGCCTGCCAATACGTCGCGATCGCGTTCTTTGTCGTGCGCGTCGACTAGAGCGAGCGTACGCGTGATTCCCGCCTGATTCTGAAAGGCTCGGGCGCCGGCGGTCAGAACGGGAAACCGCTTTGACTGCTAGGATTTGAACAGCTAAGCGAACCCGGTGACGCTTCCGCGCCCTCCCGCTTTCGTGGGGAGGTGTTCGACAGATGGACGTCCAACAGAATGGTCGCGAAGCGACACGTTCTTCGTTTACCGCCATCGAGCGCTGCGCCGTGTGCGGCCGAATCACGTTCGCGGGCGGTTGGCAAGACGTCGGCGACGGTCTGCGCGGCTACCTCGCTGCGCGCGCCGACACGCAGCTGCTTTGTCCGCACTGTTCCGCGCCCGGCACGCCCCGACCCTGATGAGCGTCGAAGCCTCACGCAAACACGGGCCGTTCGATACCCGCTGGCGATCTGGACACAGACGCAGATCGGAAGCGACCTCACCAGCGGATGCCGCGCAGGGACTCGACTGGGAAGGGTTCTCCGGCCGCTACTTCCCCCCGCGGGGTCGCCACGACCTGGAAGCCCTCTCTTCCTATGCCGCCTACAGACTGAGCCGCGAGGAACCGGAGAGCGTTGGCATGAGCCGGCCCGAGCTGCACCTCGTGCGCAAACCGCCCGACCCAGCAGCACACGACCCAGAATCGAAAATCGCCGAAGCGCAACCCCTTCTCGTCGCTGCGGCGGCGATGCATGACTGGGAGAGCGAGGGCGGCTACACCGCCAGACCGCACGAACGCTGAGGAGACGACATGAGCGACAACAAGTCAGAAGAGCTACGGCAAAAACGCGCCGCACTCTGGGAATCGCTTCCGGGATTGAGCCGGAAGCGAGAACAGACGTATCGCTTGAGCAGCGACGCACAAGCGCTCGACCGAGCCGGCGTCACCGAGCACGCGCCGCAGAAGCTGGCGCGCCTGGCTGAAGACCAGGACGAGGCCGACGCAACACTCCGGGCGGCACAGCACGAGCTTCGCGACCTCGAGGCCGAGATCAACCTCACCCCAGGCGGTGGGCTGCGAGCGCGACTCAGCCGCACCTTGCGGCGCACGTGAACTAAACCTGCGTGCTCACCGTCGCCCACGGCGACGTGAAAGAGCAGACCCGCAGTTGAGGACGCGGCTACAATTCGGGATCCAAGCGAGCACGCCCCGGCGAAAGGCAGGCGATGGCGAAGGTTGTGAGATGTCCGGCCTGCGGGGAGGCGTCCGAAGTTTCGAGCTGTCCGATCTGTGGCGCTGAACTCATTCCACGTCTGGACGATCAGAGCCATGCTCTCGCCGTGAGTGACCGTGACCAGACGGCGAGTGAGCGCGACCAGACGGCGAGTGAGCGCGACCAGACGGCGAGTGAGCGCGATCAGACGGCGAGTGAGCGCGACCAGACGGCGAGTGATCAGGATCAGACGTGGTCGGATCACGACCACACGGCGAGTGAGAGCGATCAGCGAAGTGCGGATGAGGACCAGCACGCTGCCGACGATGATCTCGCGGCCGGTGGCAGCGCAATCACCCATCACCGGAGCGCTTTGGCGCGCAAACGATCGAGTGACGACCGTGCCGCCGTGTCGGCATTACGCAACGAGAGCGCGGCGGCGAGGCTGCGAACGGCGGAGGATCGTGACCGGGCTGCCGCGCTTCGCGATCGTGGCGCGCTGGGCCGCGATGAGCTCGCTCGTCTGCACGATCTGCAAGACGACACGGACGCAAGCCGGGAGGACATTCTGTTCCGGGCCAAGCGGGATCGGGCACGCGCGGCGGCCGATCGGGCGAAGGCAGCCGACGACCGCGCCCGGGCGGCAGCGGACCGAGAAGCCGCAGCCGCTGACCGAGCTCAAGCGCTCCAAAACCGCGCCGAACTCGCAGACAACTTGAAGCTGGCAGCGACGGACGAGCTGACAGGCGCATGGACGCGCAAGATCGGCCTCGAGGAGATGGCGCGCGAGCTCGAGCGAACACATCGCACGGGCGCCACACTTGTGCTCGCATTCGTCGACGTCAACGGCCTCAAACACCTCAACGACAGTCAGGGCCACCTCGCCGGCGACGCGCTGCTAAAGCTAGTCGGCGAAACGCTTCGCGCGAATGTCCGCCCCTACGACGTAATCGTGCGCTACGGCGGCGACGAACTCGTCTGCGCAATGCCGAACCTCAAGGCACCAGAAGCCGCGGCACGCCTCGAGAAGATCGCCACAACCCTGGCCGCCGTCAACGCGGAGCACTCGATCACGGTCGGCCTCGCCCAGGCTGAACCCACCGACAGCCTCCAAGACCTGATCGCCCGCGCCGACGCCGACCTCCTCGAAGCCCGGCGCTCAGGTCGCAGCAACGACTGATCGACTAGCCGGCCCGATCGGTGATGAGACCCTTGGCGTGCATTAATTTCGCGCCTCGTCCCCGGCGTTCGTCAACCAGTCAAGCGGGAGACGTGTCGGGGGCTGGCGCGACAACAAGCAGCTTTGCATCCTCGCCCGCGTGCGCACGGACAGACGCGTGAAGGGTGTCGAAACTCTATTCCGCTGCTGAATCAGAGCTTGAACGTTCAGCGCGTTTCTGGGTTTGCGAGCCGGCGGGGCCCGGGCCACTGGGCGAAGCCCGGGACGCAGATGCCTGAGCTCGTGGACCACGGTAGCGAGCGCGTCAGACCGGCTAATCACCGCGCCGACCCACCATGAATGGGCAGAAGTTCATCGCCGTGATCGCCACCGGCTCCTGGCGATCGCACCACGACGCACTCGCCGCTGACACCCTCTCTAACAGAGAAGGGGTCCACGCTGAGGATAAGCGACGACTCTGTTGCCTGGACTGATTACAAAGGATGGAGCCCTTATGGAGCCCCGTTGGTGGCAAACGCCGGCAACCGGTCGCAAATCCGAAGAGGCCGAAAACGGCCAGAACAGGCGAAAACCGTTGCCGTGGGTTGCAGCTGGTTGCGACCGGGCTTGGATGGTACGGAGGGGAACACGAACACGAGGTCGAAGAGCAGCTCGAGTGGCGTGACTGCGTGCTCTTCGCGATCGATAGTGCTTGCCGCCGTGTCAGACACAGGAGAGATCCTGAGCGATGCTGACAGCGCGGCGTGCAGGCTCTCGCCGCAGGTGGAGTCTCGCTAGGAGCCGGCCGTCGGCTGTTCCAGGTATTCGGCGTCCGTGACGTGGTCGTCCCAGGAGGCGGTTACTCCCTGGGCGTCGGGCTGGTGCATTGCGATGTGCACCATGTAGCGGGTCGGGGCGGCGCCGTGCCAGTGCTCCTCGCCTGGTTCGAACAAGACACGGTCGGCAGGCCGGATGGTTTCGACGGGTCCGCCGCGGCGCTGGCAGAGGCCGATCCCTTCGACGATGAAGATCGTCTGGCCGTTCGGGTGGTGGCTGTGCCAGGCGGTGCGGGCGCCCGGCGTGAAATGCACAAGTGCGGCGCTGATCTGGAAGTCGCCTGACGGCGCGGCGATCGTGTCGACGTGGACATCACCGGTGAACCGTTCGCTCGGTCCGCGTCCCGTGTCGAGACTGCTGCGTGTGATCTCCATCGCTCTTGTCTCTCTAGCCGCGGTCGGCGACGATCGGCTCGGTTGCCGTCCAGCTGCCGAGCAGATGGAGCGCCTCCTCGCTCTTCGATCCCACCTCTGCGGTGAAGGCGAAGAGGACAAGGTCGGGATCCGCGACGAGCGTCAGGACTTCGAACATCAGCTCGAGCTCTCCGACCAGCGGATGGTGAAGCCGCTTTTTCCCCGTGTCGTGGTAACGAACGTCGTGGCGTGCCCAGCGTGTGCGGAACTCGTCACTCCGCGTTGACAGCTCACCGACGAGATCCGACAGATCGCGGTCGTGCGGGTTCTTGCCCGCTTCGCTCCGCAGCACGGCGACCGAGTCGTCCGCTGCCTTGTCCCAGTCGACGAAGAACGTTGACGCGCGCGAGTCCGTACTCGGACCGGAAGCAGGATTCATCACCGGCAGCGACTTCCTGATGGACGGCGGCGTCACCGCGGCACGCGTCGTAGCCGGAGCGCACTCAGCCGTCCAAGGCTGAGAACACACAACAACGCGTCGGTGGTGATTCCCTGCCTGGCAGGAATGGAGCACTTGTGGAGCAGAGCAGGCGCAAACGAGGGCAACCAAACGCAGGTCGAAGGGTCACGAGAATGGCTTAGCCAAGCCGAAGTCGTTGCCGTTGGCCGCCGATAGTTGCGAGCACAACGAAATGGTAAGGAGGCGCAAACGGGAACAGGGGTATGGATCGCTGCGGTGCGGTCCTAACCGACGATGCTGGCCCGATTTCCGCGGCGTTCCCAAGGCCTACGGCCGTCCAACGAAGCGGCAAAAAGGGTGCAAAACTCTCCCCGTGAGCGTGCGGGACGCATGAATGTCGGCCGTTAGCGGGGCATCGCCCGATGCCTACGAGCGCCACGTCGGTCGCTATGCCAAGGAACTGTCAGCAGGATTGATCCGAGTTACAGGCGTCCGTGCAGGGCAGAGCGCGCTCGACGTCGGATGCGGTCCGGGGGGTCTCGCGGTCGCACTTGCAGGTCTGCTCGGGGACGAGAATGTCGCGGCAGTCGATCCGTCAGAGCGGTTCGTCGAGGTCTGTCGGTCACGCATTCCCGGAGCCGACGTCCGCATCGGAGTGGCCGAGAACTTGCCGTTCGACGACGCAAGCTTCGACGCC
>JBKPJA010000081.1:0-7161 GCA_046730515.1 Actinomycetota bacterium | reverse complement strand
GCGTCGGCGACCTTGTGTCGAAGGGGTCCGACGAGAGCGCGATAGTCCTCGTCCGAGATCTTCCCGGTCCGGTGGTCGAACTCGAGCTCCTTCAAGGCAGCGAGCGCACGGTCCCGCTCCTCCGCTGTAGCAAGGCGCCGTTGCTCGAGCTCTCCAGGCGCGCCGAGCCGGTCGTCGCGTGTCGCCGGTTCACGGATGAACGGCAGCGCGACGACGAGGACGCAGCTGACGGCGACGAGCGCGGCGATGACGAGCGCCGTGGTCATGCTTCTGCGAACACTCCGGCGTAGCGATCGGCGAGGCGGCGCTCTTCACGCGCATCGGGCCAGAGAGCGATCAGCGAACCGCCGAGGAAGACGAAGCCGGCAAGCCAGATCAGGTTGACGAGCGGTTTCTCGAAGACCTTCAGGTCGACGCTGCCGTTCGCGTTGACTTGGTCGACGCTGAGGAACGAATCGGCGCCCGTAAGCCAATTGTGGCGGATGGCGACCTCGTTGTTGACCTGCTGCTCAGCGAGGTAGTCGTTCTTCCCCGGACGGAGAGTCGCGACGTGCGCGCCGCCGCGGTACTCGTCGACGACGGCCCGAATGGCCTTGTAGTTCGGCCCTCGGAACGTCTCGTAGCCGCGGAAGACGTACGTGTTGCCGGCGACCGTCATCGACCGGCCGGGGAACAGCCGGTGCTCGCGGATGGTCTGGTAGGCGCTCGATCCCGCGACACCGATCGCAAGTAGCACGACCGAGGCGTGGACGACGTAACCGCCGTAGCGACGCCGGTTGCGGGCGACGAGACGCGTGAACGAGCCGGTCGCACGCGTCCCGCGCACGAACTCGAGCACGATCGTCGCGAGCACGAACACGGAGAACGTGTAGGCGATCACGCCGATGCGCGAAGATCCCGCGCCTAAGGCGAGCAGAACGGCGCCGGCGACGAGCGCGGCGGCGATCGGCCAGAGGAACGTCCTCCCCAGCGCACGCAACGAAGCGCGCCGCCACGCAACGAGCGGTCCGATCCCCATCAGGAGGAGCAGCGGCAAGCCGAAGGTGTGGAGGAAGAAGTTGTAGTAGGGCTTGCTAACCGTCGACGTCTGCCCGCGCACGAGCTCGGAGACCAGCGGATAGACGACGCCCCAGAGGATCGTCAGACAGAGCGCGACGAGCAGCAGGTTGTTGTACAGGAACGTCGCTTCCCGCGAGACGAGCGACTCGAGCCTCGTCTTCGACCGCAGCAGCGGCAGACGCAGGAGGATCAAAGCAGTCGAACCTGCGACGACGACACAGATGAAGCCGAGGAACCACGCGCCGAGAGGACTCTGTGCGAACGAGTGGATCGACTGGATCACACCCGATCTCGTCAGGAACGTCCCGAAGAGCGAGAGGCAGAAGGCAAGCGTGACGAGCACGACGTTCCACACGCGCAGCATGCCGCGCTTTTCCTGAATCATCACCGAGTGCAGGTACGCGGTTGACGCGAGCCACGGCATCAGCGCCGCATTCTCGACGGGATCCCATGCGTAGTAGCCACCCCAGCCGATCTCGACGTAGGCCCAGTGTGCACCGAGCAACTGGCCGATGCCGAGAAACATCCACGCGGCGAGCGTCCAGCGTCGCGTGGCGACGATCCAGCGCTCGTCCGTGCGGCGTGAAAGCAGCGCGCCCATCGCGAACGCGAACGGGATTGTGAGCCCGACGTAACCGAGGTAGAGCAGCGGCGGATGGATCGCCATGTACGGGTTCTGCAGCGACGGATTGAGCCCGGCACCGTCCGCAGGCGCCTGCTGGGTCACGAACGGGCTCGAGACGAAGACGAGCATGAACGCGAAGAACGAGGCGATGAAGCCGAGCACCGGTACCGTCCACGCGAGCAGGTCGCGCGCAACGCGGCGGGTCGTCAGCACCGCGGCTGCGCCGTAACCGCACAGGACGAGCAGCCAGAGCAGGAGCGATCCCTCCTGGCCGCCCCAGAACGCGGTCAGGGTGTAGCCGAGCGGCAGCTCCCTGCTGGTGTGGTCGGCGACGTACTGGAACGAGAAGTCGTGACGCGCGAGCGCTGCAAGCAGGACGACTGCTGCGACGGCCGCGGCTCCGAAGGCGGCGATCAGCGCATTCTGTGCAGACGCGGCGAGACGGCGGCGGCGCATGGCGGCCGCGACCGTTCCCGCGATCGTCGCGTAGGCGAGCAACGTGAACGCCGTGACGAGCGCCGCGCGGCCGAGATCAGGCATCTACTTGTTGTGGGCCGGCGAGTACTTGGAAGGGCACTTCGTCAGCAGCGAGTTCGGCGTCGCAACGAAGGCGCCGTTACGGAGCCGTCCCTGCATCACCACGTCGCGTCCGCTGCGGAAGAGGTCAGGCACCGTGCCGTGGTACAGCACTGCGACGGTCGTGGCTCCTTTCACGTCGCGCAACGTGAAGCGCAGACCTGCTCCGTGCGCGTCACCGGACGGCGTGCCCACGACCTTTCCGACGAGCTGCACCTTGCCGTGATGGCCGGCGAGCTGGCTCGGCCTCAGCTGCGGAGTCCCGCCGCCCGCGATCGACGTGTAGAGGAGGAAGATCGCGAGGACCGCCGCGACTGAGAGCGCGATGATCAGGCGCGCCGGATTGCTCCCCCGGGCCACAGGGCGATTTTACCGGCGGTTTTTGGTTAGGCCTCGGTTGCGGGCGCGGGCCGCCTGGATGGGATCCGGTAGCCGTGGTCGTGGCAAAGGGATCCAGGTGCGTCCTCGGTGAGGGCGTCGCAGTAGCCCTTGCCGTAGGCGGCGCGGAGGAACGCGGCGACCACGTCGAGGTTCCACTCGGAGATCTCGGAGCTCTCGCGCCAGAGATCGGCGAGGCGGAGGTCGATGTCGAGCTCCAGCAGGTCGATGCGGGACGGCGCGGAGGCCATGCAGCCAGGGTAGGTGCGTCGTCGGACGGCATTCGGACTTGTAGGCTCGGTTCCATGGGAGAGCTTCGGTTCGGGCCTGCTCGGGTGCCCTCGCAGGAGAGCCCCGAGGCGGCGATCGCGCTCCTCCAGGAACGCGGGTTCACGGCCAACGAGATCGACTTCGAGACGCGCTTTTGGATGGACTATCCCGGGGCGGAGCGCTTCGGCGAGCTCGCGCGCGACGCCGGCATCGTCCTTTCCGTCCATGCCCCAATCGCCGGCTTCATGGGCCACGCCGAGCGCGGCAAGAAGCTCAACATGGCGATCGGGATGCTCGACCACTCGGCAGGCGTGGCGAGGGCGGCCGGCGCCGAGCTCGTCGTCTTCCATCCGGGCTTCCTCCTCGGTCGCACCCGTGAGGAGGCAATCGACTCCGTCGTCGAGCAGCTCGGCGAGCTGCGCGAGCGTCTCGAGAAGAAGGACCGCGCGGTTCCGTTCGGCGTCGAGGTGATGGGACGAGTGCGCGAGCTCGGAACCGCCGAGGACGTCTTCGCGATCTCCGCGCGCCTCGGCTGGGTCCGCCCGGTGCTCGACTTCGCGCACATGCACGCAACGAGCGACGGGGCCTTCACGATGACAGAGATGTTCCAGGGTGTGCTCGAGGTCGCGGACGGGATCATCGAGCCCGGCGCGCCGTTCCACATCCACTTCTCCGACATCGCCTACGCGAACCGAAACGAGACGAAGCACATCCCCTACGGCGAGGGAACGCTGAGGGCCGAACCGCTCGGAGAGGCGCTCCGGAACTTCGAGCGACCGGCGACCGTGATCAGCGAGGCGCCGGACCTCGAGTCGACGAATGCGATCTACGCGGCACTCGCCGACGTGAGCGTCGCAAGCCGCGCTTCGAGCTCTGCGGCTTCGTCGTCGCGCCCGCGAGCGCGCAAGAACTCGACGTAAGGCGGCAGCACGTCGAGGTCCATGCGTCGGAACTCCGTTTGGCTGACGAGCTCGAGGGCCTCTGCGAAGAGTTGCTGGGCCTCGCTCTCCATTCCTTGTGCCGCTCGGACCTCGGCGAGCGCGACCTTGGTGGTGGCGTTCGAGATGCGATCCGCAGGCCCGACCGTCTCGATGGAGGCAACCGCGAGCTTCTCCGCCTCGTCGATCCGCCCTTTCGCAAGCAGCAGTTGCGCGAGCAGGCGTTGGCTCTCGCAGAGCACTCCACGGTCCTCGAGCGGCGCGAGGAGACGGATCGATTCGCGAAGGAGCTTCTCCGCCCTGGCCTCGTCTCCGAGCCTCCAGCCGACACGGGCAAGTTCCTTCGCAGAGTGTGCGATGCCGTCGGCGGCACCGGACTCGGTGTAGAGCTCGAGCGCCTGTTCGAACAAGCGCGACGCTTCGAGGTCGTCGGAGCGCGCAACGGCGAGTCGTCCCGCGGTGGACGCGACCTTCGCGCGCGTGAGGATGCTGCCGCTCTTCTGCGCCAGCTCGGACGCGCGCTCGACCAACGGCTCGGCGCGGTCGATGTCCATGCGTGCAACGTGAATGGTCGCGAGCTCGAGCGCTGCCTTCGCCTCGAAGTCGTCGTGGCCTGACATCCGCGCGGCTTCCAGCGCGTCATGTTCGAAGGACTCCGCCGCGCCGAGCTGACCATCCCACCATGCGACCCGCGAACGCATGTCGAGCGCCTGGAACCTGCCCGCATGATCGTCCGGCTCTACGACCTGCAGCGCCTCCTCGAGCAGGGCAGTCGCTCGTACTGCGTCTCCGTCGCGTTGGAGCGAAGCGTCCGCGAGCGCGACGAGCGCACGGCACTGGATCCAACGGTTCCCCTCGTCGGCCGCATCGCGTGCGAGCAACTCCATCTCGCTCGACTGCGCAGGTAGGTCGCCCAGGCGCCACGCGGCGCGGGCAGCGTTATAGCGCCGGTCGAGCGTCGGCTCGAGCTCGACCGCGCGGAGGAAGAGCTTGCGCGCCGACCGGTGCGCCTCTCGGAAGAGCGCGCGCTTGCCCGCGGCGGCGAGCGCATCCGCGGCCTCGTGCACGAGCTCCTGTGGTGCGCGGCCGTCGAGCTCCGTGAGGAGATGCGTCGCCTTGTCGAGGTGGTACGCGCGGATCTCGAGCAGCTCCTTGTCCGAGCGCTCCCGCAACCACTCGGCGAACTTGCGGTGATATTCAGCGCGCGCAGACTTCGACAGAGCCCCGTACGCGACCTCGCGGATCAGGACGTGCTTGAAGCGGTACGGCTCTTCGCCGACGATGGTCGAACGCTGCTCGCGCGTGAGCAAGTCGCGTAGCAGGAGGTCGTCGAGTGCGTCCTCGAGCTCGCCTTCGAAGTCCGGCGAGAGGTACTTGAGCGAGCCGACCCAAAAGACGCGGCCGATCACCGATGCCCGTTGCAGGATCACCTTCTCGTTCGCGGGAAGCCGATCGATGCGCGCGGCAATCAGCGCCTGGAGCGTGTCAGGAATGCGATCGAAGGCCCCGTCGCCGCTCTCGAGCACCATCCGCGCGCTCTCCTCGACGAAGAGCGGGTTGCCCTCGGTCGTGTCGAGCAGCCGACTCCGCACGTCTGCCGGAAGCTGCGCCTCTGCGAGGAACGCGTCGGCGAGCCGCTCGCTGTCGGAACGCGGCAGCGGCTCGAGCTCGATCGACGTCGCACGTACGCGGCCTCCACCCCACGTCGGCCGGATCTCGAGCAGCTCCGGCCGCGCGAGACACACGATCAGCAACGCGCGCTCCCGCACCCATTGCGCGAGATGGTCGATCAGCTCGAGCAGCGGCTCTTCGGCCCAGTGGATGTCCTCGAAGACCATGATCAGCGGCTGCACCTTCGCGAGCTCGTTCGCAAACTCGCGCGCCGCCCACGCGATCTCGGGCTGACCGCGGTCGTCCTCCACGGCTTCGAGCACGCCGGACGCCATTCCGAGCAGCTCGACGATCGCCTCGTCGCCGCAGCACTCGAGCAGTTTTTCACGCGCGGTTTCGAGCGGATCGTCGTCGGTGATTCCTGCGGCGGCCTTGACCATCTCCGCGATCGGCCAGTACGTCACGCCTTCGCCGTACGGAAGCGCGCGCCCTTGCAGGACGGTCGCGCCCTCGACACCGGCGACGAACTCTCGCAGCAGCCGGCTCTTGCCGATCCCTGGCTCGCCGTAGATCGTGAAGACGTGCGGACGGCGGTCGCGAACCGTGCGCGCGTAGGTGTTCTCAAGCAGCTCGAGCTCGGCCTCGCGGCCGACGAAGGGCGCCGCCAGGCCGCCGAGGGCGCGCGGGCCGTCGTTTGCGCAGATCGGCCGGAAAGCGATGATCGGGTCGCGGAAGCCGCGGAGCTCGAGTGGCCCGGCGGGCTCGGCCTCGACCGCTGCGGCCGTGAGACGGTGCACCGACGCGCCGATCAGGATCTCGCCCGGACGCGCAGCCTGCTGGAGCCGCGCTGCGACGTTGACCGCCTGTCCCGTGGCGAAGGTCGAATCGGCCTGGTCGACGACGACCTCGCCCGACTCGACCCCGATCCGCGCCTCGAGCCCGAGCTCGTGCACCCGCTCGACGATCGCCAGTGCAGCTCGGACGGCCCGCTCGCCGTCGTCCTCGTGCGAAATCGGGATCCCGAAGGCCGCCATGACGGCGTCGCCGGCGAACTTCTCCACGGTGCCGCCGTGGTTCTGGATGCACTGGGCGACCGCGTCGAAGAAGGTCGTCACGCGGCGCCGGACGACCTCCGGGTCGGCGCCCGAGAGGAGCTCCGTGGAGGCAACCAGGTCGACGAAGACCACGGACGCAAGCTTGCGTTCCATGCTTTGAAGTCTAGGTAGCGGGAGGGCCGCTACGAAAGCGGCCCTCCCTCGGGACGAAGTTAGTATCCGCCGCCGAAGTCGGCGCGCGGGATCGTGCCCAGGATCTGCTGCTGGTAGTAGACCTTGCCGCCCTCGTCCGCATTCACACTCGACGGATAGTGCGTCGAGACGCTGAGCGTGTAGATGTTGTTATCGGAGACCGCAAGGCCGAAGTAGTCGCCGATGAACGAGCGGACCAGGCACGGATCGTGGTGCGAGGCACACGCGATCTGGCCGAGCCCGTCGACGTGCTGGGCGGGTTCCATCGGGTCCCACGTGAACTGCGAGGCGCGGACGTTCGGCCCGACGGGCACGGCACCGGCGCCGCTGTCCTTGTACGGCTGCACCGAGACGTCGATGCAGAAGTTCGAGCGGCCGACGTCCTCCGGCCGAACGCTGGGATCCGCAGGGCAGGCGGCACGGCGGTCATAGAACGCGACCGCGACCGCACCGCCCG